>JAFYYN010000154.1 GCA_017557525.1 Lachnospiraceae bacterium
AACTGGGCCAGGCTTTGCCTTGGAACCAGCAGGGCTTTGCCCTTGCATCCCAGTAGGAGTCTTACTCCTACACCTTGCGTTAAGGCTCTGCCTTAACAAACCGTCAAAGGGTTGCACCCTCTGAACTCCGCCCGATAAAACAAAAAGGATCATCCCCTGCATTGAGGATAATCCTTTTTGTCTAATCGGCTATACAGCCATTCTCTTATTCACCAAAGGCATTCACGTTTAGCTATGCCATTCGTATGTATATCAGTTCAATGGAGCAGGTACAGTCTTTGTCTGCTGTGCAACATAGTATATGCCTTCACATCCACAGCTCTCTGTGTTTGTATAAGCTGCTCCACCGGGCAGCGTTGAAAGGTTTGCTCCACCGGGAACTGAAAGTGAATACATGTGTCCTTCGTTCCTGAATATGAAATCAACATTTACATCTGTTCTCTGACGCATAGCATCAAATATCATCTGATGTATTGCTGTGAAACTACCCATCTCTACTCTTACAGTACTACCTGCTGCTGCTTTAGAGATCTGATTGGCTGTACTCTGATTAAAGTTATTGAATGCACTGTTGGCTACTTTCATCTCCTGCTTAACATCGCCACATGAGCAACGGTACTGCATAACCTCATCTTCACCATCTGTTGCACCCTTTACAGATACCCATTCATAACTGTGAACATGTGAATCTGCTTCTACCTGAGGTTCTGCGGCAGGTGCAGGTGCAGCACTTATTATGGTATATGTTGCTCCGGGAGCAAGCGTAGCATTACCATCCGTTATAGGATCAAAGTTATATTTTCCTCCGTAAATTGTTACATTATTAGCGCTGCTAGCAAGGAATCCGTTCGGGTTCTCCTCGCTGGTTAGGAATGTTCCGTCATAAAGATTTACATTAGGGCTGCCGTTTGTAATTCCACTGCCAGGACCTGCTTCAACGGTACCGCCATAAACATTTATAGTTCCACCGCCGCCATATAAAGCACCGCCGCCACCGCCGTAATAGATTTTTCCACCGCCTTTGTTATCATAGATATTTAAAGTATCGCTAGAGTCGGTACTAGGATAACCGTTAAAAGTCTTTCCATTTAGATCAAGATTTACCGTTCCATCTGGAACACTCCAGCCGCTATAGGTCGGCGTCACATCATTTTGCAAAGAGTAACTTCCTGGAGTATCAGGCATTTTATTGGTTTCACTCCAAGGCTGATACGCCGTTGCAGCATATACTCCCATGGAAGAAACTGTAATCATCACTGCCGGTAATACTGTGGCAAATACTGTCTGTAGTTTTCTTTTTAAAGATGCGTTCTTCATCTTCATCCTCCTGTTCCTCATAATCCGTATTTTTGGTTTATTTATCATAAACAATGAAGTCATTCTACTCCCCCCCTCCGTAACAAAACTGTAAAATCTTAGGCCCTTTAACGATGTTACAGAGGCATCTTATTACGAACCATTTATGAAGATGTCAAGCATAAAAAATAGGCTTCGCCTACTCAACTCCCCTGCCCCTCAATCTTGAGGGGTGGGGTTTTCTTTTTATTGCTTTTACTTCATAATTATCTTATGTCAAATATCCTTCAAGATATCTTTAAAGATCATTATGAAGAAC
>JAFYYN010000017.1 GCA_017557525.1 Lachnospiraceae bacterium
CCCTCAATAAACCGATCTAATTCAGGCTTAGTGTAGTCCCTCAATAACATAATGTCTCCCCCTATTCAATTATTTATACAACGCAGCCCATGTTTTAGGCCCGACGATGCCATCAACGACTAATCTCTTTCCGTCTACGTCTGTGTGGTCGCTCTGGAAATTTTTGACCGCGATTTCACAACCAGGTCCAAAAATACCGTCAATGCCGTTCGGATTATAACCTTTCTGAACTAATAAACGCTGTAATGTGTAAACATACTCTCCGCGACTTCCACGACGTAAAATCGGGAACTTTGAATAATCCGGTGTGGTTGTTGTTTTCGGATATTCAAGAAATGTCGAAAGCAAGCCGTGATTCTTCCACTTGCCCCGTCTTTCGCCGCCTTTATAATTGTATCGTTCGCCCTTTTCATTGACATAAGTGTACATGATTCCGCCACCCCAAGCGGCCGTACACTCAATACAGTTATAAATCTTGCCGTTTATCTGTTCCGTTCCAATAAATGCGCCCGCATGACCTGACATGTAAAGATATCTCGGTTCGCCGTCCTTTAATGTCTTAAAATCTGACGAAATATCAGTACATTGTTTCAAAAGTCCATACTCGGTACAATCTCCGGTATTAGTCAACAATTTCTGATAATATCCTGGCGTTTCGTTGTAAACATCATAACCATTTAATACAGCTTTGATTAAGTTTACACAATCTGCACTTGTTCTTAAATCTGTATGAACATAACAAAGGTTGTCGGGCCATTTGTTCTTATAATAAGTCTTGCGGCTTGCTAAAACCTTTAATCGGTCTACAAACTGCGCGCTTGACATGATTATTTTTGCCATAGGCTATTTCTCCTCTAACTTCTTGTTGTTATAGGCGATATTTGTTAAACCGAGTGCAATTCCTAAAGCTGTCTGAACACCTGAAATAGTAATTGCAATCTGTTCACCGTAAGGAATATTCCATACAACATAAATCACACCCCACAAAAAGGTTATAGCGGGGATTCCAAAGAAAAATAAGTATTTGAGTACATCATACGTCTTATTGTTCATGCGGTTTTCTCCTTTCATTATTCAATATCTTCTTTTGTGTCCATATCAAGTAAAGTTTCTTTTCGCTTATCCATAACTCCGTTTGCACCTAAGCTATGATAGGCTTCGTACTGACTTATCCAATCGGAGAGTTCCGCCTCATAGACGAAACCCCTCCTCTTGTATGTGTAGTAATCTTTTAAAAGCTGTGAGCGCATCTGCGCTTGCTGGGCGTTCATAAGTATTTTGATTTGTGTCGAAAATTTACCCATCTTTTTTGATAAAGCAACTATAACGGCAAAGACTGTCGGAAAACCAAGTATCGCAAAAATGTTAAGTATTAAAAGTGTCTTTTCCATAGTGTCTCCTTTATCCAATAAGCACCGCCTTAATAGGTGTATGATCTGTGTTCAAGTTAAAGTCTGTAATTGTTTCGAAGTTTTTGAGTTTTAATCCCTTAAAGACTATATTATCGGCTGGTAAGTCCCTTAATGTATTGACTTCGCCTGTATATCCGCCGTTACAAATAGAAAAACCGTTCTCTTTAAAAATGTCGTATTCATCTATTGCATGAGCATTAAAGTCTCCCAAGATTATTACTTGTGTATATCCATTTGAGGTAATATCAGAAATAATATTCTGGTATTGTATCTGTCTTATTTCAGCCTGTTCTTCTGTATCTCCGTACTGACAATAAACACCATAAATAGCTATATTCTTATTGCCTATGGTTTTAAGTATGGAATAACCAAGTCCGGCACCTTCTGAGTAATCAATCCTGTGGTCTTTTTCATAACTGCCTTTTGCAAATAATCTGACAGTATAAACATTGTTAGGCGGAAATGAGCCTGTTATAGTATCTCCAAGCCAATCACTTTCAGAATAAATCAAATCTGACGCCCACTCTTGCGTTACAAAAACATTAAATGCCATTTTATTAAACATTGAGTGCCAATTTGCAAGATATTCTGATTCGGAAGTTTCCCCATCTCCATATTCAAATCCACCGCAATTACAAGTTCCTACTGTGATTTCAAATTCGGTATCATATATATTTTTTGCAATTCCTACGATCCCGTTTTCAAGTTCGGTATAGCTTGCAAACATGGTCGAATACTCGAAGGCTGTTCCATTGTAAAACATTATTTTTCCGTAACTTGAAGCACCGGTGTTTTTGTTGTAGTATATTTTGCCTGTATCTGCGGAAACATCACTATTAAGAGTATCTAAACCGCCGTTATAGGGAGTTGCGCCGTTTTTAAGGAATCTCTTAATAATCTCAGCAATTTCAGAATAACGCGTATCTCTAATAACATTGTTAAAATCGGTAATTGTATAGTCTCCGAAATATACCCAATTTGCACCATCATACCAAGCAATCTTGTTTGATGTGGCATGATAGAAAATCTTTTTCTTGTCTATTGTTGTCGAACTATTTAGTTTGGTTAAATTTCCTGTGAATGAATCTGCTCCATATAAGATAATACGGCTTATGATGATTGATTTTAAATCAAAGTCTGCAATAATCGGATAGGTTAAATATTCGGAAATATCATCCGTTTTAATTCCACCACCGATATTTACCCAAGAAGTGCCATTGTGCCACATAACAAGTTTATATGATGAAGCACCTGAATTTGAATTGTAGTAAACATATCTTGTGTCAACCGCCGTACTCTGATTTATAGTGTTAAGACCACCGTTAAAAGGCTTAATACCATATTGAGAAATTCTATCAAGTACAATAGGTAAGTTAATACTTTGACTTATTTGATTAAGATTTTCAGCACTTAACGCGGGTGCTGAATCATTTACCCATGTCGTTATAGGAACTGCCATTTTAAAACTCCTTTCTAATTTGGAAATAGTGTTGTATTAGGGTATAGATTTTCTGACGGAGTTAATTGTTTTCTCCAATAAAACCTATATCCTTCACTTGTTACTTGAAGATCCAAAGAATAAACCCCTTCTTCTGTTGGAATATCAGGATATATCTGATAACATGTTCCGCTAATACCCACTTTTCTTAAACATTCTGTCGCTGGGGCTGCGGGATTAGGAAATACGGGATTGAACTTTGTAACAACTTCCAAATCTACATCTAACTCAACTATGTCGGGGCTAAAATAAATCTCGTTCATAATATGCCCTCCTCTAAGATTCTGCTTAATGTAGTTGTTATGGGTTTATGACTAACAACCTTATCGCTTGTTGTCTTGCCTTTCATCTGGACATTTATTGGTCCAACTTCATAGGCGAGTGTATCTTCCTGTGATAAATCTAAAGAAACCGTCTTTTCTTCTGTATCAATGACAGTATTGGTAAAAACTTTTTTGTTTTTTCCGCCCGCGTTCTCAATAGTAATGTGAGCAAAAGAAAGTGTTGTCATATCAAACTCAGGATTCTTTATTTTCAACACTATTGTCGGAGTCGTCCCTCTTATCATTTGCAACCTCCTTCAAGGCTTCGAGTTCTTGTAAAACCGCTAAATCAGCCTTTTGTTTAATTTCTATGTGTAATTTCTCAATTACCAATAACAACAATTCAAGCGGCAAGTTCGACTCATTAAGTGTTTTAACGAGATCGTCTTGCAGCTTGCGTATTCTTAAATTATCTCCCATTTCTCCCCCTATGTTGTGCTTCTTCTTAGTACATATAAATCGCCGCTACTTTGTACGGGTGTAAACTTATAACCACCTAACCATATAAAACTGTTTGTGCTGCTTAAAGTACCAACATTGAACGAACTACCTGTAAATGTATTACCTGAAAAAGCGTCTGCGGATATTTTATCGCCTGATATAGTTCCCGCAGCTAACTTTGAACCTGTAATACTTCCCGCAGAAATTCTGTCTGCACTTAATGTACCCGAAGTAATATTACTTGCATTAAGGTTGCTGAACTTTGCATCAACCGCCGTAACCGATGCTGCCGTCGCATATCCGTTAATGGTTGCGTTTCCTGTTATCCAAATATTGCCGTTAAACTGTGCGTTGCCGTCATATTGAAGCGCATATTTAATCGTATTACCAACCTTATTTATAATAGTTCCGTCGGACTGAATCGTAATTGTATTGCTTCCGTTAGTTTTGGTAATTCCACTACTTGTAATAGTCCAACCACCGATTGAACCCGTTGTAGCGTTTACTTCGCCCGTAATCTTTAATCCAGACGAGTTTAAAAGCATAATCTGCGAATTGTTAGCTTTCCACTCCATCTGAGAATCAGTCATAGACCACGAAAAACTTGTCTGTCCGGTCGGGCTTGTTTTGCTGACCTTTGTTTCAACTTCTGTTGCGGTTTGCTTAATGTATGAACGCAAAGCCAAAGGGTTTTGTTGGGGATCTAAACTTTCGTTTGTAAGAGTGCTAATCGTATAATCAAGATTTCTCTCTAATTTGTTTGATTTGCCTCTTAATTGATAAAGCTGACTATCAATACTGTTTACATCTTCTTCGCGTTCTTCGAGTCCTTCCGAAGTAAAGGTATCTCTCTGTGCCTGAATACCCTTGTAAGTACGATTTAAAATGTAAGATACTATCTCTGTGCCATCGACTAATTTAAGTACAAATCCGTCGCCTATTTCGTAACAAGGATTGCCCTTTAACTCGATTTCGCAAGGTTTATAGTAAATATCTTTTATTCTGTTTAAAATGTTCGTTGCGACTGTTGATAATTGCGCTGATGTTTTCTCATAAAGAAGTAAATTGTTACCCATAATATAGGTATTACTTCCCGAACCTACGGCTATAATCTGTTCATCGTCACTATCACGAATAATAAGTTTTGTAATTTGTGAAACTTCGTAATCTTCGTATTTCGCCTTTATGTACTTTCCGTTTTCGCCTATTTCCGTTGCGTCCTTGTGCCATGAAGGTTTTAAGGTCGAAGATGGATAAAGTGTAAGTGACGGTAATAAACCCCTACCAATAGGCTTTAAATAAAAGTATTCGAACTTTCCACTTCTGTTTATTCGTCCAAAACAACCATTAGTCGCGCAAATAGCTTTAATTACATCTGCGCCACTTAAAGTCTTTCCGCCTACTGTTTTCGTAATCGTAAGACTGTCATTGTCAAGCGTTATGGTTTCCTGAGTTATGCCAAAGTTAGAAAAGAAAGAATCTCTAAACTGTTTTAAAGTCTTTGTCGAGTTCGGGTTAGGAAGCAAAGTATTATACCAATCAATAACATTTGCGTTGATAATGTCATACAATGCGTCATAAGCGACTATATCTTTCTTAGTCCGGTCTGCTGACAATGTATCTTCAATTACTTTATATTTTCCAAACTGAAAAGGATTATTTGTGTTATCATCAAGCACTACGCTAACAGTTAATACTTTTCCTTTTAAGTCGCCTAAATATGAAGTTGTAAATTTCAAACAAGCTGCGTTGCAAGATCCGAATACTATCTGTTCTTCGCCACATACCATTTCGGTAAGTTCAAAACTTTCGGAGTAAACATCTTCGTTTGTAAGGTTGACATTTACGCCGTCCGTAATGATTAAATCTTTTTTAACACTATCCTGTTTGAATAAGTCGATTAGTGCATAGTTAATCATATTTAATATCCTATAAAGGCTAATCTTATCTGGTTATACTGTACCTTTTCGCCGTCTGCGTAATACAAAACGGGCTTTATATCAGGCATATACATATCCTGGGTAATGTAATCGTTAATCTCAGGTATATAAGCCGTGACTTCCGCTTTTCTTTCAAGCTGATTAGACATTTGAGCATATAAATTACCCATTAAGTCCCCAAACTGTACATCTGTGAGCAAAGGGATTGTTTCAAACTCAATCTTGTATGCCACATGCTCTAATGCGTTTCTATGCAATTCGCCGTTTGCATCTACATAAGAATCGAGATCGGTAACACTCTTATACGGACTGTATGTTTCTGCCCTGATAATAGATAATGGAATTGTGTATGTGCCTACTTTGATTAAATATCCAGCGTATGCCATTTCTTAACCTCATAAAAAAGAGAAGGCTTTTACACCTTCTCTTTAAAACGCGGGACTACCCGTCATATTTACATATTCTCTTGCGGATTTCCGAACACTTGTAAAAACTTCTTTGCTCGAAATTCCAAACTCTTTAGCAAGTATATCCTGTAATAATTGATTCTGCTGCCTTAACAACTCGTTTTCTGATGCTGACGCGCTGTTTATAGCTGCTGTAATACCTGTAATCTCATTATTAGACGCAACTGCTGTTTTGCCGTTCATTGTACCGACTAACTCAGGTCCCGCTTCATTAGCCCAGAATAACGAACCCATCTGCGGATAACCACCGTTTGCAAATCTCGGTATAGAAACATGAGTCAAACTAAAACTCGATGATGAACCTGTTAATAAATCTTTTGCCCTGACGAGATCTCCGAATCCGTCAATAATGCCATTGACAAACTTTTCTATGCCCTGAGCAATATTATTAAGGGTTCCCTTAAAGCTGACATTCCACCAATTATCAAAATCGTCTTTTGTGACTTTAAGGGTTATCTGCCATGCAAGTTGTATAGATTTGCCTATTGCTTCAAAATCAGTAAATAATTGGTCTGAAACACCTTCTGTTAAAAGCATCGACCAGAATCTTTTAGGATCCTTAATTAAAGCCTTAATATCGTGAATCCATGCCTGTAATTTAACAATAAATCTGTTAAGACCTAAATCGTCAAATAAGCCAAACCACCAATCTTGCCATTCTTCTTTTAATTCTGCAAGAATAGGTCCGCTATTATCTCTCCAATCTCTGGCAAAGTCTTTGTACCAATCGGCTGTCATTTCGGCTACGGATTTTCCGTTGCCACTTACACCGCCAACCATTACCATACTTATAGCATTGGCAATAGGATTTACAATTTCGAAAGCCCTTTGAGCTGCTATAAATACTTTTTCCCAAAACTCATACCAATAACTTTCGTTTGTTGCGGGGTTTGTTCCGAGTGCTTCTTCCCATTGTTGACCTATCCAATCGCCAAACTTGAAACCAGCTACGGCAGCAATAGTCAATACTCCAAGTGTTAAAGGATTAAGTGATAATTGCTCTCCGAGAAGTTTAGCAACTGCGGGAAGTCCGGTTATTACTGTACTCGCACCTACGATAATACCGATTGTTTTAATATCTATGTGTTTTAGGAAATCGTATAAATCTTCAAATACATTTCCCCAATTTATTTTAGAAACTGCGGTTTTAAAGGTTGTTTCTAATCCCTGAACCCAAATATTTATGGTGTCTGCAAGTTCTCCGCCGTCAAATTCTGCAAAGAAACCATTAAATCCTTCGGCTATTGCATCGCCTAAATTCTTCCAATCGAAATTTTTACCGAATGTGAACGCGGTTTTAATTGCCGTCATTACTCCACCCGCTAATGTTTTTCCGAAAAGGTTAAATGCTTCGGGATCTATAAGGCCGTTTAAGAAACTTGCCGAAAGAACACCAAAGGCACCCGCTTTGCTGTATATCTGGTCCCAATCTATTGAAGAAAGACCTTCCTTTATCTTTTTGGCGATTTCTTTACCAAACTGATTCCAAGATGTGATAGAAGATTCATAAGCTCTGTTTGTTTCTTCCATCAAATCCCATATACTTTCAAGATCGGCACCGAGTGAAGCTGCATTTGCACCACCACCGCCGCCGCCTTTATTGGAAGTAAGGTTATTTAATTCGTCAATGCCCCTTAACTGTGTTTTTAACTTCTTCGCTGCGCCCGCCGCGTCGTCAAGTGCGTCTGCGTAATCTTCCGTATCTTCTACGAGTGCAGCACCGCCAAAGTCTATCTGTTTCCACCCTAAGAGTTTACCGATTGCGTTAAGGGCGCTCTGTGTCATATCTACAAGGTTAAACAGAAAATGCTTAAACTGTATTAAGGCGGGGCCTAATGCGTTTATAAGCGCCTCGCCTATCAATCTTGCAATTTCCTGTAATAACTGCTTAACAGTTCTTAAAGAGTTAGCAAAAGTATCTTGTGTCTTTTGGAAGTCGCCCATAGCAATTCCAGCTCTTGACATTACATACTGATACCTTAACATTGTCTTTTCAGCCTGAGACATTTTCTCGATATTAGAATCGAGTCCCTGACTCATGGCCCACTCTTTAAGGGTTGCGTTTGTTAAATCAAGACCGTATTTTCTTAAAGGTCTTGTCATACCGGTATATATTGCCTGCATATCCTTCGCTACATCTTCGTAGTCCTGGTTATATAATGAAGCAATATCCGCCGTTAATTTCGTAAGATTTATTGAAACATCTGCAACGCTGTCGCCTAAATTGTCATAAGCTCTTTCGTTGCCTGTAATCTTAGCTGCTATATAATCGTTTGCCTTTGTAACCTGCTCTGCGGTAATACCCATTGTTTTACCCATAGCTTGAAAACGTGAAGCAAACTGAACAGCCGACAACCTTGCAAGGCCAAAGTCTTTAATCGCTGTCTTAGCAAAGTCGTCCATAACTTCAGAAGATTTACCGAATACTACGCTAACTACGTTCTGTGCTTCTGTCATGGAGGACGAATAGTCCATCGCTTTACCTAACAGACGTGCTGCACGAATAAGTAAGAAAAAGTTAGCATACAAAGTACCTGCTACTGCTGCAAGGCTTGTAAATCCTTTATGCGCTCTCATTGTCGGTGTATACAAACCGCCTAAAGCGCCTTTTAATATACCTGTTGATGTTCCTAATCTATTTGTCTGTGTGGTTGCTGTTGCTGCGTTCTTAGAATATTTAGATAACGCTTCAGCCATTCTCACAAGATTACTACTAATTGTCGGGGCCTTTGATAATTCTGCCGCCATCTGTGCAAAAGCACGTCCGATCTGCGGAATAGTTGTAATAGCGTTTGTTGCCGTCTTAGAACCGAATCTTGATAATGAAGATGCTAACGTTGCTACGCCTGCAAACTTCTCCGCCGGTATCTCAATACCCTGCATTGATTCAAGACCTCTAATCAGTCCTTCAAACGGGTTAGCTATTTCTACGGAAGTTTCAGCTTTTAAATTATCAACTGCTGTTCCTACGTTCTGGACCGCTACTGATGCTGTGTTAGCACCGTTTATCATAGCTTCAAACTCTGCATCTGATAACGGCACCATAAATTCATCATCGGCTGACTTTGCTACCTGCGTCATTGTGGTAAACGCCTGTGTTGTTGCGTTAATCTTAGCGTCTACCTCTGTGAGAAGATCCGTAAGCATACTAAAATCAGTATGAACAGCCGCAAAGTTCTTTTCCTCTGTGAGAAATTCAACCATAGAATTAGCCATACCGGTAATTCCATGTTCCATGTCGATAGAGGCGCCGTAGACTTCCTTCATTTCCCTTGCCATTATTTCAAGGCTGGTTGCATCTTTAGAGTAATCTGTTGTCGTATTGCCAACACCGATAATAGCGCGGTTTCTCTTAGCATCGCTGCCCCACTCCTGCATAACCTCTTGTGGTATATACATTTTGGAAGCGTTTAAATACTGTCTAATAGCCGTATAGGTCTCTGACAAGTTCTTTTTGGCGTGCTGAGAACGTGTTACTAATTCTCTAATATCTGTCGACGCCTTCCTAAATACACTTTCGTTGCCGCCAGAATGATATAATTCTCTAACGGCCTGTGTAAGTTCGCCCTTGTATGACTTAGGAATATTAAACATTTCCATTATCTGCTTTGTTGTGGTTGCGGCTGCTGAATTTAACTTCTGCGTCTCGCTTCCCATCTGTGCAAACGTGGAAACAAAGTTTAATCTCGTCAATTTCTCGCCTGCTGTTGCAAGTGATGTAATTGCCCTGGACGTATCTTTAATTTTCTCTAAGGGGATAGAATTTATAGCTGATGATATGCCTCTAAGCCCGCCTGCAAGGTTATTCATACCCTTAACATAGTCTGAGCCGTCAGCATAATTGTTGAGTGCAGCGTTAAGCCTGCTAAGTGATAGAATAAGATCATCTATCTTCCTTGTCGCGTCTGTCGTTGATGCTTTTATTTGAATTGATAAAGAATCTAAATCAGGCATTATTTTTTTCTCCATGTGTTGCCTCAAAATTACGCTGCATAATTTCAAGGTTTCCAAATAGCGCTTTAACCTGTGCGAGTTTTTCTTCCTCTGTTAAAGGCCTATGTGTATCGTTGTATTCCTTTAAAAAAGGACTTTCTCTATATTTAACGGGCTGTGCCCCTTTTTTTGCAAAAGCATTAGCCATTACTACCGAGAACGCTTCTTTTACGTAAGCGCCCATAAACCAACACCAAGAATCAATCATTTCATCTTGTTTCTTGTGTGCTTCGTCGTAATAACTTAAATCGCTTAAAGTCGTATGTTTAATCTCTTTAAGCGGTACTCCTATTGCCAGATAGTGCGGTATTATTTCTCGCTGGATAAATTCTTGCCAGCTTTTGTACTTTTGGCCTCCGTCGTTTCCTCCGTCATTTCCGTCGTTATCTGATTGAGGCCTACAAGGTCGAAAAAACTATCTTCCGCCATCTGTTCCATCATTTCTGACATTACATCGCGGAATGACTTTTTAGACTCTGCGATATAAAGTTTAATCAGCTTCTTAGCATCATTTTTACTCTGAACGGTTTTATCTCCGTCTGTTCCATGATGTTCAAGAAGTCCTGCGTAAAATAATGTAAGGGCCTTCTGAGGAATGTTAGCAATAGAATCTAAGAAATTCTCTTTAGCGCCTTCTATGTCGCCTTCTTCTGCTGCTGCTGTTACCATGCCGCCCTTTACAAACATGTCCATAACGGACTTTGTGCAGTCGTCGTATAACGATGCTTCAATACTAAATTCAATAGTGTATTCTTTATTGTTAATTGTTATTTTTTTCATATCTTTATTCTCCCTGAAAATATAAGACAAGTGGGAGAGTCAACGCCGGCGTCAACTCGTCCCACTTTAAGTCTACGTTGCTTATGCTGCGGGCTGAGGTTCGATACCTGTATCTGTGCCCTTGTA
>JAFYYN010000155.1 GCA_017557525.1 Lachnospiraceae bacterium
AATACAAGTAGTATCCGGCAACCATGCAAATGAAAAACAAAAATGTATTGATTGCTGCCCTTACCGGCGTTCTGGCATATACTGATATAACCGTCCCCAACAGGATCCATATTGCAAATCTTCCAAAGTAGTTACCAATATCAATCCTCTGCAATATTACCGGCAACTCATTTACAGCACCGGAGTCAAGCCATTTCTGCAACACTCCAAGAGCAAATCCTGCCATTGCAATGCCTATGCTTACCAATATCTGAATATGTCGTGGAGTGCTCTTATCCGGCTTACGTATCCTTGTCAAAAATGATTTTACGTTTTCCATAGCCTATTTCTCATCTCCACGGTCTGGTTTTATCGATCCACCCATTACTCTTCCAATACTTATAATCCGTATACTCCGGATCGGCCTTTCCGAGTCCGGTCTGCAGCATTCTTACTGCATAGAACTTGCATTTGGTCATAAAATTTGTTCTTGCGGGCCGTGAAAAATCTATCCGTTTTACCTTAGCTGCGGTACCAGTCAGTTTTGCCGTTATCTGTCTCCTCTTTTTTTCCGGGATTTTTTCCCAGTCGATCTCGCTCATCAGTTTAAAGCTGCATACCCTGATATCGCTGACACCCCACCATGAAAGGCTGTCTTTGATATCTTTTGCTGCCGTTTTTCCCCCTGCGCCTAAACACTGTGTGATTATTACAGCACGCTTTCCAAACATTTCCTTCGCAGGTCTGTGTGGCATCCATCTGTATCCGAAGTGATCCAGCATTGCCTTCATGGCACCGGTTGTATGGAAGACATATGCAGGTGATGTGAATACGAGCAGATCTGCTTCAAGTAATGCCTTCTCGATCTTCTGAGTATATTCTGCATCCTTGCACTTATCCTCATACGTTCGAAAGCAGGCCGTACATCCGATGCAGAAACCCGGACAATCCCTGGGAAGATAAAACTCAGTGATCTCTGAGCGGTCTCTTAACTCATCCAGAAAGATCTCCTTAAGCCTGTATGTAACACCATGTTTTTCCGTACCGTTAATAACCGTTATCTTCATCAGAAATTCCTCCCATAGAGTTTATCGAATTGCCGGATGTGCTTTTCCATCAGCTTAAGCGCTTCCTGTTCTCTCTCCGGTTCTCTGTCGCAAACGGTAAGGAGCATATATATGGGAGCATAAAACTGAAGCGTCATTACCTGAACGTCATCTGCCACCAGAAATCCTTGAGCTACCAGCAGTCCAAGAAGCATCCCCTGGTAAGTTAGCGGCTTATCAAAATACTGTTTAGAGTATACCTTTGCAAGGTCTTCATCCTGAAACTGTTCAAGTGTCAGCATTTTCCTAAATCGCTTGGTATAACTGTCATGAAGGTAGTACGTAAATAGATCGGTTCCCAGTTTGACCAGATGATCTTCATCCATGTTTTTATAAACTTCAGCATCTGCGGTAGGATCGGTACCGTTTATGCTTAAGGTATGCGCCTGCTGTTCAAATCTGTGATTCATTTCAGCGATGATGGCGTCAAAGATCGCCTGCTTGTTTTTGTAATGCTTATACAAAGAAGGTGCTTTGATCCCGACCTTTTCCGCTATATCGTTTACAAAAACGTTGGCATAACCTTTTTCTGAGA
>JAFYYN010000156.1 GCA_017557525.1 Lachnospiraceae bacterium
CATCCTGAGCCAGGATCAAACTCTCATGTTAAAGTTTGTTTCTGGTAAGACTACTTGCCGGCTTACTCTAATAGTAAGCTTCAAAGTCCGTTCTTACTGTTTTTTTGGGTCGTAGCATTTATTGCTACCGTTCAACTTGTTGCTTCTCGCAACTCATCCTTCCGGATGATGAAATTTTAGGAAATTTCAAGGTTGTCATGCTATTCAGTTATCAAGGTTCGTTGCCGTCTTTCTCAAGCGGCAAGACGTAGTATATCACCATAAAATTAGTTTGTCAACTACTTTTTTTAATTTTTTTAACATTTTTAATATTTCGCACAATTCAGACAATTATGCCTTTTCTTATGTGTTTTTTCACATCTGTTTAGACTGATAAAGCATTAAAGAAACGCATGTTTCTTTTCGTTTATTTCGCCTACGAGCTGCCATGCGATCCCGCCTTCACGTAGCTTGCTTTGAGCCTCTTCTATAGGGAACCATTCTACCGAATCTACTTCCCCCGAAAGTACGAAGTCCTGTTTCTTTACTTTAGCAAGGAAACCCAACATCAGGAGATTTTTCTTTTCATAAGGATAGCTTCTTATATATATAAGTTCGTTTACATCCTGACCGATCTCTTCCTTTACTTCCCTCTTTACTGTTTCCTCAGCAGATTCTCCGCTTTTCATATGTCCGGCTACACAAACATAGTTTGTTGTGGAAACATATGACTGCCTGAGCAGTGCCACCTCGTTATCTTCATTTACGACAGTACAGATTATAGATGTTAGGAAATAATCCCAAAGCGGCATCTGACACTTGGGACAGAATGGCATCAGCCCTTCATCCCCTATTTCTTTTTGTATGGCTTCCGTTCCGCATATCGGACAATAATTCATTTTCAATTTGACTTAACTCCTGCACTCTATCATTTATTAATGGTATCAATCATAGAACCATCCTACGTCCGTCTCGCAAAGACAATTGATACCGGTAAAAAATATGGAATAGACTTATACCACCAATTGTTAAAAGTCCCATAATTTCATTTAGTCCAGTATGGTTTCTGATCTTTATGGGTATAGCCTTTCAATCTCTCTTTAAAGGATGTCAGAGTATTCTCATATTTCTCCCTTGACTTGTCCTTGAGTCTTCCCTGCTCGGTAAACCTGGTAAGAGCTGATTCAAATTCCTCGAGATTTTTCTGAGCATTATCCTTATAATTATTGCTCATGTTCATCTGCATCTCCATCAGGATCTCGTCAAGCTTCTTTTCATATTTGTTTTTGAATAGGTCCGCTAATCCCATGTTTCGTTCTCCTTCTTCTCCAATATGTCCCAGTGATCGCCCTATTCCTTTGTGAACACCTCATCCGGCCACTTCGTGGCCACCTTCCCCTCAAGGTGAAGGCTTTCTGGATTTCCCAATTATTTCTTGAAACCATCCTTAAGAGACACGCTTCTGTTAAATACCAGATGGTCTGCTGAACTATCCTTGTTATCTAAGCAGAAGAAACCGACACGCATAAACTGGAAGGTCGGAGCATTTGTTCCGGTCTTGTTTTCTCTCGTATCAAATTCTTTAGCTACATCGAGCATTGACTTTTCCACCTTGCAGCCCGTAAGTACCTGCAGGCTTTCAGGGTTGAGCGCCTCTAAGAAATTCTTATCAGGTCCGTCTGGCTGGGGATCAGAGAAAAGGTTATCGTACAGACGTACCTCTGCGTCAAGACAGTTCTCGGAATCAACCCAGTGAATGGTAGCACCCTTTACCTTACGTCCGTCAGCAGGATCTCCGCCACGTGACTCAGGATCATACTCGCAGAGCACCTCAGTAACATTTCCGTCTTCATCCTTCTTGCAGCCTGTACAGGTTACAAGGTAAGCGCCCTTGAGCCTTACTTCATTTCCGGGGAACATTCTCTTATACTTAGGAATAGGCTCCTCCATGAAATCATCTTCTTCTATATAAAGATTACGGCTGAATGTGATGGTATGGGTTCCCTGCGAAGGATCAGTAGGATTGTTCTCCACCTCAAAGGTCTCGCTCTGTCCCTCGGGATAATTTGTTACAGTAAGCTTAACCGGATGGAGCACCGCCATAGTACGCTCTGCTGTTGCATTAAGGTCATCCCTTAAGCATCTCTCAAGCTCTGCAAATTCTATAACATTGGTATTCTTTGCTACACCGATGATATCGCAGAAGTTTCTGATTGACTTAGCTGTATATCCGCGGCGGCGAAGTCCGCACAGGGTAGGCATTCTGGGGTCATCCCAGCCGGATACATATTTCTCCTCAACGAGCTGTCTCAGTTTTCTCTTACTCATTACCGTATGATCAATGCCAAGGCGGGCGAATTCTATCTGTCTAGGCTTATGATAAGGTATTGAAACATTTTCAACCACCCAGTTGTACAGAGGCCTGTGATCCTCGTACTCAAGTGAGCAGAGCGAATGAGTGATCCCCTCTAACGCATCCTGGATGGGATGTGCGAAATCATACATAGGGAATATACACCACTTTGTGCCCTGACGATGATGATTTATAAAACGGATCCTGTAGATAACAGGGTCACGCATGTTGAAATTGCCGCTCGCAAGATCAATCTTTGCGCGGAGAGTCATCTTTCCCTCTTCAACCTCACCGTTCTTCATTTTCTCAAATAAGGCAAGGTTTTCCTCGATGGGTCTGTCCCTGTAAGGTGAACGTGCAGGAGTTGTGGTATCGCCCCTGTATTCCTTAAACTGCTCGGGAGTAAGCTCGCATACGTATGCCAGTCCCTTCTTTATAAGTTCTATAGCATATTCATAATCTTTCTCAAAATAATCGGATCCGTAATAAAATCTGTCGCCCCAGTCAAAACCCAGCCAGTGAATGTCCTGCTGTATGGCATCAACATATTCTGTGTCCTCTTTTGCGGGATTGGTGTCATCCATACGGAGGTTGCAGAGTCCGCCAAATTTCTCTGCCATACCGAAATCTATGCAGAGCGCCTTGCAATGTCCTATATGAAGATATCCGTTAGGCTCCGGAGGAAAACGGGTATGCACGGTCTTGCCCTCAAACTGACCGCCCTTTGCAATGTCCTCTTCTATAAAATTGTAGATGAAATTTCGTGTGTTCTCATCTGCCTCGGGTATATTTGTTAATAACTCTTCATCTGCCATTTTCCTATGCCTCCATATTTGTGTCGTAAAATTTAGTATACTCTCACTAACTGCTAATTTCAAGATTTTTTTAAAATACCCCGCGATGCAAGTGCAACCACGCGAGACCTCGAAAGCAGAGCTTTCTCGGTTGCGGGCATTCGCCACGCTTTGTCGCACATAAAAAGGCTCATCTGCAAGTAAACTTGCGATGAGCCTTTCATGTGCGACCGCGTGGTCTCACTTTCACGGAGAAAATGGGATTTGAACCCATGCAGCGCTATTAACGCTCTACTCCCTTTCCAGGGGAGCCCCTTCAGCCTCTTGGGTATTTCTCCAAAGAACCTAAATCACCCCGTCACCGGGTCATATTTTATTATCGGCTTCCATATATGAGAATGACCACCTAATAAGGGTGGTCACTCATTGCAGAAAGCCTAAACGGAGAATGTGGGATTCGAACCCACGGTCCCTTACGGGATCACTGGTTTTCAAGACCAGCGCCTTCAACCACTCGGCCAACTCTCCAAATAACACACAAAAAGCGCGAGACGGGGATCGAACCCGCGATCTTCGCCTTGGCAAGGCGACGTACTACCACTGTACCACTCGCGCATCATCGTGCTTGTTTCTCAAGCACGAGTGATATATTACACCATAAAAATTGTTTTGTCAACACTTTTTTTAAAATTTTTTATGTATGTTCTTTAAACCCTGATTTTTACTTAGTTTACATCATATACACAAGGGAGATCCTCAAGGATGTACTCTCTTGTCCAGCCACCGTAGAAAGGCTCTGTGTAAGGTCCGATGAGTAATACTACCTTGCCGTAGCCATTAATATAGAAATTGATGTCCTTAGCTGATAAGCCGTCAACATAAGCCTTAATCTGCTCAGCATATTCATTGAAATACTCCTCAAACTCACCGTCGTTCTTAACTGATGAAACAATTGCATTCTTTATCTGCTTTAAGGTGCAGCCTGTAACGGTTGTGATATATACTCTCTTGCCTGTATCAAGGTTAAATACATATCCGTCTGTGAAATAGTTGCCAACGCCGCCTGCATACCACTCTCTGTAGGTTGTTACACATACATATTTCTGATCATAATAAGTAACATCAGATTTTACATTATCATAATATACGTCGTTTACGCCTTCTTCTCCGGCTGCCCTTGCATAGCTGTAAAGGTCATCGGGTGAATAAGCATTGCTCAGCTTCTTTAAAGTCTTATTGATCTTCTTAAGACCCTTCTTAAAGCCTATAAAGGAAATTCTTTCATAATAGCAGTTTGCTACGACTCCGTTTTCACCGTCAGCTGAGAATTTCTTTACCTTATCCTTTACTACAGGATACCATGAATAAGGCTCGTAATCATTCTGAGCTGAAATGAGCATAACATCTTCTTCATCAGCCTTTACGGGAGCTACACTCATAACTGACAATGACAGTGCCAAAACCAGAGCTAATGCCAGTACTTTACCTAAAACTTTTTTCATTTTCTATACCTTGTCGCAGGCCGGGTGCAAATCGGTGCCATGCCTGCTTATGTCACCGATGAAGATTTGAAAGTCAAGCTCTCAAATCTTCTGCGTCTTTCGACGTCTCCTACATGCTACGCATCCTATTCTATGCCTTTTCCGGCTAAAAGTAAAGATTAAATTGAAATTCTATTAAAGTTGATAAATATTCTTTACTGTTTTACAATGACCAAAACCTTTTTGACCTGTCAACCGTACTTTCGGCTATTTTTACTGCTTCTCGAGATCCGACAGCACATCTTACACCAAATACATGATCCTTTGCAGGCATTATGCCTTTCAGATATACCTGGGCAATATGCCTTATACATGTGGAGCATTCATATATGTCTTTAAGCACAAACGCCGGCTCGATGCTTGGCTCGTCCTCTTCGTTTTTAACTTCCGAAAGGTATACATGCACCATATATGCTGCCATACGTCTTTCAAGTACCTTTGTTTCTACTTCGTCCGCCGACAAAAACTCACCAAGGTACATTTTAAAGTCATATGGATTAAATTCGCCAAATAACTTTTCGTAAAAATCTTTGACAGTTACGGTATGTTTGTTATCTTCCTCCACATTCGCCCTCGATATTACATCCTGATAATCTTCATTCTTATTGATTTCGGCAATCTGATACTTAAATATACTCAACTTTTACTGTATAGTTATCGCAGGCATCTAATGACTCTACTTTGATAACACCATCATTAATAATGCTTTCTTCTCCGGTCCAAAGATCTGTCACCTTGAGCCTGCAATCTTTCTTCGAGCTGAGTCCTGCAAGCTTCCCATTTGCTTCCGCGTTATCAAACTTAACCGCTCCTATTGTAGCAATATCAATCGAGAAAGGTCCCTTCTGCTTTCTTTCGCTCACATTGATAAAGGAAACTGCCATAGCCCCGTCTGCGAGGGGCTTTACAAGTATGTCAACCCTGTCAATATCTGTAATATAGTCCTTTGAAGGATCTTCTGACTTTGCAGTGGTAAACACACGCTTTGCCTGTACTCCCAAAGGATCCTGGTTTAATGCGATTAGATTCTTATTTGCGATTATCTCGTAGATCCAGTCATCCTTTTCAACACGTCTTAAGTCAAGGCCAAGCATGAGAGGTGAATTCATCATGCACCACATAGCCATATGGGTCTTGCACTGTACGTCTGTCAGTCCGTCCATGCCTATCATAAGCATGTCAGGATCGTTCCAGCCCTTATCAAGCCCTGCAAATTCATCCATTACCACGCACTTGTTGTACTGTGATGTAACTGAAGGTGTGCCGGGATCAAACCATCTTCCGATGCCGTGGTTTCCGTCCCAGCCAACGCGGAAGGTAATGTCATTAAGTATTCTCCAGGAGTCACCGACCTTATAGCCCCAGTTCTGAGGCTGGGTCTTGCCCCACTCACATATTGAAAGCACTATGTTGCTTGCCTTAGATTCGTCTTTTGTTTCAGCAAGATTAAAGCCCCTGAGCAGCTCAGCGTAAGAATTAAGCGTGTTTTCCTGACGCCGATGGTTCATCAGCCTGATGGTATTCTTTCCTCTATACAGCTTTATGATAATCCCGTCCGACCAGACAAAGCTTTCCTTATCCTTTGTTTCTTTTAAGAGGTCATCATAATACAAAACTGAACCATTCTCACTATCTACTGCCACCTGAAGCCATGCTCCGACTCCCGGCTCTCTGCCGGTCGCATACTCAATAACAAGAGCCATCTCATCATATTCTATCTCCTCAGGTATGCCGGCATTGATATTAAATGTAAGCTCGCAGCTCATGTCTCCCACCGGACTCGTCCCGGTATTGGTGCCGTCAAATGTCCCTATGTTCGTAACATACGTCTCACATACCTTAGCTCCCGCACCTTCGAGTTTTCCATGCTGGACAGCAGACATATTTATCTCTATAACATCGTCTATGCCATTACCTTTAAGCAGCTTTATTGCTCTTATGTTCGGAGCATAGGTAAACCTGGCATTTTCAGGATTAGAAAATGTGGCATTGTCAAACATATAGTAGCAGTTATCCACCTTTATAAAATCAACGCCCCATTCAACATAGGATTTTGCGTCTGTCTCCTCGTGCTGATATGTGCCTACTGCTGCCCCTGCACATAAGTTTGTCCCAATATCATTATACATACCAAACTTAAGGCCTTTAGAATGGATGTAATCAGCAAGCGCCTTAAAGCCCGAAGGGAATTTCTTAGGCTCATTAACGAGCTTTCCGTCTTCACGCTCCGGCTTATAGCAGCCATCATCAAGCACACAGTAGCTGTAACCTAATTTATCAAGTCCAAGCTCAACCATTTTATCTACCATAGCCTTGGTCAGAGCCTCAGTATTGCCGCTTCCGAATGCATTCCAGCTGTTCCATCCCATAGCAGGAAGCCTGCCTTTTTTCTTATTATATAAAACTTCACCGTTTTTAAATGCATCAAAACGGAAATCATCGCTTTTTAAAGCTGAGGGTATCATATTGTTTTCCATGTTATAAATCTCCTATGATATTTTTTTCTTATCTACAAAATTATATGCTATTTCCACTCCATATGTCAGTACGGAGATCACAATGTTCCGACATCTCCGGTGACACCTTATGCCATATGACTGCTTACCTTTGTCAGGGATGGCAATCATGTAGTTAACGGGTTAGCTTGCCCTGTCGGAAACAACAGCCTCTTTCAATCTCTCCAGTCCGTCCATCAGTGTCACTTTGGGGCATGCAAGATTCATTCTTAAAAAGCTACTGCCATTTCCTCCGTAGATATTTCCATCCGATAGAAACAGCCCTGTTTTTCTTCTTAAGACATCTGCCGGCGTAAGGTCTTTCGCATCAGTGTCCCCGTTTTTTTCACCTGCGGTAAGCACGGAATTCACATCATATTTCCAGTTGCTTACATCGATCCATAAAAGATATGTAGCATGACTGGCTATCGCCCGAAGCTCCGGTATTTCCTTTTCAATAAACTCATGAGCTATCCTTTTATTTTCAGCCAGATATGCCCTTAATTCGTTAAGCCACTCCCCGCCTTTTTCAAAGGCAGTTGCCGCAGCCTCGCACGCAAATACATTCGGCTCAGCCACCTCATCGGTATTTAGCCCTCTCCAGACCTTAAATCTTAGGAAATCATCAGGTACGCAAACCGCTGCAGTCTGTAGACCTGCTATATTAAAGGTTTTTGTAGGCGCCATACAGGTAATGCTTACTTTCCTGCAAGCTTCCGAAACCGATGCAAACGGTATATACTCATATCCGGGATCAGTAAGATCGCAGTGTATCTCGTCGGAGATCACTGTCACATTATATTTTTCAGCCAAATCACCAATCCTTGCAAGCTCCTCCCTGCTCCAGATATTTCCGGAAGGGTTCTGAGGATTACATAATATGAATAGCGTCGCCATCGGATCTGACATCTTTTCTTCAATATCCTCAAAGTCCATTGAAAAGACACCGTTCTCATACTTTAGCTGGCTTTCACTAACCCGGCACCCATTATTCAGTATGGAGTTAAAGAAAATATTATAGACCGGAGTCTGTATGATCACCTTTTCATTTGGTGTGGTCAGCTTTCTTACTATAGACGATATTGCCGGAATAACTCCTGTACAGAAAATGAGCCATTCGGGTTTCATCTTAAAAGTATGACGCTTATCCCACCAGTTTATATAGGCATCATACCACCTTTGCTCCACATCGGTATATCCGAAAACCCCATGTTCAACCCGTTTTTTTAATGCTTCTATTATCTCGGGAGCGGTTTTAAAATCCATATCCGCCACCCACATCGGAAGAACCTGCTCGGGTACATCCCATTTGGATGCTCCGGTCCCTCTTCTGTTTACAGGTGTATTAAAATCATATTTCATGATGCATTACCCGTACCTTTCCCCGTATATCAAGGATATTTTATAATACTTTAAAGAATAATACAACAAAAATTTAAAGCGGGATACCGGCTTTAAAGCCCTGCTCCCGCTTAAAAATCTGTCTCATCAGCCCCACTCGGGTTTATCTGATTTCTTTAAGATCTTATTACATATTATTTTTGTTTTCTCAGGATCTACCTTATCCTTTTCAATGATAAGCTCCCCTATTTCCGGAGCGGTTATCTGACCTTTCCCGGGGTTAAACACGCTTGTGATCCCGGATGTGATCTCTGCATCCACATTGGAATACTCAAATGCAAGAGTGGTATTTACCAGTTTGCAGTTTTTCATAACGAGATTATCGATATAGCACATCCCCTGCAGGCTCTCTATTGTGCAGTTGATAAGCGTAAGATTCTTTGAGTTCCACCCGAGATACTCTCCCGAGATAAACGAATCATATACGGTTACGTTGTTGCTGTTCCAGAATGCATCCTTGGTAAGCAGACGCGAATTTCTTATAACCACATTTTCAGTACCGTCAAATGAATAATTGCCATCCAGCATCAGCCCATCCACTTCCATATCACGGGAATTCATTGCGAAATAGTCACCCTTGGCTGTGACATTTTTCATTTTTATGTTACTGCAGCTCCAAAGTGTCTCTAAAGCATTGGATAATACCACATTTTCCAATGTGATGCCGCTTGAACGCCTGAAATTCTTCGGAGCCTGTATCATTGTATCCTTAATGCTGATATTGTCAGTATACCAGACACCGGCTCTTGCCATATCAAACCATGTACACTCTACTGCTTTTACGTTTTTGCAGTACCAGAGCGGGTATTTCCACCTAAAGAGGGCTCCGTAAAGCTCTATATTTGCACTTTCCTTTAAAGGAGACTCTCCGTCTTCAAATACGCTGTCCTTTATTACAAGATCTTTGCTTCCAAAAAGAGCTCTTTCTCCTGTAAATCTTTGTTCCCTGTATTCCATATCACTATCTTTCCTTTTCTATACTGTACTACAAGAAAGTCCTCGGACAAAACTTTCATCGCTTGTAATATATTAACATAAGCTTTCTTGTATTATCCATATAGTAATGCGGTATTATATTGTAATGGTGTTAAACTCCCGCATTAATATACTGCCCTTTTACACTGGCCGCATCCATACTTTTAGCATTGGCGCCGTATGGATTATCTTCATAGTACTTGATTGATGAATGGGTTGTGCCTCCGGAAACATAGCTTCTTCCGCATTCGGGGCATACCGACATATGAATAGCCACGCCGGTACTCATTACCTTTCCATTGTTCATTGCGGCTTTTTTGTAAGCATTTGAAACATGCTCGCCCTCATGTGAGCGTACTGCCGCCCCTGCCGCGGTAGGTGAGATATGCGCTGCCGACTTAAATGAGACATTCTCGTCAGAACCATCCTGATACATACGTGTAGCACATGTACTGCATTCTATCTGGCCGGTTTTTTTAAGTCCGTTTATCTCGGCCGAACTAAGCCCGGCATCCTTTGCCTGCTGCTCATTTTTAACAGCATACGGCGAGATGGCAGTATTAAATGCATCGTATCCGTTCATCCCTACGCCATAAACCATGGAAAGACCCCCTTTCTTTAAATTTTTGCTTTAAATATTTATCAATTTATGCAATTTATTTATATAAGAATTATACCATGTTTTCCCTGTTTTGTACAGATTAAGCTGAAAAAACAGAAAAATTCTTTAGAGCATCTGCCATCTCATTAAGATGCTTTGTAAAACAGTGGTCATCCCTATGTATCGGGATTAGAGTTGCATTTTTATAGAGCTTTACAGCTTTTTCTGCATAGGAATATGGAACAGTCTCATCAGCATCGCCGTGAATTATGAGCACTTGTCCCTCGTATCTTGCTATCTCGTCCTCCACATGTATGGTCTGAGCCACGCGTATATAATCTCCCGATAATTCCCATCCGTCTGATACGATTTTCTGCGGTATGTGTTTCGGGTCAAACTGCTGCCCTAAGACACTTCCTTCCCTGGCATCTCCGGGTATCATCCACGCAGGAGAAAGCGGGATTATAGCCTTAAAATCATCCGGGCACATTCCGCCTATTAGCATAGTGAGAAGTCCTCCCTGGGAATGCCCACAGATATAGAGGTCTGTTACAAAATCAAGCTCTTTGGCATATTTTACAACCGCAAGTGCATTTGTTACCCATTTATAAAGGGTATGGTCCTTAAACTCGCCGTCACTCTTTCCGTGGCCGAACATTTCCACCCTGAGCACTGAAACACCTGCTTCATTCATAGCCTTTTGAGCCGCAATGATATGATCCTCTTCCATATGTCCGGTAAACCCATGTATCAGGATACATAGCGGGCTTTTCCCTTCTCCTACCCTGTTAAGCTTTGCGTGAAGCTTTATTCCGTCACTAGTAATATAAAACTCCTGCATATGATACCTCCTTTAAACTCTACCCCAAATATACTTTTATGTTATGTAATAGTAAAAATAATATATCATATTTTTACTTATAAAACAATAATCGAAACTATCGACATTATCGCAGTGATTGTAAAAATTGACATAAATGTTGTCATTGCGATTGTAGACGAAAGCAGCTCGGTATCGAGTCCCATTTTCTCTGCTGTGATCAAAGGAAGGCTTCCGGCTGGTACTGCTGCCATAAGGCACAGCGCCAATATCTGTTCGGTATCGAAACCGATAAGCTTCATCACAAAAACTATAGCCACAGGTACAATTACCATTCTAAGGATAATATAAAGCCATATCCTGATATTCTTAAATGTTTTAAAGAAGGATGACCTGGCTATTGAAACACCAAGCAGTGCCATCGATAAGAATACGGTTGCATTTCCAATGTATTCGATAGTATTTGCGATTATGGGTGGAAGAGTTAACTTAAACCAGAATACAACGAGGCTTAAAAGAGCCATGACTGTGCCCAGATTAAATATTGCAAGCAACGGATGTCTTCCGGTCCCTGTTTTTCTGTCCGTCCCCGAATGCAATACCGCCATACCGTGTGTATAAAACAACAGACTGTAAAAAATATTTATTACAATTACATAGATTATAGAATTGGCGGGAAGTATTGCCCTTGCAATGGGAATACCCAGAAAGCCTGTATTCGTATACACGGTCATTAGATTGTAAAATTTCCGCTTATCAACCTCAACTTTCAATATACACGGAATCAGGAAGCCAAGTATTACCAGTAGTGCGTAAAATGCTGCTCCCAAAGCAATGGCTATTAACAGATCACTTCTCGTGGCTGTAATGTTTCCGGATAATATTGATGCCATGATAAGAGCCGGATTACATACATCCACAACTATTGCCGAAAGCTTCTGTGAGCCCTTGTCATCTATAACATTCCTTTTATATAACAGGATGCCTATGCCGGCCAGTATACAGATGACACCCATTTGCTGCAGGATTATTGAAATGCTCATTTGAAATTTCACTCTTTTCTGTTTGTCTTTTGTGAAATAAGTCTACTTCAATAAAAAACAAGAATCAATGTATTATTCTGCTTTTTAAATAGTAATTCCCCAACTATCAGGTATTAGAGCATAATATCTTGCTTTAAAATCTGTTGAGATTAATCTGCTTTGGATGTATACTTATAACATCATCAAATTGATGCCGAAAGGCAAATAACAGCAAGGAGAATCATCATGCTTCAGCTTTTGCTAACAGAATATGAGCCCACATATACTTATGTTTATACTTCAAGCCATAAGGTTTCCTGGGAGGATTACAAATTTTATCTGCCTATGGCAATTTTATGTTTCGTTATGGCTGCATGGATGCTGTACTCAAAAGCATATAAGTACACCCTATTGAAAAAGGCCTGTACTTATCCTTTAGAAGCAAGGATCTTTGCTGTGGATTATAAACATGGCGGAAGAGGCGGAAGATTTTGGAATGTTACTTATGAATTTTTCTATAATGAAACAAGGCACATCGCAGGTAATGACATCTGGGAACAGACAGGACGTATACACAGACCCCGTGAAGGTGAAGTCGTAAGTATTTTCATCAATCCTTTGAACCCTAATGAATATTATGATTTTGTCGCAAACAGCGGGCGTACAAGAGGATTTATTTTCGGTTTCTTCTTCGTCGCACTTGGCATCCTTATGTTTTTTATGCCGATGTTAGCATACTAAGATAATTTACAGAAAAGAAAAAAGGTCTAGAAAATCTGTTATAAGATTTCTAGACCTTTTTACTGCCGGCGACCGGGGTCGAACCGGTACGAGAGGTGAGTCTCACGGGATTTTAAGTCCCGGGCGTCTGCCAATTCCGCCACGCCGGCATATGTCATAAGGTGTCAGCAAAGCTGACGGAACCTTGTGACGCGGCTCCGCTGCGAAGCAGTGGAGTTCATCAACAACTTACCACTCCCAAAGGAGCGTTTGACACGGCTCCATTCCACGAAGTGTAATGGATTACCAAATGGGACCTACAGGGCTCGAACCTGTGACCCTCTGCTTGTAAGGCAGATGCTCTCCCAGCTGAGCTAAGATCCCATACGACCCAGATCGGACTCGAACCGACGACCTCCGCCGTGACAGGGCGGCGCTCTAACCAACTGAGCCACTAGGCCGAATAAAAAACACAGCTTACCAAACGGTAAGCAAGTGGACCTTCGGGGACTCGAACCCAGGACCGACCGGTTATGAGCCGGTTGCTCTAACCAACTGAGCTAAAGGTCCATATTCTTTTTTAGATTATAAAAAGTGACTCCGACGGGAATCGAACCCGTGTTACCGCCGTGAAAGGGCGATGTCTTAACCGCTTGACCACGGAGCCAAAAAGTATATGCTGTCGTGTCGACAACAATGGAATTATATAACATCTTTTATGGCTTGTCAACAATTATTTTATTTTTCCGGATAATTTTTTCTATTTTTCCCAATGATTTTTTTCCCCCAATTCAATGAGTAACTCTTCTCGTCATAAATCAGAATATAACCCTGATGGTAAACATCCCATTAGCACACTCTGCATTTATTGTGCCACCCATACGTTCAACAAGCTCCTTGGTTATAGCAAGTCCCAATCCGCTTCCCTTTGCATTGGTGCGTGCCTTATCGGCCTTATAGAACCTGTCAAAGATTTTCGAGGTATCTATAGCTGTCTCAGGGTTTAGCAGCTCATCACTGCATTCAAAGATAACATCTGAACCTTCTCTTCTAAGTGAGACCTTGAGACTTTTCCCATGCACGATCGCATTTTTTATTATATTCTGGACAACTCTGGAATATGCTTCCCTGTTTCCCATGACAAGAACAGGCTCCTCAGGGAGTGAAACCTCAGGCTCCTCACCTTTTTCAGCAATTACATCATAGAAAGATACCAGGATATCCGCGGTCAGTGTGGTGATATCGAGCTCGGTAAGTTCTATCTCGTAGTTTACATCCTGCAATTTGGCGTAGGTAAAGAGCTCATTCAGCATGTCATTAAGGCTCTCTATCCTGTTCTTTATTATCTTAAGGTAGTACTCCTTTTTCTCCTGATCAATATTGGTTGCTGCAAGCAGCTGAAAATACCCGTCAAGTGATGTCAACGGTGTCCTTATATCATGTGAAAGATTTGTTATGGTCTCCCTAAGTGCTGCGTCCTGCTTAGCATAGGTTTTCTCAGTGTTTTGAAGCCTGTCGTTCAACTTCTGGATCTGTTTGCCAAGCTCCTTTAATTCAACTGTCCCGATATCCGTGGTAATTTTCATTTCAGACTTGTTCTCATTCAGGAACGCAATCTGGCGGCCAAGCCTTTCGACCTGCCGCCTGTAGATTACATGGTAAACCAGCGATATTATCAATAATATACCGAACACTATCGTAACTATTACCATTACTTCTCCTTATCTGATCTCCTTTTTCCGTGAGATAAAAATTGCCAGAAACATAAATATTGCAATATATATAACTGACATTACTACCATTAACTGCCCATGATATGCTTCCGAATCATACCCTGAACACATATTGGTCAGCAATTCGTATTTTGCGATATCAAAATTCTGAAGTATGCCAAAGAAATGCCTGAGCAGATATACTCCTCCCTCCAGGAACTTTTCTACAAGTCCTGAGGTAAGGGCAAATGCAAATACTATACCTAATGCCCTGCTGTATGTCAGTTCGTGAACCATAACAATGATCACGATCATCGCAATATGTATCAATACACAGACAAACAGGTATGAAAAGAATTCTCCGGCTTCGCCCTGTTTAAAATGCACAAATTCAATGCTTTTGCCGCTGAATACAGAAACCAATACCTGGATCAGGCCATATAATACCGCGTATTCAATGACATACATTATCATCATGACTATACCGACCAGCACCTTCGATAGCGGTATATACGCTCTGTCCGGAACCGCTCCTGCGGCATTCTTTATAAAACCGGCCCTTGTTTCCGCAGTACAGAATATCACCAATATTATTCCAACAAAGAATAACACGAGCTCATCAGTAAGCGAGCCTAAGAAACCCGGTATGCTCATTTTTACATTTAATTCTTCTTTTACTGCTTCTCCCGTATCGGACTTTATCTCTGCATTTATCCTTTCTCCGTCGTTTTCTTGGTCAGCCTTATATATTCCTACATTGACCCCTTCATTATCTTCTCCGTTTTCGCTCTGAACAGAACTTACTGATAAAACCGACTGAAGAAACAAAAATAAAATTACAAAAAGTGGGAAGACATAGAACGATTTGCTTTTAAACAACCGGAAAAGATCTGTCTTTATTACCCTTATCATATCACTCACTTTCCTTTCCTACAAGCCTTAAATAATAATTTTCCACAGATTCAAGCTTTCTGACTATCTCTATAGTGGTTATTCCTTCAGAATACAGTGCCATTGTGATGTCTCCTGTCCTGTCAAACTGCTCGTAAATGAGTATTTTACCGTCTTCTCTAACCTTCATCTGTGAAAAGCCTAACTTTTCCAGTACGTTTACCGCTGCTGAGGCGTTATCGGTCACAAGCTCGATCCTTGACTCGCATCTGTTATTTAAGTCGGATGCAAGACATTCCTCTATGAGATTTCCGTTATTTATGATCCCGTATTTTGTTGCTATTTTTGAAAGCTCATCAAGTATGTGGCTGGATATGATAAATGTGGTACCATTTTCACTGTTTAATGTCTGTATCATATCCCTTATTTCTATGATTCCCTGCGGATCAAGTCCGTTTATAGGCTCATCTAGTACAACAAGGTCGGGATGTCCTGCAAGTGCTATACCTATACCCAGCCTCTGTTTCATTCCGAGTGAAAATTTACCGGCTTTCTTTTTCCCTGCGCTCTCGAGCCCTATCATCTTTAATAACCTTTTGGGCTCTTCCATGTCATTTATCCCGATAAGCTTACATTTGATCCGAAGGTTTGTAAGTGCATCATATTCCGGATATATGCCGGGTGATTCAATCAACAACCCCCTACGCGAAGCTATGTCCTTTATCTCATTGTCACTCTTTCCAAATATTGAAAAACTTCCGTTTGTCTTCTTGGACAGTCCGCATATTATCTTCATCAAGGTTGTCTTTCCTGCACCGTTCCTGCCTACAAGGCCGTATATGTCTCCCTGTGAAACATGAATTGATACACTGTCCAGGGCTTTCTTTTTTCCGTAATGCTTTGAAAGATTTTCTGTTTCGAGTATATATTTGTAATCCATTTTGTTCTCCTGTAACTGATCATTATAAAATCACTTTTCACAAAGCTTCGTTCTATGTCATAATCATTCAGACCGTGTCCTTCTTTCTTGAGACAACTATTGCGGTAGCCAAAAATACTACTACATAGAGTCCTGTCCTAAGCCAGAATGTCCATAATGGCGCCGGTCCGGCAGCTGCCATATCCTCTCCTGTAAAATCTCCGTTAATATAGACAAACTGGTAAATGATCAGATGTCTTGCTATTTCCAGTTTTGTACTTATAAGTCCTACAAGGTTTATGATAAGCGGTTCTAGTATATTGAAGCCTATCATCATTACTGTAACATAGCTTAATGCTGCACTCCTGAATATCTCAAATAACATGAGAGCTAAGGCTATGATCGCGAATCCGGCTAAAATCAGCAGCAGATATTCTGCGATATTTCTCCACAAATATTCAATCTGCTGTGACCTCCACTGCTCAGATGAGATCCAGCTGCTTCTGAATCTTTCAGGCAACTCTTCCGCTGTTGCCGGATACGGATTTATTCCTATAACTTCAATACCTTTATAATTTATCAGTGTATAGAATAATCCGAATAAAAACGAACACGCTCCATAAACTGTCATTACAAATGAACCTATGATCATCCTTGCGATAGTGATCTTATGCTTGCTGCCAACATTACCGGCTACATTTTTTATAAAGCCCTTTTTGTTTTCCTGTGACCAGTGATATATAGCCATTATTCCGGCCGCCACCATCGAAAAAGCTGCCATTTCCTGGGCATAGCTAAATACCTTTGAAATACCTATGGAGTCCATTTTAGTGCCATCAAAAGTCAGTTTTTCCATAGCAAGTATGAATATTATTGCTGCCGGGAAGGCATAAAAGAAGAAGCTTTTAAAAAGTCTTCTGAATTCCATTTTTAGTAACTTACTCATTTTTCCCGTCCTTTCCGCCTACCAGTTTTACATAATAGTCTTCCAGTGATTCATATTTCTTGCTGATTTCCAGTGTAGCAACCGATTCTTTCGCAAGTGCGTTTGTAATATCACCTGTCCTGTCAAGCTGCTCATAGATATTTATCACTCCGCCATCAAGCACCTTATAATCTTTAAATCCAATATTTTCAATTATCGTGCAGGCCTTTGGTACGTCTGACGCTATCAGCTCTATCTTTGATTTGCACTTTTGTATGATTTCCTCTTTCGTACTTTCTTCTACCATCTTTCCGTTATTGATAAAACCGTATTTCGTCGATATCCTGGAAAGCTCACCTAAAATATGGCTTGAAATGATAAATGTGGTCCCTTCACTCTGCTTCTTAAGTATCATTTCACGCACGCTCTTTATTCCCTGAGGGTCAAAACCGTTTATGGGCTCGTCAAGTATAACCAGTTTGGGGGCTCCTACCAGTGCAAGTGCCAGGCCTAATCTCTGTTTCATACCGAAGGAATATTTCTTGGTCTTTAATTTAAGTACATCTCCAAGACCAACCAGCTCCATTAGCTTTTTCGGTTCATTCTTGTCTTTTACTCCTAAAACCATGCATTTAAGCCACAGGTTTTCAACTCCACTTACATCTGGCAACAGCCCCGGGTCTTCTATAAGTATCCCGACATTTTCTTTTGATTTGCTTAATTCCTTTGAGTCCTTTCCAAAAAGTGAGTAGCTTCCGGATGTAGCATTTGCAAGCCCGCCAGTTATCTTCATAAGGGTTGTCTTTCCTGCCCCATTACGCCCTACAAGTCCGTAAATCTCACCGGGCGTCACATGTATCGATACCTTATCGAGAGCCTTTTTCTTTCCGTAGGCCTTTGTCAGATCATTGGTTTCAAGAATATACTCCATTGTTTTTCCCTTCCTATTATTTTCCCTTTGTTTTTAAGTCTTTATGGTCTTTTCAAATATCCCGGAGCATCCTTATCTCCGCTTCCATCAACAATAATACAACAACATATTTAAGGAGTCCTTTAGAAAGTTTAAAGAAAGTTTAAAGAAAAAAGCATAAACCCTTTTCAGAATTTATGCTTTAGATCTTATCTATTTATTTAAGCTTTTTTCTATCGCTTCAAACCTTTGGCTTAAAGTAGGATGTGAATAATATAGTTTTACAATTATCGGATTGGGACTTAAGTCTGCAAAATTATTTTCAGCCAGTTTCTTTAATGCCACTATAAGTGCTTTTCCATAGCCCTCCTTTACCGCCTGTTCGTCCGCCCTGTATTCATGAATTCTTGAGAAATAATTCGAAACTAAAGAAAACAGCGGTTGGATCAGAGCAAATTCCACGCTCATTATAAGGATTATGGCGAATCCGTAATTGATCTTGTCAAACCCGAATGCTGTAAATATTTCCGGAGTCTTTAATGTGAACCAGGCAAGAAAGCTTAGAATCGCCACCTCTATAAAGCTCATAAAACTGCTCTTTAATGTATCCTTGTGAAGACCATGTCCCATCTCATGGGCAAATACGGCACATATCTCATCAACCGTCATCGCTTCCTTTAAGGTATCGTACAATACTACAGTTTTCATTTTCCCAAATCCGGTAAAGTAAGCGTTCATTTTCGTTGATCTTTTGGAACCATCCATTACCTGGATGGCCCTTACCTTATATCCATTTTTTTCAAGGAGTGCCGTCAGCTTTTCCTTTAGTTCTCCGTCTTCCAATGGGGTAAACTTATTAAATATCTTGCTGAATATGGGATAAAGGAAACTGATCAGCAGTATTATCAGCATCAGCACTCCGGTAAACGCCACAATCAGCCAGTCTCCTAGTTTTGTATGAAAGAATATCAGTATTGCTCCGACAATTGTAAGAATTATCAGGCTGATAAGGAATGATTTTATACGGTCGGCCCAGAAGGTCTTCTTTGTCTTGCGGTTGAAACCATACTTGGCTTCTATCTTCATGTCATCGTAGTAAGCTATTGGAAGCTGGAATATATCAAGCAGATTGTTCAGTAACAGCACTGCAAACATTCCCCAGAAGAATACATTAGGAAACAATCCCGAGAAGCAGGCATATACATTAAATGCCATAACTATAAATTCAACTACAAAACCTGTAATCAAAGAGATTATTTCATTTCTTGATTTCTCGCCTTTGTAATTACGCCAGGTTCTATATTTCTCTGCGTCATATATATCACTTACATTCTCAGGCAAAGGATTCTTCACTGAGCGTACATCCAGATACTCAAGAAACAATTTGTACAGAAATGTTGCTGCTAAAATTATTAGCACTATAACTTTGTAATTCATCTTTTTTCATTCCTTCTTGCTATTTTGAAGCACTATGTGAACTCTAAAATATTTCCAAAATCAATATTATCGTAAACTATTTTCTCTTCAATTTAAATCCAATTCCCCATACGGTTTCAATGTATTCTGTTTCGGAATATTTCTTAATTTTCTTTCTGATATTGCTTATATGAACGTTTATAGTATTATCCTCTCCGATATAAACATCATCCCATGCAAAATCGTATATTGCCCGCTTAGAGAAAGCTCTGTCCGGATTCTTCATCAAAAGCTCTAATATACGAAATTCATGCTTTGTAAGATCTATAGGGTTATCATTAACTTTGACACTGTAATCCGCAGGATTTAGAGAGATTTCCTTAAAGTTTAATATATGCCCCGGACTTCCGGCTTCATTTTGATTATTTCCTGGTTGTTTTTCCTCGGAACCTACATTTCTCTGTTCTCTTGCTTTTTGTTCTTCTGATATTTTTCCAAGTGTATCTATGCTATACTTTCTTAAACATACCTCGACCCTTACCTCCAGTTCCCTTATATCAAAGGGTTTGGTAAGGTAATCGTCAGCCCCGCTTCTTAGAAGGACTATTTTTGAATCTATGCCATCCTTGGCAGAAACGATTATTACAGGTATATTTTTCAGGTTCTTTATTTCCTTAATAACTTCCTCACCCGGTTTTCCGGGAAGCATAAGGTCAAGTATCACAAGGTCAATATTCTCAGTTTTAGCTAGAAGTACACCTTCCGTTCCGGAAAAAGCCTGAAGACAGTTAAAGCCCTCCTTCTCTAAGGCTTCCTTAATCATGTTGTTTATCAGATCATCATCCTCTACAATAAGGATAGTAGATGCCATCTTTTTGTCCTCTTTTATCAGATTTTCTTGGTAGTCTTCTTCGCAGTTATTCTTTTAAAACTGCGTCTGCGTCTCTTTTTTTGACCGATTGATTCCCTGTATTCATTTATTTTCTGGGTTATTGTTGTATAATCCCGTTCAAAAAGTTCCTCATAAACTTGTGGCCATAGTAGTTCATCCTGTACGCATTCCAGTAAAACATCCTGAATAGCAGATTTGCTTTTTGACCTATATTTTGGCAGCATGTTTTTTGCAAGTAGATTATTTAACTCCGGTCTCCAGAGAAACGCTATTTTCAGCTTCGGATCAACCTCCGGGTTTTTCCCTGCCTCACGAAGCATATAAAAATCCGGGGCTCCTTCCTCATCAAGTTCGACTGTTATTATGCCCCAGAATTCCGGTACATGCTCTTTTATATGAATGGCATGGGATGTTCCCACCACTATAAAGTTTTTGTCATAGTGTTTATTATACTCCTCAACCTGACCAGCAAGCCTTACATATGTATCTGCATCGCTCTTTATCTCTATACCATAAAGGTCGGTCGGAGTTACCATTACAACATCCGCCCTGGCCTTTCCGGTTCTTTTTTCCTCAAAGATCCGCATTTTTCCAAATTTTTCTTCAAGAAAGTCAAAAAGAGGCTCGCGGATATCCCTGTCATATAATTTCTTCTCTGCCACGTATTATCTCCAAGTATAACGTTATCTCTATCATATGTATTCTTTTCATATTATACGATAGCGTTCTTAGCAAACATCTTATGTTTTTTACTCTCATATTTAAAATATCAGTAAAAAAGATTTTAACTGAAATGAAGATATATGTCAATAAAATAAAAAAAGCCCTTTAGGGCATAAAAAAACTCCCCGAGTTGGGCTCGAACCAACAACCCTTCGGTTAACAGCCGAGGCGGCTCGGTCATGACGATCCAACGCTACCTAGGGAACTCGCCGCAATGCTCTGCCATTAAGCTATCGTACGTCATAAGGTAAACCATCATACAATGATGGTTTAATCATAAGGAATCCACCATTACATGGTTTCCTTATGATAAACCTTGTGACATGGCTCCGTTCCACGAAGTGGAATGGAGTATACGAAAAAAAGCCCTTTAGGGCATAAAAAAACTCCCCGAGTTGGGCTCGAACCAACAAC
>JAFYYN010000157.1 GCA_017557525.1 Lachnospiraceae bacterium
AGATGGGAAAACGGAGAACTAGTTGAGTATACATATACAGTTCAGGTTCCGTATGATGTTCTTGAATCCTATGAGGTCGAAGTCGAGTATGAATATCATATTTTGAATGTTACTCTGACGGGAATGTCGATAGACTCATATGTTCTTGGCTTGGGACTTAGTGAAGATGAACTTCTTAGGTATCGACTCTTACTCGAAACAAAAGGCAATAAAGAATATCTATTTGAATAGGCGAAAGCCGGAAAGGAAAAATATGGTTAAGAAAGAATTGAAGCTAAGAAATTACGATAACCTTGTGAAAATGCGTAAGGATATTCAAAAGGATCGTGATAAAGATTTGGCTTTGCAGGAACAGATAAGAAACAAAGAGGAAAGACTCAGGGAAGCAGAGAGAGAAAGAATTGCTGCAGATGTTGAAGCGATGGATATGTCTCCCGAACAGCTTGGCAGTTTCCTTGATTTGATTCTAAGCGGAAAACTAAAAGCTTTCATGAATGGTAACGATGTGAGAAACGATGTAATAGAAACTTACGAGGAGGATGAAGAGGATGAATAAAATATTTATGACTGTCGCACTTTTTGCGACAGTCTTTTTGTTTGGCGCTATGCCGATGACTGTTAAGGCTGCTCCCGAAGAGGAAGAACCTGAGGTTGTATGCATATGTGGCGAGAAATGTAGCGAAGATCATGTAAACGAAGAGTGTGAAGTATGTGCATATGACCATACCTTATGTCAGGCTACGGAACCTTTAAGAACGGTTGAGTATGTTGATGAGGAAGGCAATCCAATCGACAAACCTGAATACGGTCCGCTTACTCCTGACGGGAACCTGGAACTTGTTGATGATTACGGTTCACTTGAAGCGGGTGGTAAACAGTTCATCACTGTGGTAACAAAGTCCGGTCATTACTTTTATATCATCATAGACAGAGATGATAAGGGTAATGAAAAGGTGCATTTCCTAAACAAAGTTGACGAATCCGATTTGATTGCTTTGATGGATGAAGAGGAAGTAAAGGAATACGAAGAAAAGATTCAGGCTTTGGAAGAATCGGAAGTAACAGAGGAAACAGAACCTGAAGAACCGGTAGAAGAGGAAGGGCTCTTTAAATTTCCGAGTATAAAGAAAGAACCTGCAGAAAAGGGCGTAACAAATACAAAGAAAATGCTTCCTACTATTGCAGTAGTAGTTGTAATAGCGGGTGTCGGCGTTTTCTTCCTTCTTAAGAAGAAAAAGGGTAATAAGCCTAAGAAGAAAATGAAAGATCCCGATGCGGATTATAACGAAGAAGATTATCTCGACAGTCTTCCCAAAAACGGAGACGTTGATGATTACGATGTCGATGTTGACGACACGGATCAGGATAACCAATAAGAGTGTGAGGGCGGCCAATCGGTCGACCTTTTTGAAAGGAGATCATATGGATACAGAGAAAAGATTAGTAGCATACGCTGCAGGAATTAAGAAGCTTACTGAAAAAGAAACCAAAGAAGAAAAAGAAGAAACCAAAGACGAAAAGGAGGAAAAATAGTATGAGCGAATTTAACAAAAACGAATTTGATCCCAAGGCTGCAGCTGAAGCAAGAAAGGCAGAACTTGAAGAGATTACAAAGAAACTTGAAAAGGGTGTTAAGGATGTTTTTGACGGAGATAACTTTAAGGAATA
>JAFYYN010000158.1 GCA_017557525.1 Lachnospiraceae bacterium
ATTTGAAATTCCACAGCTAACGGGACGCGACTTAGTTCACTTAGAGAAAAAACGGCGTGAAGCCCAAACAAAAGGGTAGATTGCAATAGACCGCTAATCTGCTTTTTTGTTTGGTCTTACACCGTTTGTTTCCGTATCAAGTTAACAAATCATTAAATACGCTCCTGTAATTTGCGTATTACTCAGAAATAAAAAGACCGTCACGAATTATTCATGTCTTTTTTCATTATAGACACTGATTTTTATACCCTTTTGAAATTCTCTGACCATATCAATTTTAAGAGAATAATTGTAAGCTATGCAGGATGCTTTTTCTTCAGGAATTCCTGCACCGGTATATAATTCTATAACAAAATTTTTATCCGGCAGCCTTTCAATATCTATGATATTCCTATTTTTAACCTGGGCAAGCATCTTCTCTTCCAGCTTATATACAGCTGTTATTTCTCTTTCTAAAAGAGCCAGTCTTGAATGCCTGCATTTTATTCCCTCCGAGTAAAACATGCTGTTCCCCGAATCAAATATCGGAGCCGGGCCAATAAATTCCAATGTAACAGGGTTTCTAAGCATGCCAAAATTCATGAGATGCTCATCAGTATTGCTTATTATAAAATCTGTTATTGTTTGATAGTCCAGGTAATCCTGCATAACTGTCCGTGGGATACCACGTTTTTCAACAATCTCTATATAATGATCATATACCGATATATCATTTCTGCTTTTTTCACTCTCTATAACCTCAAGTGCAGAAACAAGTTCAACCATATCAGATGTGAATGCATTACATCTGCATATTATCCCTCTGTCCTCTGTGCCTGATATCGTATAAGATGTATATGGGATACCGGCATTTAGGAATTCATGTACTTTGGTTGCAAATAATTCATTGACAGCCTGCTGACCAAAATGTTTGTAACTTTCCTTCACAAGTACAGGTATACTGCCCGAAAGATCCCAATATTTTTCCATCTGACCTCCCAAAGATGCATTAGGATCATAAGATGTAGCATTATGATATGGAATCTTTCCATCGTTGTATTCTGACAGGTTACAGAATCGTACCTTGTCATATGTGAGATTAAGATCTACCGGGCAAACCCAGTAGCTATCTGTTATGCTCAATGCCAGATTCTTTTCAAGATACTGCTCGGCCGTAAGGTTTCCCGGCTGTTTCAAAAGATTTTGTATTATCGAACGAGAGGCAGGTACAGCCCTTGTTTTCCACCACAACTTAATATTATTCTGATCCGCATTTCCAAGAAAAGGAGAATGTCCTGATCCCATATCTCTATAAGATTCTATATTGCCACTCTGTTCATCAAATATCAGATTCCCACATACAACATCTCTGTGCATCAATCTGTAATTTCGCATATACGATCAGCCTCCATTTTCCTAATATACAAATCTATCTCCATTTCCGCAAAAAGTTTTGAAGATTCATAATATTTTTTATTCGTTTTTGATTTTCCATATTCCCTGACAAGCTTAACTCCATCTTTTTCTATAATAAGAACATCCTGATCGGTAGCATTATCCCAATAATAATTGTAGCCCCTGTAAAATCCTTTGATACCATAAAGATACGGTATGGGGTTTAATATATCTTCTATAGTACAGTTCAAATAAAGGGATAAACGGAAAACAACATCTGCAGAACATTTATTTATGTCCATTACCCCCCGTTCCAATCTACTGATCGTAGTATATGGTATACCAGTTTCATGGCATATTTTATATTGAGATACTCCAAGTTCTTTTATTTTATTTATCAAATTATCATTCATAAACATCCACTTCCTTTAGCTAATATATAACACTTTTGTGTTATATTGTCAATATGATAGCCGATGTATCAATTAACAAATTCTCTATGAAAGCTCAAATTAGACTTTTAGGCAAAAAAAAGACCGTCTCAAACAAGACGGTCAATGATAAAAATTAATGCGGAGTAAGGGACTTGAACCCTCACATCTGTGCCTCAAACCGCTTGAAATATGGGCTTCCCGAATATAAAGTGTTGCACATTTTAAATATAAGTGTCGCAAGCATTACAACATCATAATCGCAACATAGACAAAACACAGATGCATTTCCTTTGTAAAGGCTTGTAAAATGCGTCAAAAAGATGTATAATACTAGTGGAGGGACGGATATATGATATGCGTTGATATAGATGAATTGGTACCCTGTCTAATTGATAACTTGACAGGTGAACGCGTCAACACGGAAGTTCTTCGTGTTCGCAGAAAATCCTTTTTAGCTAAATTCACAAAAAAAAATGGCTGGTACACCAATTGGGCTGATTTATCATCAACTTGCGAGGTGTATGCTCTTGTAACAAAAGGTACTGTTGATATTCAGGGTCTTGTAGCTGTAGAAGATAGACCTGAATATAAAGGTGCCTATATTGCATGGGCTGTAGCTGCTCCGCATAACAATCCTGAACTTACCGATTTTAAGAAATACAACGGAGTTGGTGGACATCTTCTCGCCATTGCCATTGAAAGATCTGAACAGCTCGGATATAATGGTGATGTTACCGGGTTCTGCCGTTCCGAAGAAATAATGCAGCATTTTATAAACAGATTCGGAGCAGAAGAGATGCGTATGCTTCACGAATACCAGATTGGCTTTTTCGATGAAGCAGCCAGGAACATCAGAAAGGAGTATGATTATGAATGGTCAGACGACGAAATATGAGAATTATCTCAAGAGCCTTTCAAAAATGGAAGAACCCATCGTCCCCAAAGCCATACTCGACATGAGAGGTGCATTACAATTAGCCAGAAGCAAAGGGGTTACGATAGGAAAGCTCTCAAAAGAGGAACGGGACAGATTTATACAGTATATCTGACATAAGCGCTTACGATTATGGTAATAATGTACCATTATTCTCTGCAAAACAAAACCGTATAAAACGATGGTGATAGGGACTGAGCAAGTAACTCAGTCCCTTTTCTCTGTTAGTATCCTGTCAAAGAACATTCCTCTTGTCCCCTTATAAGTGTTGAATTATAAGGGTTTAGAGCAATAAAAAAGGCTATCTCAAAACGAGATAGTCTATGTCAGAAAATGAATGCGGAGTAAGGGACTTGAACCCTCACATCTGTGCGATACATGATCCTTAGTCATGCCTGTCTGCCAATTCCAGCAACTCCGCATCTATAATCGTGTGCCATACTTTCCGTAGCACGCTTGATTATAATATCACCCTTAAAACAAATTGTCAACTACTTTTTTTTGATTTTTCGGATTATTTTAAATAGGTTTCTTATCTAAACAGGTTTTTATAAGTCTTGTTGACAGAATTTGCTGCTCCGCAGCTTCCTCCTACACAGCCTAAACATCCATATCCGCTGGTGGATGCACCACAAGCAGCACAGGATAAAAACATTACTGCGGCAAGTGCAAGACCTATAATAGAAGTAACAAGACCTCCGGTTGCTCCTCCGGGGTTCGTCTTTCTGAAGTTAATAGCCAGGATAAGTCCGACAATACCAAGTGCTATACCAATCAATGCACCGATAACTCCGAACATTACACCACCAATTATACCAATACAGATACTGCATATACCACAGGCAAGTGACCCTCCGCCACCGGGAGTCCCGGGCTGGCCGGGCTGACCTGCATTCCAGTTCTGCTGTTCGGGAGTACCGGCACTGAAACCGTCATAATATCCTCCCTGAGGATTTACCGGCTGCTGCTGATACTGATATGCGTTTGGATCTGCATTCTGCTGGTACTGGTATCCATTAGGATCTACATTCTGCTGGTACTGGTATCCATTAGGATCTACATTCTGCTGGTACTGGTATCCGTTAGGGTCTGCATTCTGCTGGTACTGATACCCGTTAGGATCAAAATTCTGCTGAGCAGGTGCCTCATTATACACATTTTCCATAGGTATGGGCTGTGAAAGCGGAACATCGGGTACCTGAGGTACCTCTGAAGCGGAAGGCATTGGCGGAGCTGCCTCATAAGCCCCCTGAACCGTCTCGTTTACCTGCTGCTGAACCACCCCTGCTACAGCAACACCACAGCCTGGACATACTGCTGCGCCGTCAGGTATTAGTTTCCCACAATTTGTACAAAACATACTCTCTCCTATCTGCCCCTCAAGGGCATGTAAATTCCCACATTCCGGCTTATTCCGGGTATTGTATAGCTCGTTAGTAACTACATGTTGATTATATCAGTTTTCCCTTCTCTTAGTCAACCAAAATTTACATACTAAACCCTGCGCACCCGGCGTCTCAAACATTGCCCTAAAACCAAATCATCGGGCAATTTGTGATGATTTAGCAGTTTCCGGGGTCGATGCCACATTCAGGGATGCATCTGTAAATATCGCCTGTCTTTTTCTTGCCAGGATAAAGAATATCGCGATCGGTATCAGTAATATACTTATTATCTGCGATGTAGAAAGAAATCCTACCTTGCCTCTTATCGCATCTCCTCTCAGCATTTCAAGGAATGTCCTTGCTATAAGATAATAGGTGAGATATATCCCCAGGAGCTGGCCCTGTTTGAGCTTTCTTTCCTCGAGTTTCTTCTTGGCATTTTTATGCATAATGTAAAGGAGTACTCCTGAACATATAAAGTTAAGCAGTGCCTCAAGCAACTGTACCGGAAATCTTGGTACCTCACTCAGCTCAGGGGTAAGCTCATTGTAGGGAAACTGTACTGCAAACGGTCCATGGTACTCAATACCGTAACAGCAGCCGGCACAGAAGCAGCCTATCCTGCCAAATCCATGTGCAAACGGAAGGAACGGTGTATATAAATCTGCAAGATCAAACAGCTTCACTTTAAAATGTACGCTGTACCTTAATACTCCGAGACAGAATCCAATAAGTCCGCCATAAAATACCATACCGCCAAAAAGATAATTCAGTGCTTCAAGGGTATCCGCCTTAAAAAAGTTTATAAATGTACTGAAATTTCCGATAACCTTGGGCAGTTTTGTGATAAAAAACACTACCTTTGCCCCTATAAGCAGCCCTATGGCACCATAGATTGCGGCAAATATTATATCATCCTTGTTTATCCCGTAGGAGCCGCCGATTTTTCGTGCCAGGATAAGTGCGATTGCAAAGCCTATCATAAAGAGGAGACTATACAAAGGCAGCTGCATGATCCCTAAATCTATATAAGGTAACATCTAAAATCCTTTCCAAATCCATTTCCGATCATAACAAATCAAATCTTTAGAAAAAGGGCTCCGGATAACTCCGAAGCCCTCAAGATGATCAATTGCTTTAGTTTACAAAATTAATCCCAATCGATATCCTTTAATGCATCGTTCCAAGCCTTTTCCCACTCATCGCCAAGCTTTTCAGCATCGCTCTTTGCCTGACATGATGCACCAACACAACCTGTACATCCGTACTTGCTACTAGCACCGCTCTGGCTTGCACAGATACCGCATGCTGCACAACCAATGATGAAGAGTGCTGAGAAGATAACACCGATAAGACCGCAAACAAAACCTGTCTGGCCCTTAGGATCTCCTGACTTCTTTGCGTTAACACCCATGATCATACCAAGGATACCGCAAACAAGACCAACTGCACCGCCAAATACACCAAAAAGGATACCACCGAGGATACCGACAACGATACCGACAATACCTAATGCTGTAGCTGCTCCACTATTGTTCATTTTTCAACCTCCAATAAAGTGTGTGTTTTAAAAATCATCTTTTTTATATCACAATATGGCCCCTTTGTCAATAAAATCATTAAAATATTATTAAATCTACTAATTTTTTATAAAAAAATAGCACAGATCCGGATTGAATCTGTGCCATATATACGTATTTCAAAATTTTTATCAACCCTGCTTATTCTGAATGCAACCAAAGATGAACAGACCGGGAAGAATAAGTCCGATAAGGAATCCGAAAATGCTTACTGATGATCCTGCGATAAGAGGAACGATAATATTACCAAGTAATGATAATACGATGATTGTTTCAGCAAAGATCATAAGTGTCTTAGCCTTTTCAGGCTTCTCGCAGTTGATAACGCCGAGGATACCGGTAACAAGTTCACATGCAGAGCCGAGTAATGAAATTACACATGCAAAATATGCCAAACCTGTACTTACGCCTACTGAATCCAAAAGTGCTACTCCAGCGAATGCAACAATTGAAAGGATAACTCCAATTGCACCGAAAATGATCATCAGAATGCCGACAACCTTAAGCATTGTTGCTCCCTTTGCCATTTTTTAACCCTCCTGAAATATAAAAATATTTTTAAGTTTGTGAAATTTTTATAAACTTCACACTTAATACTTTACTATACTCTAAGGGTTTTGTCAACAGCAAATGTTTATTAATATTGCTAATTTTACGCTATTTTCGCACGATTTACTCGATTCCTGCCAACTCATCGGAATATACCAGCATATAGGTCCCTGTTTTAAAGAGCGAGCACTCAAAGGTCTTGCTGCTGACTATTTTTCTGTCTATGCACCCTAAAACTGTCTTATTATTGGGACAATAATACAGGTATGTATGCTCAATATCATATTCATCGGGGATCGTAACTCTTACAGACAGTGGCATTTCAAGCTCATCATTGAAGTTTTCGAACCCGTAGTTAAAGGCAATGTAGCTGCCGGACTTAAGCTTAAGCTTTCTGTATGCCTTTTTTACATTTTTGTCGGGAACTGCCTCCAGGGTTGTGCAGTCCTCCTCAAGGTACCACGGCACAGCGGTATCTACCTTTACTACCACTTTTCCGTTTGTTACCAGATCCGATGAAACATAGTCAAAATTCGGATTCTGATATGCCGTTCCTTCAATCGTTACCTGCGATGAAAGCTTATCCCCATAGTAAACCGTGATCGTATTTTTCCCTACATACCGTATTGTGGAATTATCCACTGTATAGTATTCTGTTTCTTCCTCTTCCCCGTCCACATATTTAATGTAAACATGCATATTTTCACGACGGAATTTTCTGCCGACCAGTACGTCACCACCGGTGTACTCCGCCCTGACCCCTGTAACATAGCGTTCCGTAACATTTAAGTTTATGGTCTTGCTGACTCCGCCATAAGATATGGTGATTGGCTGCTTTCCGCTGTCATAAAATACATTTTTTGACATCGTAAATGTCGAGACTCTTTCCGCAGTAAGGTCCGTATAAACTACCATTACCGTGAAATCATCCTTGCTCAAGGGAATATTAGTAACTATTTCCGGCTTATTGCAGGTAACAGCTATGGCTGCCACGCTTGTCCAATCACGGGCAGAAACCCTGCACTTTGCTTCCTTTCCCTGATAATATACGGAAATCTCCTGACTTCCCAGGGTTTCCAGCTTTTGAGGGTATATGACATAGTCGTCCGTTATCGTTTTTATCGAGCCGTCACTATAGAGACCTGTTACGTTAAGGTCGCGCTTATCGGGCATATTCCCAATACCGTATTCATATTTTAGGGGACTAACCGAGATACCGACCAGAGATCTTCCATATACATAAGTCATGGTAGTAAGGTCCCTATACACAACTATGATCGTATTCATCCCGTTTTTATAGACGATATCGCTCGAAACCGTATATTCTGACGGTTTCAGCTCTTTAGGCTCACCGTAATCATAATATGCAATTACCGATAATTTGTCCTTGTCATACTCCTCGCCAACGGTAACCGATGTCCCCGAATATCCCGCAACGAGCCTTACTGCCTTGGGCGCGGGAGTAGGGGTAGCCCAGTTGTTTATGGGCGTAGCGGTGGCATCCGATGCCCCAGCCTTTGTTGTACCGCCTCCGAAACCAAATATCCCGTTTGCAAAGAATAATATTACAATCGTAAGACACCCTGTTAATATCGCATAATCAAATATCTTTTTCTTCATATCTCATACCTTATCGCAGACTTATAATTTTCCGATGACATGCCTGCTTATATCACCGGTCAGTGCCTTCCGCTTTTTCCATAAGAAAAAGCCGGTATCTTTAGGGCATAAGTATCCGTAAAGATTATCGGCATTATTTTGAAAAAACTTAATATTTTTTTTGGGGCAGCTGTCAGTTATCCCTGGCAGCCTCGAAAAGACGGTCATTATATTTTGAAACCGTGGAAATCGCATACTGGATGCTTTCCTCCATAAGCTCGGAGGATATGATACTGTTGCGGTACAGCATGGCAAGACGGAACACCACCTTGCCCCTTTCCGGATTATAATCGTAATTGCCCGCATAAAAATCATTATAATTTATGCTGCAGATAAGCTTTGCAAATTCACTTGCCTTTGTTGCCGGCACATCAAAGGGTAGCACTGAGAATATCGTCATTATCCCGTTTTCCGGATAAACCGACAACTTCAGATGCACCTTAAACGGCTCAGCGGCAAAGTCTCCGTCCATCTGCATATTTTCTTCATTGATATACAGAGAATCGTTTATCGAAAGCTTTTTAAACAGCTCTTTTCCTATATTAAACAGTCTCGTTGAGGCTGCGGTCATCTCTGATTGTGTCATGTTTCGTACCTTGTCGCAGGCATGGTTGCATATCGGTGACGTGCCTGCCGCGGCACCGATGAAAGTTTGAAAGTCTTCTTTCAAGCTTTCTCCATTTTAAAAACCAATACGGGATTTCATTGCCAGCTTCTCTGAGAATTCTTTCTCGCCTGAGGCTGCTAAGAAATCTTCTTTCTTTAAGGTTATGTCCTTTATGCCCGACATTGAGGTCCTCATAGCTGCCTTTGACCAGCATCTCTCATATAAGTTCCTAACAAAACGGGCATTTGCAAACTCGGCTGACTTCATGTATTCCGTAGAAAGTGAATCAAAATACTCCGACGCCGCCCCGGAAAACTCCTCATCATATTTGAAATGCTTTTTAACAAAGGACATGAAAATCTCAAAAAGCTGCTGCTTGTCATAGCTCTCAAACTCCAAGAGATACGGCATACGGCTGCGAAGTCCGGCGTTACCCTCCATCAGCTTGTTCATGTCATCCTTGTAGCCGGCCATAACGACCACCATGTCATCGCGGTGGTTTTCCATCTCGGAAACCAAGGTGGTCAGAGCCTCCCTGCCGTAATCGGAACTCTTGTCATCTCCCTGATAGAGGGCATATGCCTCGTCGATAAAAAGTACCGAGCCGTATGCGTCCCTGCAGATGGCACTCGTCTTTGGTGCGGTCTGTCCTATATACTCTCCGCAAAGATCTCTTGCGGAATACTCAAAGAAATATCCGTTTCTCAAAATTCCGTTTTCACGGAGTATCTGGCCTAGTATCCTTGCTACCGTGGTTTTTCCGGTACCCGGAGCTCCGGCAAATCTCATATGAAGACAAGGCCGCTCCATGGTCTTGTTTTCTATCGCGATCTTTACCTGCGCCACTATCTCACGTATTCTCTCGGCTATCTTTTCCATGCCGATAAGCTCTCCCAACGCGTCAAAGCCGTCATGCGTTTCTTTGTTAAAGGTGGGCGAAAGCTCCAGGATGTCCTTTTGTGAAATCCGTTTGCTGTCGTGACTCTCTATACCGCTCCCAGCCCCTAAACTGTTCTTTTCTTTTCCGGTCCTTTCCGCGTCGGGACTGTTTGCTTCCCTGACAGCCTCTGCCTTTGCCTTAAGCCAGAGCATCTCATAGACCACCTTCATGACAGACTGGATGCCGTAAAAACGTCCGTCGCTCTTTTCCTCGCAGATCCTTGAGAAAAATACGTCCCAGACTACGTCCTCTGCCGAAAAACCTGCTTCACTGATAGCTCTTACCGCACATTCCTTGAGTTCTTCATTATTAAAGGGCTGTACAGATATGGCGCGGATATAAAGCACATCTGCCAGTACCTTTCTTATGGAATTAAAAGCATCGGGCTCTAAGAATGGGATCCTGAAAAAGAAAATGTAAGACTCTTCAAGAGCCACAAGCTTGGCTAAGAAGGTTTTCAGCTCATTATGCTTTGATTTTTCAAGATATTCACTTATGTCAAGACAGACTAGCTTATTTGAGTCTTCATCATCATAAAGAGCCTCTAATGCCTCCGGTACTGTCATGGAGTCAGGCTCGGATTTTGATGACAGTCTGATCTCGACCACAGGCTGTTTTTCATTAAACTTAAACAGTTCCAGATCCGATATCAGTTGGGCAAAATCGTCAAGTGCCGTGGAAAGACCGCAGCCGTCGTTTACGGAGATCAGGTAATTCTGGAAAAGAAAGCTCTTAAATATCGCATTCCTCTTTATCTGAGGAGAAACCGTAAGTATTTCCCGACAAAGGTCCTTAAATTCTGACCAGCCAACCTTTTCGGAAATCTTCTTATATGATTCATAAACAGCAGGCGCATTTGCTCCTATCTCTGTGATCACTGCGGAGGCTATGCCTTCGCAGACCACCATATAGGATTTTCCCTCGTTTTTAATCTCAAATTTCTCCTTTGGAAGTCCCACCGTCTCGGAAAGCACATTAAGCAGAGTTTCTGCAGTTCCTGCACAGTCCTTAGCCTCAATCTTAAGAGTAAGCCCCGTCAGACTTTCATTTTCTTTTTCCATAAATTCAAAACCCAAATCCTTGATATGGGCATAGATATCCTCAATGGGCAGTACCTCTGCATACTGCCTGGTGAGTACATATTCGGGATTAAGGGTTATCTGTATATTCTGTCTCACGTTTTTCCTCCGTAAAAAATTCTAACTTATATAATACATCTTTTTGCGCTGCTCGTCAATCAGAGGGACGGTTCTGCGATTAACTTTTGTCGATCACAGAACCGTTCCTCTGATTGACTCTGCAAAACTGACTGATGAAAGAGATTTATCATATTCCGCTGACTCAGAGGAAAAAAGTATATATATTTCGCTGTCATATGGCTTTAATATGGTAAAGTGCCGTGATATACTCATAATCACAAAGCAGATGACAAGTCAGACATCATTTTATGACAAAAGTCATATAAGGATATGACTCAAGACACTACTAAAATATTGCATGGCAGTGTATAACAGTAACATAACAGATGCACGGCGGAAAATCATTAAAGATCAAAGCAAAAAAAAGTAAAACAAAAACAAGGAGAAAAAATTATGGGAACAAAACTTATGAAGAGTAACAGAGACAGAAAAATCTGTGGAGTTTGTGGAGGCATTGCAGAATATCTGCATATCGATTCAACTTTGGTAAGAATTATCTGGGCAATTGCAGTTTGCTGCTTCGGATCAGGACTACTCCTTTATTTCATCGCAGCGATCATCATGCCTCAGGATTTCGGTCAGAGATATAGCAATGATTACCAAAACAACTGGAATCGTCAGAATAACTGGAACAACAATAATAACTACAACATTTATGATGCAAATTACGAAGTAGTTAATGACGCTTCAAATAAAAATGGCTACTACAGCAACTGATAATTCTTTGCGTAAATTATAAAAAGTACTTGCTTTTAGCGAAATTCTATGTTAGAATCATTTGCGGTGTCAATCAGACATATATGCGGATATGGCGGAATTGGCAGACGCGTATGGTTCAGGTCCATATGTTCGCAAGGACATGCAGGTTCAAGTCCTGTTATCCGCAGAATTAAAAAACTCTCCGAGATTATCGGAGAGTTTTTTGTTTATAAAAGTTTAATCAGGCCGTGGGCCTGATGGCGCCGCCCAATTGTTGTATCGCCCCCTCACTTCGTGCGGGGGCAGGTCGGGCGTCGCATTAAATATCAGGCCGTGGGCCTGATGGCGCCGCCCTCATTCATCTCTAACTGAGCATTAACAAGGCCGGCGTATATTCCGCCCTTTGCCATTAATTCGTCATGAGTGCCCACCTCAGCAATACGGTGGTTATCAATGACTACGAGCCTGTCGGCATCCTTTAGGGTTGAAAGCCTGTGTGCGATAGCAAAGGTTGTCCTGCCATTGGTAAGTCTCTCAAGAGCCTTCTGAATCAGGTACTCACTCTCGGTATCAAGGCTTGCTGTAGCCTCGTCAAGGATAAGGATACCCGGATTGTTAAGTATCGCTCTGGCTATGGCTATTCTCTGTCTCTCACCGCCTGAAAGGTTGAAACCGCGTTCGCTTAAGTATGTATTGTATCCGTCAGGTGTCCTGCAGATAAACTCATGGGCATTTGCCATCTTGGCTGCCTGGATAACCTCATCATATGTGGCATCAGGCTTGGCAAACTTGATATTGTTAAGTATTGTGCCCGTAAACAGGAAGGTTTCCTGAAGCACGACACCTATCTGTGAATGATAATTATCAAGCTTGATATCCTTTATATTCGTACCGTCTATCAGGATCTCCCCGTTATCCACCTCGTAAAGATGCATGATAAGATTTATCAGTGTGGACTTTCCGGTACCGGAAGCACCGACAAGACCTATCATCTCACCAGGCTTTACATCAAGAGTGATCCCGTCAAGTACAGGCTTATATGACTTGTAACCAAACGAAGCATCCTTTAACTGTACATGACCCTTGATCTTTAACTCCTTGGACTTTTCGGTATCAAAGATCTCAGGCTCCTGACTCATAACATCGCTGATTCGCTCAAGTGATGTTACAACGTTCATCAGCTGTCTGGGAAGGTTTGTGATCCAGCCTACATACTGGTAAAGCATCGAAACATATGCGATAAACTGCATCAGCTCACCGACTGTTTTCTCGCCGGACAGTACCCTTACTCCGCCGAAATATGTTACCAGATATACACCTACGCTCACGATAAACTGCAACGACGGGAAGAATACCGCCCAAAACTTCTCATTCTGGAACTGAACTACTGCAAACTCATCCGCTGTCCTGTTGAAATGTTCTGCTTCCTCCTCTTCCTTTCCGTATGATTTGACTACCGACATACCGGAAAGTACATCCTGCAGATTACTGTGGATCCTGTCGGACTTTACCCACTGCATATGGAAACGCCTGTGTACAAACTTTCTGAATGAGAAAGAAATATACGCCATCACAGGTATGAAAGCAAATGCAAGCAGCGCCATTTTCCAGTCAAGGATAAGCATTATGATAACATCAAATATAAATATGATGAAAACCGTAAGCAGGTTACAGAAGGTATCCGCCATAAATTCATTGATCCTGGCAGTATCGCTAACTACACGGTTCATCAGCTCGCCGGGCTTTCTGTCGTTTATAAACGAAAGTGACAGCAGCTGTATTTTCTGGTAAAGCTTTCTTCTTAAGTCCGAGCTGATGCTGGTACCGAGCTTGGAACACATATAAGCCTTGCCGAGATTTATAAATATGATGCCGGTGCTTAATGCAAACATTACGCCGATAACAACAAGGGCATCATAGATGGTCTTGTTTTCTGCCTTGATGACATCATCCACCAGGATGCGCTGCATCGAAGGGTTAAACAACGTTACTGCCGTAGCGAGCAGCATCAGTACACCGATGATCATCATGGTCTTCGGGTAGGGTTTAACCATTTCCAGCATCTCGTGCAAAAAGCCCTGCTTCTTATGGTTGCAATGCGGGCACTGCTTGGTACCAGGAAGAGCCCTGCCACATTTCTGGCAGGTTGTCTCATCCTCATTGCTCACAACTCTGGCTTTTCTGTTTTCCTTTAAAAGCCTGCATCCCCTTGAGATATATGCATATCTTGAAAGATGCTTTGAAGAAAAGCGGACCAGTATGTGCTCTTCCGGTTTCCCGGTACCGCCATCCCCACTTGTTACTGTGTAATACAGTACTCCGCAGGCTATCATCGGCTCACTTAGGATTTCTGAAACCTCATCTAAGCGTATCTGTTTTTTCAGTTTACCTTCTTCGATTACAAAAAGCCTCTCCTCTGTAACTACAACATAGGAATCCTTTAAATATTTCCCGTCATCACCTATATCGTAGGGTACACTGTAGGCTATTTCCTCATTTTGATCAAGCCCCAGAAGCTTTATATACTCATTTTTTAAATCAAATTTTAATATCATTCGCCACCTCTAAAACTAAGGCTTATATCCAAATATATCATCCGTCCAAATAATTGATTACAGGAACAGATCGAGTTTCTTTCTCTCTCCCGGCGTAAGCTTCATTACATCGGGGATCTCGAAACGGTTTTCATCCACATCTGAAATAAGGATCCTTGTTTCAGACAGATGTACCACAGCGCTTCCGCCCATATTGATAGTAAAACGGCACTGTCCCCTGTCAGTCACAACATCAAAATAAGCATATCCGTACTCATCCTTAATGTTGATTATTTTTGTAATGATAGGTGTAAAATATCTGAGGTTCATCTGTGAAACCAAAAGCTCTGCGGTTTCCTTCGGAACATCCTTTAAATCCTTTATAATACCGATCTCCTTGGAATTCTCATCAGAGGTACGGATAGAAATATAGTGGTCCGGATCAGTAAACGGAAACATCCTGACTACCTGGATCCTTGAGTATTCCTCATCCCCTACCTTTAAGGAGACAAATCCCCCGCCGGTAGCCTTGAACTCGGCATTTTTCTTATCCAGGAAACGCATTTTCAGCATTTCCTCGGTTTCCTTTTCCATCTGCTCTAAGTTAAATTCTTCTTCACCGAAGGGCTTCCCGGGTCCTCCGGGCCTGCCGCCACCAAATCCTCTAAATCCTGGCATATTTTATTCCTTTCTTGAAATTTCATAATATAATCACTTAGCGGTATCTTTTTAATAAACACTTCATCAGTCAGTTCCGCTGACAGATATTTACTCAATACCCTTTAAGGCAAGTGCCTTTCTCTGTAATTCCATAAGCTTATAATAAGTGCCCTTCAGCTCTTCAAGCTCCTTATGTGTACCGCGCTCAGTTATCTTACCGTTATCAATAACAACAAGATAGTCCGCATCCTTTAAGGTCGAAAGCCTGTGTGCGATTGAAATTGTTGTTCTTCCCTTTATCAGGTATGAAATCGACCTCTGGATATCCCTCTCTGTTTCCGTATCAACAGAAGCCGTAGCTTCGTCCAGTATAAGTATCTTGGGGTTTGAAAGGATGGCTCTTGCAATTGAGATCCTCTGTTTTTCACCACCTGAAAGCTCACGGCCTGAGGAACCTATCCTTGTATCATATCCGTCAGGCATTCTCATGATAAATTCATGTGCGCTTGCAAGCTTTGCTGCCCTTATAACATCCGCATGTGAAGCTGCCGGATTAGCATATGCTATGTTTTCTTCGACAGTACCCATGAAAATATAGGTCTCCTGGGAAACCATCGCTACGTTGCGGCGAAGGGATTTGAAGCTCAGATCCTTAATGTTCTTGCCGTCTATCAGGATCTCGCCCTCCTGCGGATCATACATACGGGAAATCAGGTTGACCAGCGTGGTTTTTCCAGCTCCCGAACGTCCTACTATTCCCAGCATGCTGCCAGCCTTTATCTCAAGGTCAAGCTCTTTAAGCACCGGTCTGTTTACCTCATATCCGAAGGAAACATTCTTAAGCTCTATCTTTCCCATGGGGTTTTCAAGCTCTATAGGGTTCTCTGCCTCTCTGATCTCAGGCACGGAGTCGATTATCTCGAACATTCTCTGCGCCGAGTTCATACTGTCAGACCACCAGTGGAAAACTCTTGAGAAAAAGTTGATGGGGCCCTGTAACTGCCCGATATAGCCAACAAAGGTGATCATGATACCGAGCTCTATCTCATGCGTAACCATGATCAGATAAACACCTATCAGCCAGACGGAAATATTTAGTATTTCAAATATACCCGAATACGACCCTCGCACCAGGTTCTGCGTACCGACAATGCTCATTTCGGCTTCACGCAGACGCGAATTGTTTTTCTCAAATCTCGTAGTCTCTCTCTTTTCCTGACCGAATGCCTTAACTACACGGGCTCCTGTCAGATTATCGTTTACCTGGCTGTTAACCGCACGCTCGGCTCTGTGACGGTGTCCGAACTGAGTCCAGATACGCGGACGGAGCTTAAGACCGATCAGCATGATAAACGGTATAACCACCAATACCATGAGCGTCATCTGCCACTTAATGCTGAACATAAATCCAAGCGACACAAGGATCGTAAGTCCGCTGATAAAGATGTTCGGGAGTCCGTCAATAAAGAATCCCGTTATTCTGTCAGCGTCGCTCATAACACGGGTCATAAGACTACCGGTCTGACGTGAGCGGAAGAAGCTGATAGAGAGCTTTCCCATATTCCCGAAAATGCTCTTTTTCATGTCCCTGACAACACTCGTTACTATCTTTGCGGCAAATACGCCCTGTATCATGCCTATGACGATAATTGTTATTCTAGCCATGAGCATGGTAAGCACAACCATGAGCAGAGCGGTTATAAACTGCCCGTCCTCTATACCGAACTGCTTTAAGAAATCCTCGTTCTTAGCCAGTATCTTATCATAAAGTATCGTACCGTTTAGGTAAGGCCATACCAGATTGAGACCTGCAGTAAGGATATAACATAAAAACAGTCCTGCGATTTTCATCTTATAAGGCTTGAAATAACCCAGTACCCTCATGAAAATGGACCTTCTGTCCATACATCTCGGGCATACCTTTCTGGATTTATCCGGGTACATCATACCGCAGGTCGGACAGTATTCGTCCTTGTCATCCTCATCCTTACCGTAAACTTTAAGCTTCTGTAACCTTTCTTCCTTTGTTTCTGCAGGCTCGTTCTTTGTTCCCTTGCCATTATCCTGGCCTTCCGCAAGCTCAGGTTTTTCTGATAAATTACCTTTGTCTTTATCCTCTATCCTGTCCGAAGCCTTTAGTTCCATGCTTATCTTGTCAAAGGTACGGACAAACTTATGCATTTCTCTTTTATAGAGATTTGAAAAAGCCGTAAGCCTGTAGGTTACACCGTCCACATCTGCTGTAAGCAGGCTGCAGGCTACCTGAGGCTCTGCCTTTAAATGCTCCGTTTTCTCAAGATCATATATCTTTAAAGACCAGTCTTTATTTTCATATCCGGTCTGACCGTCCTTTGACATATACCCCTTAAAGGAACGGATTTCCTTTTCATCAGGCGCAGACATAACTATTGCAAGAGATTTTAAGGTCAACACAACAAAGCCATCCGCATACAGACAGTTCGTATTCATGTCCGTAGCAGATGCCGCAAATATGTCCTCTTCCTCTATTCCGTTTTCTTTTAGCAGCTTAAGCACTGCCTTAGGAAACAATTCTTTCTTCATATAAAACCTTTCCAAAAGAAATATATAGTAAATTGATTAAATGTTTTTATTAGAATATATAAAATATGCAAATCAGTCAAGTTACTATATAGCGTTATACATGTCATTTCTTGCTAACCTACCCGGCTTTACCGGCTTAACCCATAGCAAAAATGCGGTAAACACAAGGCTTAAACCTGTTTCAAATAAAAAAGCACATACCCTTAAAAAAGATATGTGCCCTAAAAACAATCCGTACTTACAAATACATTTTCTTATTTAAAATATCTGTTGTACAGGCCCTGGAAAGCCTTGCCGTGACGAGCCTCATCCCTGGCCATCTCGTGAACGGTATCATGGATCGCATCAAGATTAGCTGCCTTTGCACGCTTAGCCAGATCGGTCTTGCCTGTAGTTGCACCATTCTCTGCTTCTATTCTCATTTCAAGGTTCTTCTTTGTTGAATCAGTAACAACTTCGCCTAAAAGCTCAGCAAATTTTGCAGCATGCTCTGCCTCTTCGAAAGCTGCCTTCTCATAATAAAGACCAACCTCAGGATAGCCCTCGCGGAATGCTACTCTTGACATAGCAAGATACATACCTACTTCTGAACACTCACCGGTGAAATTAGATCTTAAGTCCGCTATAATATCTTCGCTTGCGCCCTTAGCAACGCCTACTACATGCTCTGCTGCCCATGTAAGCTCGCCTTCCTGCTTATTGAATTTCTCTGCGGGTGCATTACAAACAGGACACTTCTCAGGAGCTGCATCTCCCTCATAAACATAACCGCATACGCTGCATACATATTTTGCCATAATAAATCTCCCTTCTTATCCCCAATATTATTCCCGCGTTACATATTTCGCGGGTTGCCCCGGTACATTTTTCCTTTTTCTTTAATTGCACCGAAGTTACTTTCACATTATATCTGAAAATTTTAAATAATGCAAGCGATTTGTCAGTTTTTCACGCATTTTTCTTGAAAAAATTCCGTATTTATGGTAGAATGCTAGTATAGAAAGTGTGACATTAAACTCTACGTGGAGGTTCCTATGAGGAAGCATCAGACCGGACTCATTTATACAAATGACAACTGCATCGGCTGTAACCGGTGTATTATGTCGTGCCCTGTTCCCGGTGCTAACAAGTCGGTCTCCAAAGACGGTAAGAATATAATCGTTGTAGACCCCGAAAAATGTATCCACTGCGGAAACTGCCTTAACGAGTGCCGTCATCATGCCCGTGAATATCTGGATGACACCTCAGAATTTTTAAAAGACCTCGGAAAAGAGAAAATAACTCTCCTGCTGGCCCCCTCATTTTTCCTGCTCTATCCTGACAGCGCGGGTAAGATTATCAATTATCTGATAGAAAAGGGAGCTACGACAGCTTATGATGCAAGTATAGGTGCCGATATCGCAATTTACTGCTATCTGAAATACCTGGATGAGCACCCTGAGGGCGGAGTCATCCTGCACAACTGCCCCGCTATCGTAAATTTTGTAGAGAAATTTTCAAAGGACCTTTTCGCCAAGCTTATACCCGTACAGTCATCAGCAGTCTGCGCGGCAATTTATGTACACAAATACCTGAAAAACACTGACAAAATAGCTTTTATAAGTCCCTGTATCGCAAAAAAGGATGAATTTGATTCTCCGGAAACCTTTGGCGAGATTTCGTATAATGTTACCTTCAGGCATCTTATGGATGCTCTTTTAAATGTGGACTTAAACGATTATCCAGATACATTTGAGGGCAGATGCGATACCCTGGGCGTCCTTTCTGCTGCCGAAAACGGTATAAAGAAGTGCTTTGCTAATTTCTGTGATGATGATAAATTCATACTGGCGGCAGCTAATGCGGTATATCATCTTCCATATTATGAGTACTATGAAAAAACTGTCTTTTCAGGTAAAAACTGTCCTTATGCCACAGATCTAGCTACCTGTGATCATGGGTGCATAGGTGGGTCCGGCACTGAGATCCTTAAACCGAATCAGGCCGAAATAGCCCATAATTACATCAAGCTAAAAACTAAAGCAACCGCGGCAAATCCAGATCTGTATTCAAAGAAGGTTTCCGCTTCAGAGAGAAAATCTGCTCTGTATCACCGCTTTAAAGACCTTGACCCTCAGGATTTTAAAAGGGAATATACTGGGAAATTCTTACGCAAGCAGCTCGTTCCGGAAAGTGTCATCGATGAGATATTTACTCATATGTATAAGACAACCGAGGATGAACGCTGCATAGACTGCGGTTCCTGCGGCTACAGCACCTGCAGGGAGCTGGCTGAGGCTATCGCTCTCGGATATAACCGTAAGGAAAACTGTGTTTATTTCGAAAAGGAAGAAAACCGCAGGCTTTATCTTACGGATATAATGACCGGTATCCCCAATACAAGTTATTTCAACTCCAGGCTGACCGAGATCATCCGAAATGATGAAGGCGGAAAGTTTGCTGTAGTAGCTTTTTCCCTCTTAGGCTGGGAGCTGTTGAACGAACGTTTTACATATGCCGAAGGCGATAAGGCTATTATTGAGTTTTCTAAAAAAGCTGTTTCTCTTACCGATTCCGATGAACTGATCTCGCATCATGGCGGCGTCGATTTCCTGGCAGTTATAAAAAAGAAAAAGCTCAACCGCTTCCTTGAGGCTATACAGGCTATTACAGTCCACCCCAATGACGGACTCCGCGAGGTTGAATATCCGATAGCAATATCTGCCGGTATTTATATGATGCATGACTATGAGCGTGTTGCCGAAACCGTAGTCGGACGGACCAATATTGCTGCAGGCCGTGCTAAAGAAGGCGGCGCCCAGATAATATTCTACGATAAGAGCATGAAGGAGCAGCTCTTAGAGTCCATCCAGCTGATTAAGGCCTTTCCCGAGGCAATCGACAGGGAGGAATTTCTGGTTTATTATCAGCCAAAGATCAACACCCAGACCTCCGAAATGGAAGGTGCCGAGGCTCTGGTAAGATGGAAATCCAAGCGTGATATCATCCCGCCCGCCCGCTTTATACCACTCTTCGAGAAAAACGGACTTATCTGCCAGCTGGATTTTTATGTGCTGAATCAGGTCTGCAGAGATCTTAAAATTTGGATAGATAAGGGCTTAACCCCTGTAACTGTCAGTGTTAATTTCTCAAAGCTGCATTTTAAAAATGCCGATCTTGCGGATGAGATTGAGAAAGAAGTAAACAAATACGGCATCCCTCACAGTCTCGTAGAAATCGAGATTACCGAGAGCGCCTACGAGGAAACCAAAGAAAATCTGAAAACCGTGCTTAAAGCTTTAAAAAGCAAAGGTTTTTCAACCTCGATCGACGATTTCGGCTCCGGGTACTCTTCGCTTAACCTGCTAAGCCAGCTTGATTTCCAGGTATTAAAGCTCGACAAGGTCTTTCTGGAGTCGGGTACCGAGGACGAAAAGGTTAAGAATGTCGTTGATTCCATTATTTCAATGGCTAAAAAACTGAACATGAAAGTTGTCGCAGAGGGCGTAGAACGTAAAGAAGAGCTCGAAATGCTTAAAGACCTTTCCTGCGACCTCATCCAGGGCTATTATTTCGACCGCCCGATACCTGTCAGAGACTTTGAAAGACGTCTGGAGATACCGGACTATTATCAGGTGTAAATACTGTATTTCTACTATAATATATACCCGTCGGGATTCCCGGCGGGTTTTTCAATCATAGGGACGGTTCTGCGGTTGAAACCAATCAGAGAACCATCCCCTTGATTATGACGGCCTTAAAATAGAATTGACACAAATTTATACCAGCGGTATAATAATTGATATCCTAATTGTACTGATAATGTGTTGAATTACCGGTTAATGGGATTTATTATATAGCTGTAAGATTTATTCGGGCTAAAAAACAAAAGTCTGAAAGAAGAATCGGAGGCTATACAAAATGGGAAAGAATAAAACACTCTTTCAGGAGTTATCTGGACAGTTTTTTCACCGAAACAAACTGATATTTGGCTTGGCTGCCTTTTCGGCCTTGTTTTCGGGGTTCGGAGGGCTGATAATATCATGGCTCTTAAAGGAGCTGATAGACACTGCTTCAGATGCACCGGGGGCAATGTCTTTTGAAATGGACCTGATGCTTTTCGGCATATTCATAGTGCTTACGGTCATATCATTTATGCTTGATTATACTACACGTCCTGCGTTTATACGAAGGGCGATGACACAGTATAAAAATATGGCTTTTGAGAAGCTGATGGGAAAGGGTATTTCTACATTCCGTGACGAAAGCACAGCAACTTATCTGTCAGCACTTACCAATGATGCCACGAGCATAGAAGCTAATTACCTCTCACAGCTGCTCTCCCTGTTTACAATGTCTGTAATGTTTTTTGGATCTATCACATTGATGATATGGTATTCGCCGGTGCTTACAGCAATTGCAGTCGGAGTAACGATCCTGCCGCTTATTGCGTCAATACTTACAGGCAAAAAAATGGTTGATGCCGAAAAAAAGGTTTCTGAGCAGAACAAGAGCTTTACAGCAGTGCTTACAGATTGTCTGGGCGGGTTCTCGGTTATAAAGAGTTTTAAGGCCGAAAAGGAAATTTTTAAGATGTTCGTAGCCCGTAATAAGGAACTTGAAGGTTCAAAGTTTTCCAAAGAGCGTATCAAGACCATTGTTGGAATGATAGGTGCTATGGCTGGCTTACTGGCACAATCGGGAGTGTTTATAGCCGGAACATATCTCATACTTTCCGGATTCGATCTTACTACCGGTACCGTCATGATGTTCGTAAACCTTATGAATTTCATGATACAGCCAATATCTACTCTACCCGGCCTGCTCGCAGGAAGAAAGGCTGCAAGGGGACTGATAAAGAAGTTGGCGGATGCATTGGAGCAGAATACCGAAACTGACGGAACAGAAGAATTAAGAGCATTAGATAATGAAATACAATTAAAGGAGGTGTCATTTGGTTATGATAAGGAAAAGGAGATTCTTCATGATGTTTCAGCTGTGTTTAAGGCCTCTAAGGCCTATGCTATAGTCGGAGCAAGCGGCAGCGGAAAATCAACACTGCTGAATCTGATCATGGCATCAAGTTCAGATTACAAGGGAAACATCCTCATGGATGGCAAGGAAATACGGGACATAAAGGCCGAGTCACTGTATGATGCTATTTCAGTAATACAGCAGAATGTATTTGTTTTCAATGCATCCATACGAGACAATGTTACCATGTTCCGTGAGTTCCCCAAAGATGAATTGGAAACGGCTATAAAGCATGCTCATCTCGATGAACTAATAGCAAAGCGCGGTGATGATACTCTCTGCGGAGAGAACGGAAGTGGATTATCAGGAGGAGAAAAGCAGAGAATATCTATCGCAAGAAGTCTGCTTAAGAAATCGTCAATACTTCTGGCAGATGAAGCGACAGCAGCTCTTGACGCACAGACCGCATGGCAGGTTTCAAACGATATCCTTGACCTTGATGGTATTACAAGAATTGTTGTTACACACTCCTTAGAGGAAAGCCTGCTCAAGAGATATGATGGTATACTGGTAATGAAGGATGGACGCGTTGAAGAATTTGGAACCTTTGACGAGCTAATGGATGCTAAAGGTTACTTCCATGCACTGTATACGGTATCACAGTGATGGAAAGGATGAATAGCAAAGCCTTCCCGCGACGGATGAGGTGTGGTAGATAGAAGATTGTATTAAAGAGGGAAAGACATGGACATTAAATTATCAGAAAACATACGCAAATTCAGGAAGGAGCGCCGCCTCACCCAGGAGCAGCTGGCTGAGGTTCTGGGAGTGACGACCGGTGCGGTACACAAATGGGAATCAGGGATGTCAATACCGGATATAAGTCTGATAATGGAGATGGCTGATTTCTTCGATACTTCGGTGGATGTTATTTTGGGTTACAAAATGAAAGATAACCATATTGAGTCAGCCTTAAAACGAATGGCTGAGATGTGCCGTGATTCAAACCCGGAGGCGTTGGAAGAGGCGGAAAAACTGCTTAAAAAATACCCCAATTCCTTTAAGGTGGTACATGGATGTGCCACAATATACAGTTTTTTTGCTGTAGGAAACGGAAAAGAGGCAGAATGTAAGAGAGCCCTAGAGCTGTATGAACAGGCAAGGCTGCTTATCGATCAGAATGCAGACCCTTGCATAAGTGAGGAGACACTCCTTGGGAATATGTCTATGGTATATACTCTTACCGGAGAATATGAAAAGGCTGTGGATGTACTGAAAAATCATAATCCTAATGGAATGTTCAGTGATGATATCGGATTGATTATGGCTCTGAACCTTAACAAGACCAAAGAGTCAGTTCCTTACCTTATAGATGGGATTATCAGCGGATTTGGAAGAATACTTAATTCGGTACTGGGATATACTGCAGTCCTATGTTCCGAAAAAAAATATGATATTGCAAAAAAGATGATTGTTCTGGCGGTGGATCTTATGAAGGGAATGTATGGAGGGGATGAGATCAGTTTCGCTGACAAGGAATACGCAATGGCATATATACTTCTTGCATACACATATTTAAAAACCGGAGACAGGGAAGAGGCAATAGCGCTGATAAAGAAAACTGTTTATCATACAAAAAAATTTGATTCTGAACCAAATTATAATTTAGGTAAGTTTATCTTTGACATCCCTGAAGAAATGTCTATGGTAAGTCGTGATATTCTGGGCGACAGTGCAGAGGAAAGCATGGAAACCATGTTAAAATATATTAATGATCCCGAGATGAATGAGTTGTGGGAGAAGTATTATAATGCGGAGTTGAAATGATGAAAGGCAGGAGCCCGATTGACTCCTGCCTTTCTCATACTCTTTTCGTCCTCGACGGAAACTTATCTGTTATCTTCAATCATCGGATATCGGTCATTTCCTGCATATCTCGGATCCAGTAACGGTTTTCCATCCTGATCGACCAAAACCGTAATTCCACCGATGTTAGTCCAATGTGCCATTAGATACTGTACTCCAGTTACCCTGTCAACTATTATCCTAGTACCTTCTATAAGACCGTCTTTATCAACTATTTCAAAACGTTTTCCCACTATTTTTTACTCCTTGAAATCTTCTGTCTCAGCTACTGTGGTCTCTACCGGAGCTTCTTTCTTTGCTTCCGCTGCATTTGAAATAACCTTTGAACCAAGTGCACCGGCCAGTACGCTCTTTAGATCAAATCCCAAGCCCTCTGTAAGTCCGGTAGTAATCTGTGTTGTACTCTTTGTAATGTCCTCGACGAGTTTTGCGGTATTGCCTTCACCGTACATGGTGATCTTATCGATATTCTCAAGAGGCTTTGCAACGCTTGCTGCGATATCGGGAAGAACCTTGAAGAACATTTCAAGGACTGCAGCTTCCTTCATCTTTGACATAGCCTCAGCCTTCTTCTCAGTAGCCTCTGCCTCTGCAAGACCCTTAGCCTTGATAGCTTCTGCTTCTGCGATACCCTTTGCACGGATAGCTTCTGCATCCTGCTCTGCCTGGTACTTGATAGCGTCAGCCTTGATCCTCATAGCCTCTGCCTCACGTTCCATCTCGAACTTCTTAGCCTCAGCATCCTTCTGACGTCTGTAAAGCTCTACGTCTGCCATCTGCTGCTGACGATACTTATCTGCATCTGCCTGCTTCTTGATGGTAGCGGCAAGCTCCTGCTCTTTAACCTCAGCCTCCTGCTTACGGAGTTCAACTGATTTCTGCTGACGAGCGATATCAGCCTCGACAGCTGTGGTCTCGATAACCTTACGCTGTGCCTCTTCCTGAATCTTGTAAGCTGCATCTGCTTCAGCCTGCTTTAAGTCTGATTCTCTCTTTAATTCAGCCTGCTTGATCTTTAATTCGTTCTGCTTGATAGCGATATCGGTATTGGCTGCAACTCTTGCTTCATTAGCTGCCTTGCTTGCCTCTGCCTCTGCGATCGCTACGTCACGCTCTGCCTGAGCCTTTGCGATCGATGCGTCCTTCTGGATCTGGGACATATTGTCCTGACCGAGGGCAACGATAAGACCCTTCTCGTCATCGATTCTCTGGATGTTACAGGATATGATCTCAATACCTAATGCGTTCATATCCTTCTGTGCCTTCTCCTGTACCTCATCACCGAATTTCTTACGGTCGGTACAGAGTTCCTTAAGCTTAACGGTACCAATGATCTCACGCATGTTACCTTGAAGTGAATCGGTAAGAGCTGTAATGATCTGATCCTCATGCATGTTAAGGAAGTTCTTCATTGCAAGCTTGATGCCTTCGGGATCGGTCTTTACTCTGATCTTTGCTACTGCATCGATATCAACACCGATGAAGTCAAGTGTAGGCACATAGCCGTTGGTCTTAATGTCAACACTTATCTGCTTTACGATCAGGTTATCCTTTCTTTCTAAGAAGGGAACCTTGATACCCGCACGACCGATCAGGATCTTGGGGTTTTTCTTAAGACCTGAAATAATGTAAGCTACATCCGGGGGTGCCTTTACATAACCGGATAAAATAATGAATAAAACAAACAACACTACAGCAGCGATTACACCAACCATAAACCAATCCATACTTTCCTCTCCTTTCGAATGTCGAAACCTTCTTCCTTGGGGAAGGTTTCCGTTGGTCTGTTTTGTATTTACATCTCCGATTATACACTATTTTCAGAAAATTAAAAGCCTTTTAGGAGAAAATTAGACATATTTATTCCGCTAATGTTGACAGGGGGACGGTTCTTTTGTCACCTTTAGTTACCGATAATATCCCGAAAAAGATACCAATTATCATGTTGCAGAATCCTAAAATCCCAAATCCCAGGACGAGCAAAAACCCGCCGGGAATCCCGACGGGTTTCAAAAACATTATAATATTGGCAAAATACTTACTATCAAGCCTTAGGACCAGCAGCTACAAGAGCCTTACCAGCCTCATTGCCTTCATACTTCTTGAAGTTCTTTACGAAACGAGCTGCAAGATCCTGAGCCTTTGTCTCCCACTCAGAAGCGTTAGCATATGTATCACGAGGATCAAGGATTGCGGGATCAACTCCGGGAAGAGCTGTAGGAACTTCGAAATCGAAGATCGGGATCTTCTTTGTAGGAGCCTTAAGAACATCGCCATTAAGGATAGCATCGATGATACCACGAGTATCCTTGATAGAGATACGCTTGCCTGTTCCGTTCCAACCGGTGTTAACAAGGTAAGCCTTAGCTCCGCTCTTCTGCATCTTCTTAACGAGCTCCTCGCCGTACTTGGTAGGATGAAGCTCAAGGAATGCCTGACCAAAGCATGCTGAGAATGTAGGTGTAGGCTCTGTGATACCACGCTCTGTACCTGCAAGCTTAGCTGTGAAACCACTTAAGAAGTAGTACTGTGTCTGCTCAGGTGTAAGAATTGATACAGGAGGAAGTACACCGAATGCATCAGCTGAAAGGAAGATAACATTCTGTGCAGCAGGACCTGAAGATGTAGGATTAACGTTTAATACGATGTTGTTGATGTGGTTGATAGGATAAGATACACGAGTGTTCTCTGTAACTGACTTATCAGCGAAATCAATCTTGCCGTTAGCATCAACTGTAACGTTCTCTAACAGAGCGTCACGCTTGATCGCATTGTAGATGTCGGGCTCTGAATCCTTGTCAAGGTTGATAACCTTAGCATAGCAGCCGCCTTCGAAGTTGAATACGCCGTTGTCATCCCAGCCGTGATCATCATCACCGATAAGAAGTCTCTTAGGATCGGTTGAAAGAGTGGTCTTACCTGTTCCTGAAAGGCCGAAGAATACAGCTGTGTTCTCACCTTTCATATCTGTGTTAGCTGAGCAGTGCATAGAAGCGATGCCCTTAAGAGGAAGATAGTAGTTCATCATTGAGAACATACCCTTCTTCATCTCGCCGCCGTAC
>JAFYYN010000159.1 GCA_017557525.1 Lachnospiraceae bacterium
CACTGGCAATAACCTTTTTCATAAAGTTTCCTCCTTAATGAAATTGTTCGGGGCCTCTTGGCCCTTCTACATTGTAAATATTAGTCAAAAACGGAATATGTTTCTCCACATTTCTTGCTACAATTTGACCACAATTATACATATCTTGCTTTCCTTGAGTAAATTGTACAATTTTTGCTCTCGATAAAGGTAAATTGCATAAAACGATGTGCATAATATCGCGTTTTTTACAACCAGCGCGGCTTTCACTTGTGCAAATCGCTTCTTAAGTGCGCAATAACTGTGGTTATGTGGTACTATTGGTAGAGTTTACTATATATAAGATAAGGGGTAAATAGCATGGCAGCTGACAACAACAAGGCACCCGCATCAAAGCCTTCGTTTTTTAATCCTAAAAGTACGGCAACGAGATTCCTTACCGGACTCTGTAATCTGATTATAGTTAATTTATTATTTATATTAACTTGTATTCCGATCTTCACTATCGGTGCTTCACTAACATCTTTGTACAGAATAACGATCGCGATCCTTGCAGGCGACAATCCGTCTATTTTCAAGGACTATTTCAAAGCTTTCAAGGATAATTTCCTTAAGGCTACATTGCTTGAGTTGTTTTATGCGGCAGTATCGGCATTCTTTATTTTCGAGGTCGTCATGGTAAATACTATGATGTCACCTGACCTTTCATGGGTTCAGTACATTCCCTACTTCTTCCTGATCCTGATACTTGCACACACTCTCTATTCCTTCCCTCTCCTGGCCTGGTTTGAGGAATCCTTCGGACAGATTCTGAAGAACGCTCTGCTCCTGTCCATCACCAACCTGCCGGTAACGATCATGTATGTCGTAATCACTGCAGGTCTCGCTTATGCATTCTGGCAGTTCCCCTCACTTACGGCGAGCCTTCTGATCTTCCTTGGCATCTCACTCATCGCGCTGTTCTATTCCCTCTTCCTTAAGAGGATCTTCGAGAAGCTCGGCGCCGAGATCTCCTTCAAGGACAAGGAAGGCGACGGAAGAGAAAGATAATTTCTTTGCTGATTAAAACAGTTATAACAGGGCCGTCTCAACGATGAGGCGGCCCTATATATATAAACATTTATCAATAAAATCACACCTACAGACAATTATCCGTATACAGCAGGTTTTATATGTAGGTTTAGCCACAAAACACCAGCATCAGCATAGAACCTGCAGACATTTATCAGATTATTCGGAATAATATCTGTAGGTTTGACCCGTTTTAACCTCTTTATCGCAAAAAACTACATATAAAAAAGCCAAACAATGAGGAATTGTCTGTAGGTGTCAGTTTTCGCCTTATCTCAGCTCATAAGAAAGCGGTGCCTCACATGAGACACCGCCTTGGTTTTCGAGTTGTTGTCGAAAGATCAGATCTTAGCCTTGATCTGGTTGTAGATTCCTTCTGCGTCGAGCTGGAATTCCTTCATGAGGGCGCCAGCCGGGCCGGACTTACCGAATCTGTCATAGACACCGATCTTTGTAACCTTTACAGGATACTCTTCAGCAAGTA
>JAFYYN010000160.1 GCA_017557525.1 Lachnospiraceae bacterium
ACTGGGAGCTGTGGCGAGCATATTCTTTTTGTGGTCCAGATTTTGTAAGTTCGGAATAGTCAAAAAAGTATCGGGAGACAGAAAGAAAATACGCAGGATCATCGGGCTTATCCCTATTGCTATGCTCGGCATTTTTGTGTGGATGAATGTTGTCAATACGGCTATAGTCATGATACATATGAGCGTATCTAGGTGAGATCAAAACTATAATGAAAAAAGGACACCTAATAGGTGTCTTTTTTTGAAAAATGTGTTATACTGATAAGTAGCATACGAATCAAAGTAAAATAATGTTAACTATAATCTAGTATAGTGTATCATAAATGAAAGAGGTACCATATGAGTTTTGTCTTTAATTTGAAACATTTGACAGGATATGAACCCACTTCTTTAGGCGAAAAGATTCATTTATACAGAGAGCTACGGTCTCTGACCCAAAAAGAAGTAGGCAAAAGAGTAGGCTATAGTGAGATTACTGCCGAAACGAGAATGGGAAGGTATGAGAATGATAAGAATAAGCCTAAAGAAGAAACGATAGACGCTTTGGCACAAGCCTTGGAGATAAACAGAGATTCTTTGTATGAAACAAATCTCAAATCATTTAATACCATGTGCCACGCGTTGTTTGATATAGGAGCCCTGCATGGTCTGAGGCCGATATTGGCAAATGATGGAAATTACTATCTTGAATTCGGGAAGCCGCAATATGAATCTATATATCAGGACGGTAACTATAAGCTGTTTTTGAAACAATGGTATGAAGCAAGTCTTAGGTATGAATTATCTGTGCACGATTCTGATGAAGAACGTGAAAGAAAAATAAGAGAATATGCTTTGTGGAGAGCGGAATATCCTGATAATGTAAATGCGCACAGTGAAAGTCAGTATCTGAATGATCTTGAAAAGATAGAGCTTTTGGATATGATTGCAGAAGATATTCAGACGGAAAAGAAAAAACTTGAAAAGAGCATGAAGATAGATGAGATGGTCAAAACGGTTATGCCATACGTGGAACCGCAATATAGCCCCATAAAAAAGCTTTCTGATTTTATAAGGATTTTATGGGAAGCTCAGGAAGGCGGACTGGATGTGGAAATGAATGCACCATTTATGTATGCACCTGCGGGTTTCTTCCATCTGGTATCTTTTAGAACCGAGGAAATTGTTCTTAGCAGTAACCATGCTGCTCTTTATGCCAAGATTCTATGTGGCTTTATTACTATGAATAATATGGGCATAAAGATAGATAGTGTCTACAATAGATTACATCAGAATTATTATGTTTCGTTTTTATGTCATGAGGATCATAAGGAACTTTTTGAAGATATATCAGAAATTCTATATAAAATGGATAATAAAATAATAGCAATGAAAAAGGAAAAATGGTCAGAATCAAAGCGAAAAGAAGAATTTGAAAAGTTAATTAGTGGAAAAGACAGGTTATTAGTTGGAAAGAACAATAATTGAATTTGGAAAAATATGGGAAAAAGCTGGGCTTTAGGTCCAGCTTTTTGTGTTTTTGAACAGATTTTTTAAAAATACATAAAAAAACCTTGACAGTTTAATTAAAATGGGCTATACATAATATGTATAGCCCATATATATATAGTATAGTTAACGGAGTAAAAATGCCAGAATATTATATTTACATACCTAAAGTACCGAATTTGGAAAAAACCATCCAAGAACTAATTAACCTTGCCATAGATAAATTGATAAATAAGGATCAAGAAAAACTAGTGGTTGAATATAGTGGAGTACAGCTTAATTTATTAGATATTTCGCTTGTCATTATTAAAACTGATAATATGACAGGTGGTACGCAGCTATTTTTGGAAAATTAACTTAATAAAAAAACTAAATTTGCAACTTTTACTTTAAACAAAGATGCCGTACAACGGCTTAAAGATAGTACTTATAGGTTTGAGTATATATTGTAAATAAATACTTGGCTGGAGGAACATACATGCTGTTATCTGACAATATAATTAACACCGAAATGCTGAAAAAACATGAAGGGAACGAATATGTGTTAATTAATTATGATGTTGATCCTGATGGAGTTAAAGCTGCCAGAAATTTAAATACAGTTTCACCGGCAGAGATTCATATTAAGCTCGTTAAGAGTCATTATTCGGTATTTGGTGAAGGAAGCCAACTTAATGGAGCGGATATTGCAATAGAGCTAATGGCTCATTTCCGATTTTTGACACCGGATCAGTACATTATGATATTCCCTCAGCATACCCGACAGTATCTGATTAACTTGTGTAACCACGGAAAGCGGAAAAAATATGTAAAGACAGGTTTTCTTACAGATGGTACGGCATATTATTATTTGTCCGATGCAGGATTGGAGTATATACGCAGTCTGTATCCCCCTGAATATAACCGGCTTAATAGAATACCTTCAAGTGCTGGTGATGCACCTAAGGGCACCAGAAGCGTCCATGAAGTTGGAATAAGGGATGTCCCTTATATTTGTCTGGCAGAATCCTATATAAAACCTTTTGATTGGTACAGTTCGGTGATCCTTGAAGAAAAGAAAACTCCATATGAATCTGTTTTGGCTGCCATTAATACAGATCCTAAAAAGGAAATAACCAATGGGAAAAAGAAAAAAGGAAAAGTAGTAGCTGATGGTATTATGCTTTTCGATAAGGAAAGAGCATGGATCATAGAACAGGACCGAGGGACAGAAGATAAGGCAAAGATAAAAAATAAGATAATAAACTATGGGGAATATTTTAATAAAATAGACTGTTCACAACTACAGCTGATATTTAATGTGCGTGTACCGCAGGATCCGGTGAAAAAACATAAGGCTGGGCAGGGAATTAAGGCATCATTGGACAGGATTAAAGATATGATGCTGACATACAACATGAAAACTTTAGATGAATGCCGAAAGAAACTAGCAGAGCATGTAAAGAAGGAAAATGGGACAAACAGAAGACAAAACAATATGCTCGAGGTTTTAAATAAGTATAAAGACTCGCATGATAACCTGTCGGTAGGGTACAAGTCACTATATGATAGTTTCTTGCCTCTTGCAGGGAAGAAAGAAAAAACAAAGGATGGGAAATCATTCTCTAAAGCCAGGAAGATAAGAAGTACGATATTAGAGTTCCTTAAATCGACATACCCAAGCCACCCGTTGAGAGAGGCTGTGGAACATGGATTGCCGATCATCATTACGAGCGATTTTAAGAATTCGTTATACTATACAAATCCATGTATCTCTGGCTTGATGGATAAGTTTATAAAGTGGATAAAACCTAAATACCCGGAGTCATGCAGTTTTGTGACAAAAGAATATTGTAAATTTCAGCATGAATACATTGCGCTTAGGAATCTTCTGTTCGTTAAGGGGGCGGATAATTATATTAAGGGGTGTTATATCTTTGCAGAAATATCTAATGATGTGGCAGCATATTTTGGTCTTTCATATTTTTTGAAAAATTATGAGAAGAAAAATTACGTGATGCATTTCATAATATTTGTTTCTAACACAAAGGACGCTATAGATTTTCATTCCGAAAATGATGTTATAAGGACTTTTAGCTCTACGGAAGAAATGACAAGATATCCTTTGTATGGAGATGCCATTATAAGGTTTTATGATTATAGTGAAAATGGGTTAAAGTGGTTTGTTGTTGATGAAGATGGAAAATGTGTTAAAACGAAAGGATATTAGGATTTACCATAGCTCATGCATTGTCGAGGCCGTTGGGGGAGAAAAAGATGACCGAGAATATAATAGACAGTTTGATCAGGCAAAATTACGAGCATGATGATAATTATCTCCTTATAGCCCGGGATATTGCTCCTTTTGGGGTTGATGAGATAGAGGATCTTAAAGAAAGGCAAGCCAAAAGGATATACAAGACGATTATAAAAAGCCGGTTTAATATTTTTGATACTAATAGCGAAGTTTCTGTCGTAGAGGCAGTTCTTGTTGTGCTGTTTCATTATGGAGGTTTGACAAGGGAACAGTTCAGCTGGCTCTTCCCAGACAGTAATGCGAACATGTTAGGGGTGTACTGTAGTAAATCTAAGTTTATTGAATCTGTACAGTTTTGTGGGAGAAGGGTGTATTATACGTTGACAGCCGAAGGTTACAGTTACTTATATGGACTTTTTCCCACATATTACCTGGATGTGTTAGGAATTGGCAGTCAGAAGCCAAAGAATCTGGCAAATAAAGCGGCTTTTTATTGGAATGAGTTGGTGAATATCCCGTTGGTGTGGCTGGGGTACAAAGATACAGTGCCATTTGATTGGTATTATCGTTTTGGAGCAGACGAGGGTACCTACTTACTTGAGGCATATGATAGTGAGATACGTATAAAGAAAAATGGAGCTATCTTTGGTACAGGTAATAGTAGACTTATATTTGACGGACTTATGATAAACACAATGAAACAGATGATAGTTATTCTGCAGGATACTGGAGCTGGAAAGTATGAAGAATTAGAAGAAAGAGTAAAAGATGTCTATGATCACTTGGCAGAATATAATAAACTACGTATTGATAGAATAATCATATCAGTCAACATGTTACCTGGGAAAAAAGTATCGGCAAAGAATCAAAGCGCTGAGAAAAAGATAATTGATAGTATAATGCTCTGTGCAAAGGAGAAGGGAATCCGGACTATCGGTGATTTTTTTGTTTGGGTCCAAAAAAGAAAAAATAGTCAGGAAAGCATCTATGCATATATGTACAGCTTCCTTGATAAGTATAAAAGAGATGGTAATAGAATGGATTTGCAGATTGATTCACTCGGTAGTTATCTTGACAGGCTGAAAGGGGTATCTGAACCGGAGTTTGAGAAAAAAATTGCTAGAAGAGTATATGAAATAAAGTGTGGGCTCAGGCTACTAATGCAAGAGTGGATAGAGGTTTATTTTAAGGGAGGAGGATGGATGTATGTTGAACCATATTGTTCTGTGCTGGTTACTGGGGATGCAAGGCAGGAAGCCCGCTACCTGGACATATACAAATCAGGGATATATGATGAGTTTGTAGATTATATACGTAGTCTCTATCCAAAATGTAAAATATATGATAACATTTGGAATCTTTCGAATTATTTCGAAGACGAGTATGTTACAGATTTTGAGGAAGATGAAGATTATGAAGAAGATGAAGACTATGAAAAGGATGAGGATTATGAAGAGGACTATGACATAGATCAGAATAAATTTAGAGATGTAGATTGTGTATGGGTTACTATGCCGGAAGGGCATCAGGAGGTATTTGTCATTGCTGAGATATCAAGTAATGTGCGGGAATACGCAAGGTTTAAGAGAATCCTCATGAATCTGGAAGGCATATCCGTTGTTCCTCATTTTTTGTTTATCGTCAGTTCGTTTACGGATGCTGTAGACTTTGCGGTCGAAAGTGGCTGCCTACATGTACAGCATATGTTCAGCGGCTTAGAAGAGAGGTTTGTCACCACTGTAGCGTTTGTTGAGTACGGGTTTACCTGGGATGATATCAGACCATATAGCGTGTTATACCGGGAGATGTTTGGTGACGCAATTAAGGACTATTCTTTCATGGAAAAAGAATTTCTTGAAAAGATTTGATTTACCGTTAGGTCTGCAGAGGACGAATGAGCAGTATTGGGGATTGTTTTGCTTAAGGGATGATTTTGTTGGAACTCTTATATTTATATTGGGAAAAATGTATTTATCATGGTAGAAACATATAATAGAAGCAGGGATTTTAGGTAAAACAGGAATTGCCAGAGGTGATTCAAGCTTTGCTTAGCAGGAAAGGAAATATAGAAAAAACGTGAAGAGGGTTTTTAGGGGAAGATGTTACGATACAGAAAAGGCAGAGCTTTTGGGAGAAGATGATTCGGGGCTGGAAAAATTGTTCCGTAAGAGAACAGGGGAGTTTTTTCTGTATAAAAAGGATGTATCAGGGACAGCTGCTATTGAACCGGTTACTTTTGACCAGGCACAGGAGTGGGGAGAAGAATTTTTTGACATAATGAAGTTCGTCAGGGTTTTTGGTGAGATTGAGAAAACAGGGGAAAAAGTTCCGTTACAACTTGTTCTTGATAGGGGGATCATTAATAAGATGAAGAAGATGGCTGTTGAAGAGGGCATCTCGATATCCGAGTTAGTAACGAGGGTATTTTCTGAGAAGAAGGATAATTAGCATTTCTCAAAAATGTCATCTAAGATGATTCTGATAAAGTGATATGCAGGTATCTGGATTAGTACGACCAGAAGTTCCTGATCTGTGGCTAACAGAATATTAACTTCTTTATAAATATGCTTATATTTTGTTACTTAGGGATTATATATAAAAGCTGAACTTGATATTATATGGCGTAAAAAAACGGGTATAAAAAGGCGTATAAATGGATTTGGAGGTGGTTTAAAAGCAGGTTTTTTAAAAACCTTTAGTTTTTTATAGTGAAGATAGATCCAAAAGCCCAATTTACAAGGGTTAGAGCAGGCTGGAAGCGGACTGGAAATGTGGGCTGAAAATCCTCAACTTTAATGCCTCTTTTCTGGCGATTTGTAGTTAATAAGAAGTGTTTCAATTGTTTTAGGAGGAGCGTGAATAATATGGAGATAGTAACCTTTGATCAGCAGGAACCTGTAAAAATTCCCTCGCTTATGCGATCAGACATTGAGTTTTTAAACAGTATAAGTCCCGATCTTGATGATCTAGCAATATGCTTAAATGTTGTTCCGCCGGATATTTCAATTTGGACCTCAATGTTAAGGGTATTTCCCGAGGTTAGAGATGGTAAGCAAATGGTGGCAAGAACATTTTTTAGGAATGAACTGCCTGGACAGACAAAAAGCCTTATCATTTTAAATGAAAATGTCAAATTCCTAGATAGAGAATATGTTATTGCGATTCTTGCAAGAGAAATGCATATACTCTATCAAAAAGAGAGGTCAGAATATAAACCTCTTTCGAGAAAGGCAAAAAAGGTAATACCCTGGGAAGATGTGTACGAAGACTCTGCTGATGCGTATGCAATATGGTATACGTCAGAGAAATCAGGGAAATCGTATAAAGAGTGCAGCGATATACTGTATTCAATTACGAGGGAGCTGCCGGACGACTGGTTTGATAAGAGATTAGATATTGTCAAAAGACTAGAACGAGATAAAATTGACAGAGAATCCATTCAAGAATTAGATGATGAGAGTTCATCTTTTCCTGGTGAAAACGGAGTGACTTTTTAACATAATAAACAAACTATGAATGGGCTTTGATGAAGCCCTTTCTCCCTCATGGGTATACAATCCCATGGGGGATTTTTTCTTCCTTTTCCCAATATAGACGAATTTCAAAGTTGCTAGGATACGGTTTTCCCGTATAGTCAGAGTATTATATTTATGTTTTGCTTTGGGAAAAGTCAGTATTATAAAAAGTTTAAAAAACAGAAAATTTGTTCTTGACAAACACCTGGGCATGTGTTAATCTATAGTCAAGATAACGAGCAATTAAACGAAAGTTTAAATGACGGAAAGGTGGAGAACATGTCAGTTTATTTCTATATTAAAAGAGGTGGTCAGGAAGGACCTGATAAGCCAAAGTACTATAAGGAAGAAAATGCTTTAAGGGAATATGCCTACGAGAATGATTTAGAGTATAGCCTCGATTTTATTGTTGTGGAAACCCAGCAGGAGAGCAGGCACTGGGATAACGAGATAGAGATAAATCCCGAATGGGAAAAGCCGGAGTGGAGGGACCTCGAACTCCGTATGAGAGATGGTGACAGTGTCGTATTTAAGGATTTCAGCTGTTTCCCGTTCGATGGGGAATTTGGCTATGCCAAATATATGGAACTGTATGACAAGGGCATAGAACTGGTATTCATCGATGATCCTTCACTATCTACGGAGTACATTAGAAATATAGTTTTGGAAGCCATAGACAATGAGATCATTGACGGATCATCCGTAAATGATGCTGTAAGGCTGCATGTGTATGCAGAATTTAACCGTATTGGGCAGGCCCGGTCTGCTAAGGGGAAAAGGATAAAGGACGGAGTTGCGGCATCCGGGAAGAAATCCGGCAGGAAGGAAGGCCAGTTTGACAAGCTGACACCTGAACTAGTTAGGGACATTGAATATTATGTCGACTACGGTGGAGGAAAGAAGATTGATATCATGTATAAGCATGATATAAGCAGGAATACGCTGAATACGTATATCAGGCGCCTGGGCGAGTACAGGAAAAAGTTTGATGAGATGTGGGAAAAAGAGAAGGACAATAAGGAAGACAGGCAGGACGGGAAAAATACATAACACTGATATTGCAGGATTTTTATGATTTGAAAGGATAAGGGTGAAGCGTATGAGGAATGGGGAACCTAAGCTGGATTATGAAAAAATGATGGAGATCAGGAGCCTGTATGAACAGGGAGTAGAACCTGAGCCGGGATCTCCCGAGGCAGAGGTGTTCTGGGTAGTGAAGGCGGCAGCGGAATACTTGAGGCTGGTTGAAAGGGAGGAATATATACAGTGCTTATGGTGTCCTAACAGGTTCATTTCAGTCGAAGATGATAACAGGAACTATAACAGCGATGTCTATGAGAATTGTGAAGAGGACTGTGCGGGATCGTATTATGAGACCAGCATAATGTGCGGCAACTATATGGATGCGCTGTCGGACTACTATCAGATTGAATAGGCATGTACAGATGATGAGGTAATATACACAGATAACATATACGGGGGTAAATGGCATGGAGAATAATGGAGAAGTTTTTTACGAGGCGGTCACGGTGGTTCCCGGGAAAACAGCGCCCGAAAGGTTTTACTTTGATTCTTTTGAGAAGGCAGATCTGTGGCTTTCGGATTTTGACAACGGCGAGATATCAGAAATAATTGTTCCAAAGGATACGAGGACCGAATACGAGGAGATCATGCAGATCTTAGCAGAAATGGAAGAAGGGTACGGACAGGATCAGTGATCAGGATCCGCCAGAACAGGAGGCAGGTATGGCAGAAACATTAAGAGAATTTGCACTATGGTATGTGGATATCTTCAGAACAGCAGAGGGAAGGATCGGCTTTACAATAGTAGCGTTTATAATAAGTTTATGGATAGCCGGGATAAAGGAAATGAGAGCCAATAAAAAGGCTATGGCAGAAGAGAAGAAAAGGAAAGAGGATCTGAATATGTTTAACTGAGGCATGTTAGAACAGGGATTGGGGGAAAGAGACCATGAGCAATGAGAAAATGTCTTTTAAAGAACGTATTGAGGATGCAAAGGAACTTGGATACGGATACGGGGTCAATGACCTGAATTTTCCGAAAGATACCTATAGGGTTTTAGGTTCTTTGCTTTATGATAGGATTGAGGGCAGGCAGGCTTCAAATGTTTATCTTTATGCCGTATTCGAAAACGCCTATCATGAAGGTAAAAGGGACAGGACTAAGGTTGTATCGATATGTGCCCAGGACAGGCCAAGGTTTGAAATGTCGTATATACGCAAGGCGTTTGAGACCGGGAGGAGCTGGCGCAGAAAGTCAAAGGACATGGCTTTCATATATGATGAAAAGTTTTCAGAGCTGATGGGGCAGATCACCCTGGAGGCTGAAAAGAACTGGAAATGGATTGAGGAGATCGATACGGCTATGCTCGACGCATGGATCGCCGGGTTCCGTTATGAGGGCGAGGAAACCTATGGAGACGATTATTCTCCAAAACCTAGAAAAATCATAGCATGTGACAGGATGAGGCAGCTGAAGAGGATGTACGATCTTGGCGACGAGCCTGAAGGGGACGAACCGTATGAAAAAGCACTTAGCAGTTTCCTTGAGGCTGCTGAAAAACTGGAGAGAACAGGACATGGAGATCTTATAGGCTGCCTGAGCTGTCCCGGAGCCTGGAGGGGTATGGGTGAGGAAAGCGATGAACGGTCAGGATATTCCAGCTGTCACAGGAACTGCGGGGAAATCTGTAAATATATTGGCTTAGTATGCGCCAAAGAGAAGAAGGAGCTTACAGAATATTATATTGTATCCGAGGATGAATACTGGCCTCTTGAGGAAGATTTGGAAAGATACATAGATTGGTAACCGTTAAGAATAGTACAGAGAAAGGAGAAGGCATGAAGGTTATAGTGGATGGGGATGGCTGCGAGAAACTTGAGAAGATAATAAATATATGCCGTAGGGATAACATCGAGCTGCATGTTTATCATGATATCGATCACGAGATAGATATGGATTACGGGGTTGAACATTTTGTAATGACCGGGGAGGATTCTACAGATTATGCGATACTCTCCGCGTGTAGGAAGGGAGATGTTGTCATAACCAGGGATATCGGACTTGCTTCAATGGCTCTGTCAATGAATGTTGCGTGTCTGAATGATAACGGAAGGGAATTCATTACAAGGGACATCGACAATATGCTTGCCGACAGATACATGACTACACTTGAGCAGGAGAATGGCATTAAGCGGCTGGACCATGGAAGATGGCTAAGGGCAAAGAAGAAAAACTTTGATACTTTCCTACCTAAAATGATTGAGAGGGAGAAACAGAAGTTCTCTGCAGCAGGATAAGGTAGTGAAGAGATTATCTTAAAAAATCCGTTATAGAGGATGTTGAACATATCTGAAAGGAATGATAGGTATCAGGAAATGAATAAGTATTCTTATATATGTAGGCTGATGGCAGAATATAGTTATTGGAGAGAGCTTCTGGCAGATAAACATATAATTGTAAAAGAGTCCGGAAAGCTTGCTGTATTTAATTATGAGATTGTTGCTGATTTCACGGATCCTGTCGTACAGGAGGCAAGGGGAATAATCATTGACACAGAGAATTTTGATGTTGTCTGTTGGCCGTTTCGTAAGTTCGGAAATTTCGGAGAAGGATATGTTGACAGTATAGACTGGGATACGGCTCGTGTTCAGGCAAAAATCGACGGGAGTATCGTTAAGCTGTGGTTTGATCATCGGAACGACCATTGGCAATGGTCTACAAACAGTATGATCGATGCATCTGAAGCTCAGGCGATGGATGGGACGGTCTCGTTTATGGCGCTGATAGGCAGGGCGGAGAATTACAAGGACATAGCGATTGATAAACTCGACACTTATAAAACCTATATTTTCGAGCTGGTAGCCCCGGAACAGAAGATAGTAATACAGTATGAATATCCGTATCTTTACCACATCGGGACTCGCTCAAATATCACTGGAGAAGAATCCAATGATGATATCGGTATCAGAAAACCTGCGGAATATCCCCTGCATTCCCTGTCGGAGTGTATTAAAGCCGCCGAGACTCTAAACCGTAAAGGAGAGGATATACGGCATGAAGGATTTGTGGTAGTAGATACAGACTGGCACCGTATCAAGGTGAAATCCCCGGAATATGTTTATGCCCATCACCTGGCAACCTGCCGAGTTTATACTAAGAAAAGGATCCTTCCTCTGATAAGAGTAAATGATAGGAGTATTGAGGAACTGATCGAAACAGCTCCAGACTCTGAAGTGTATGTGCGATATTATCAGTGGCAATATGCTGAACTTAAGAAGGATATAAAGATAGCCATATGTAAGGCACGAGCCATGTATGAAGAACTGGAGCATGACAGGAAGGCAGTAGCGGTGTATCTGAAAGGTGAACCGTTGCAGAAATTCTGTTTTAAGGCTTTAGGAAATAATCGAACCATTACGGATATTTTAAACGATGTGCCGGACAGCACTATTGCTAAGTTGATCAGGGACTATCCTGCGTTACATAAAGATGAGAAAGAAAAACTCTCAGAAGAATAATGGATATTATATTTGGATTTTCGAAAAGGAGTAAATAAGGGATGACAATAGATATCGATAATCACGGTTTTGTTGATTTTACAAATGTATATAAGTTTTTGATAGATAGATATACGCCAGATGATGATTCATGCCCAGCCGTCCTTTTTGTTGATGATACAGAAACTATGATCTATGCTTCGGAGGAAGGCGATGAAGTGATTATCCTTAATAGAGAATCTCCGGACTTAAGAAGAGACTTAAGGAACATAATACGAAAAACACCTATCAAGTTGAAAAGGACAGAAGAGGAGCAACTTCCTTGGAATTCATGCCTGAACTATGCAGCATGGTATTACGAGGCATATAACATATGCCAATACTTAAAGATAGAGATGCCGGCCTTATGGTTTTATAAAAACAGGCTGCACGGAATTAATCTGGATAATGTTTGTTATAGTTCAGAGAAAAGCGGTTATAGGGTAACGGATATGTTTATCAGAAGCGATAATATCTCTCATCCTGATACAGTATTAAAAATGTTATTACATGAATTAAGGCATACTTGGCAGCATAAATATCATAACGAGTGGTTTGAAGATTATTCATTTAATAGGGGAGAAAAAGATCAAGATGAGAAGTATTGCTTACAAAAAGCTGAGGTAGATGCAGATGCTTTTGCTTATTGGACGATGGAACAGAATGGAATGAGATTTAGTTATGATCCAGGCTCTGAACAGCATATGCTTATAAAATATCGGATGGCAGAAATATTGGAAGAAGAAATAATGCCACTAAGTTTATGTATGATAAAGAAAAATAGCTAATATAAAGAGATAATCCGCAAAAAGAAGTATGGATTATGTTCTGACCAATGTGAAGAGGGAAAAAATTTGATGAAGACAGTGCAGACATATTTACGGGAAGCCGACAGGGAAGGCTTATTAGAGTCAATAGTATATGATGAGCTCTATAATATGGATTTGTTATTGGAGTATCAAGACAAGACCGTTTCAGAGATTCGGGATGCCATTAAGAAGCGTATGAACGGTCTGATAGAGTATTTACTCTCATTGGAAGTGGTTCCGTCAGATCACGATGTACTCTATATGGTGGAAGCTACTTCTTATGATAAGGAGTATAACCATGAGCATCGTACGCTTACCCGGGTCAATCTTAATGAAATACGGAAAGATATATATGCAAATAGCTATGCTTTTGAGTTTTCGGACTGGGCAGAAACCCTGGGTTACCTTGTGGCAGATAATAAACTGACTCAGAACTATATGACGGAACTGCTGACGCAGTATCTGCGCGAGACCTCCTTTTTCGGGTTCGATCCTGAGGCTCGTCAGGAAAGAGTGAAAGAGGTATATGATGACCTTGAACAGTCGATGAAAGAGATCAAAGAAGGTTTGATAGCTTCTGCGGGCAAATCGCTTGAAATGCATGAAAAAGAGCTTGGACTTCCGATAGATGAAAAAGATCAAAGGCAGGACGATCTTTGGTCGAAATCCAATGCAGCAGAGAAAAGATATAACAGGTACTGTAACTGGAGGGAACGGAGCTGTATACTGGAAAGCCTGGGTGAGAAGCCCCCGTTATTTGTGGATGATATTAAAGAAGAACGAGATAATAAGCGCTTTGAAGAGGCTGTTTTCAGAATCCTGCAAATGAAAGATCCCAAAACATTCAGATGGCTACTTACAAAAGAGCAATCCTTTGAGTTGATATATGATATCTCAGTATACGGGATCGCACCCTTATCCGATGAACGGGTCGGAAAGTGCATCCTCTGGAAGTACAGCAGGGGAGAAAATGGGGAGCTGATTGACAACTATAAGGATCTTGACGACAAAGCAAAAATCGACGCTTTTTATAGCTACTTTGGGAGAAATGTTTTGGAAGAACTGTCTAAATACGGATGTGCAGATGAAAAACTCCTTAATATGTTGAGAAAAGGAAGTTGAGGACAGAAAGGTTTATGGAGGATGTATGGAAAGGTACAGCCTGATGAAATGGAAGGAGTTTGGCGATCCGGATGCTCCGTCAATAAGCATGCTTTTCAGCCCATCTGAGTATCCTGATCGGGATTATATAGCAGATTATCTGGATAAAGGACAGATAAGCATTGTATCGACCTCGTTGGCAGAAGATAAGATCCGCGGGGGGCTCATAACTCCGCATATTGCGGAATGTGTAAGGACTAATGGTGAGTTCTCATGGTCGGGCAGCCTCAGCTATTATGTTAGGAAGTACAATCTCAGGCTCCCAGCAGAATATGAGGACTATATCTTGTCTAAGAAAAACAGTAGATAAATGGTGTTGAAAAAGCAGGAATACAGGACAAAGATTTGATATAGTAGTAAATACTTAAAAGGTACGAAGCATTATGAGTGGAAAAATTTTGACTTTACAGTCGGATAAGCTAGCGGCGGATAACATTAAAAGGGGTGAGAATCTGCTTGCTTCTCTCATAAACAAACTCATTTCAGTAGGCAGGAGCAGCGAAATAGAAAGAATTGCCAAGGATGAGTCATATCGGGAGAAACTGTATAAGGAATACGGCCTAAAATAATAAATGAGTCAAGCCAGCCCGTCTGCTTAAGGAAGGTGTAAAAGAATATGCCAACTTCATCTATTACTAAAAAGTTTGTCATAAGGGATAATAGTGTGTGTGATACCCTTATTAAGGTGCTGTCTGAGGAAAGCCAGCGCCGCAAAAAGCCTTCTTCTAAAAAATATGAGGAAGGAAAAGAGATATTAGCACAATACCAGGACTCGATGTTAAATACTTACAGGGAGGTAAATTTGAATAATGAGTGATATTATAGTAAACATTATGTGGGATGAAGAAGCCAAGGTATGGATTGCAGTTTGCAATAGTCTCGGGCTTGCACTGGAGTCGGAGTCATACGACAAACTGATCGGCCGTGTTATAGAAGCGGCTCCTGAAATGGCTCTTTTACATAATACAGACTGTTCGTCAATTATCATATCGACACTTGATAGATGTTATTCTTTTAATTTAAACGCAAGCAGGGTCGGTAGTGAATGAAAGATCAAGTATTGGGTTTATGAAATCGAGATGCCCGAGAAAACAAAGGAGATCCTTGAAGGGGTCTGCGACATATGCGGAAAGATTACATATGATGAGTTTATAAATACTGCGTACAAGTATTTGTTGTATTTGGCGGAGACTGATCCGGATGTTTTAAAGAAGATGGTAAAGGAACTGGAAGAGCACCCTGAAGAGAACATGGATATAAGGATCGTAAGGGATTACCCGGTTTATGGTGATGGCACGGATGAGCACATAAAGGAACAGGGACTCATCTAAAAAAATATGACAAAGGGAAGGATGGTTAAAGTTTAATGAAAAAAGCAAAGAATAAGTGGTTTGTTGTTATAAGCGTATTAACAGTCATTCTGGATTGCGCTATTGATATTCTTGTACTGAAGATGATAAGTAAGCGGATGGAAGATTAGGGGGAATTACTGCTTGAACACAGATCCACAGACTGAAAACAGCATGGAAGAGGATAAAGAGGCGAAACCGGAAATCGCTGTTACGGATCATGCATATATGAGGATAAAGCAGCGGATGGGGCTTAGCAGGGAGGCAGCTGTCAGAATGGCAGAAAAAGCCTTCGACGGGGGCATCAGTCATTCAGAGACTTCAGGCAGATTAGCTAAATACATAGCAAGGAAATCCTTGGAATATAAAAAGTCGGGGACAAGGATAGTTATTTATGGTGAGATGGTATATTGTTTCTGCGGAGCAAGGAGTACAGGGAGAGGTGGACCGTCTGGGATCCTTGTAACAGTATGGTATATTCCTAACAATCTGAAAAAGAATGTGCTGGGGCTCCAGAAACGGAAAAGTAGTAACCTTAACAGGATTAGTTAAGATCTGTGGGCAGGACGGGAGGATAGGGCTGCATGATATCCGTCCGCCCCAGGAGGTAATCCGTGCTCGTATGGAAGAAATCTGCAATTTGCTCGAGTATCTCTATAGGCATGCCACGGCTTCCGATCTCGTAGCTCGAGTAAGTCCGTCGGTTTATGAACAATATGTCAGCCATAGCCTGCTGGGTTATGTCTGAGTCTTCCCTGAGATTTCTGATGCGTTCGTATTTCATGGCGTCTCCATACAAAAGAGGTATTATTTGATGGACATAGTATAGCATGCTTCAAAATGTGCCATTGACTTTTGGCACAAATCGTGGCATAATTTTCTGCAAGGAGCTTCCTGTATAATTAAAAAGTGGATGTTGAGAATTGAAAATACCTCAGTGTAAAATAAGACTACTGACTGGCAAGGTTGGTAAATCTTATTAAACAGAGAGGTATCTAAAATGAATTCTAACACACAAAACAAAA
>JAFYYN010000018.1 GCA_017557525.1 Lachnospiraceae bacterium
ATCTGGATTTCCCTAACGAGTCTTTTGATGTCGTGCTGATCTGGGCGCAGACCCTCGGACTGCTTTATGGCGAAGCTTTAAAGAACAGGTATCTGTCGGAATGCAAAAGGATCCTTAAGACAGACGGTCTGCTCAGTTTCTCGACGCATGATTATAATTATCTGAAAGAGAATTATCCCAATTGCCTGGATGGCCGGAAATTCTTCCCGTATGCCAATGCAGATATTTATTGGGAGGCTTTTGAATCAGATGATCTGATTCAGTTCTCGGACCAGGCAGGCATGGAAGTTATCCTTTGCGAAAAGGGGAAAATTTACAGACCGGAAGACGGAACGATCCTGCATTGCCTGTGCAGAAAATGATGTTTCTGATTCGAAAAAACATAAATAAAATAGTCGAAATTTTATAAATACGATTGCCTGAATGCATCTCGAATGTTCTATCATTTCCTTGATGGTTGCATCACTATAGAATTTGAGGTCTTCTCTCGCTCTATTGAGTTCGATATTGACCCTGCTGAGTTGTGATTGTTTAATACCGCAAAAGTGTTAAATGTTTTTGCGCAAATGTGTTAAATACAATTGCCCATATGTGTTAAACGGAGTATAATCACCTCAGAGGTGATTTTTATGGAAAGCACAGAAAAGCCATACCGAAACAGAATAACCGATTCTGCTATGCAGTTGAAACTTGAAGCTTTTGGGGCCGCATTGATTGTGGGACCTAAGGGATGTGGAAAGACTACTACTGCAAAGCATTTTGCCAAAAGTTATATTGAATTTCAGGATGAGGACACTAGAGAACGGCTATTATCTGTGGCAGAAAATATGCCTTCCAAACTGCTGATAGGCGAAAAGCCGAGACTATTCGACGAGTGGCAGGATGCACCTAAGATTTGGGGTGCAGTACGCAAAAATGTAGATGATACCGGTCTAAAAGGACAATACATACTCACTGGGTCATCTTCCCAAAAGGTCGAGACGGCACATACAGGAACATTAAGAATTTCAACACTCCGAATGTTTCCAATGAGTCTTTATGAAAGTGGAGAGTCCACGGGCTCTATCTCACTAATGGATCTTTTTGATGGAAAGGATATCGAATGGGAAGAATCTAAACTAACCATTGATGACCTTATCTATGCCATCTGTCGTGGAGGATGGCCGCAAAGCATAGATATCAATAACAGAGAAGCTGCACTTACTATAGCATCCGATCTGTTTTATCAGACCTGTCACATTGATATATCCAATATCAGTCATGTTAAGAGAAATCCGCTATGGGCAGAACTGTTGTTGAGATCTTATTCGAGAAATATCTGTACATTAGCAGAGACAAAAACCATATATACGGACACTTCATCTACTACCGGTATATCAAAGCCTACTTTTTATGAGTATTTTCACGACTTGGAGGATTTGTATATAATTGATGAAGTTCCAGCGTGGTGTCCTGCTATTCGTTCAAAGGAGGCCATCAGGGCCGGAAATAAAAGGAATCTGGTTGATCCATCCATAGCGGTAGCTGCACTGGGTCTTTCACCAGCCTACTTCAATACGGATTTTAAGACGTTAGGATTTCTATTTGAATCTCTATGTATCAGAGACTTAAAAATCTATTCTTCCGGGATGGATGGCAAAGTGTCTTATTATCACGATCGTTACGGACTGGAAGCTGATGCAGTACTTCATCTTAAAGATGGTAGATATGCTCTTATAGAGTTCAAGCTGGGCAGCAAAGAAATTGATATAGGAGCAGAGCATTTGTGCGAGATTGAACGTCTCATTACAGAATACAATAAAACTGAAAAGCAGGTTCCTTTACGTTTGCCGGATTTGAAGATAGTCATAACGGCTACCGAATATGGATATCGTAGAGATGACGGTGTGTTTGTAATACCGATTGGATGTTTACGCAACTGATATACGCGATGTATTGTTGAGTGGCTATATCGCAATAATGCCGACAAGGCATAGTGTATAATTGAAACTGACAGAGCGCATGCTTTGTCAGTTTTGTTTAATATGGAAGGACAATAAATGTCATAGAAGCGGTATGGCTGACGGAAAAACCACAAAGAAGATAACTCCAAAGAAAGTCTTTCTTTGCATCCTGGCGGTAACTCTTATCGTTCTGACCGCCATCTTCGCACCGCCGTTCATTAAAGACCGCATCTTTGAACATAAGGTAAAGCAAAGCCTTGTCAGCGCCTATCC
>JAFYYN010000161.1 GCA_017557525.1 Lachnospiraceae bacterium
ATGTACAAATTCCGTTTCTGCCAGGTATTCTTCTTCACTTCTGTCACCGAGTGCCGAAATCCTTAAAACATATTCCTTAACTTCATTTTTGCTGCAGACATAAACAAGATTTCTCCCTCCGTCATGTCCTGCAACCTGGTTTAATATATATCCTTCTAAATAATATAATTTTACTGCTTTATCTATAATATTATTCATTCCACATCTCACCTTTCACACGCTCAGCCTTCCTCATTGACACATTTAAGGCCCTCCGGAGTCAATCGGTATGTTTTATCGCAGACTTCGGAAAGGTATTTTCTGTCGTGTGATACACTGATGATTGCTCCCGGGAAATCCTTCAGCATCTTCCGGATCACAGGTCCTGATAACGGTGAAAAGTTTCTGGTCGGCTCATCAAGTATCAGTACATTTGCTCCCGACATACTAAGCTTAAGTAATAGTACCTTTGCCTTCTGTCCGCCCGAAAGCTCACGTATCGGGTGCTCCATCTCATCTGCCGTATACTTTAGGGCTCCAAGATATGTACGTATCCCTGTTCTTTCCTCTTTTTCTCCCGAAGTATCAAGGAAGTCAACCGGTGTCATATCAAGATCAAGTAATACCTCATAGTTCTGAGGCATGTACTCTGCCCTTATGTCATCTCTTGATAAAAGTTCTTTCACTATCTTTGTTATAAATGTTGACTTTCCGCAGCCGTTGGTACCAATAATTCCTACCTTTTCAGAACCGCGGATCTTAAGCTCAATGCCTTTTGCAAGTGTTCTGCTACCATCCAAAGTATTTAAATCCTCGGCCTCATACTGAATTACCCACTTGCCCGAAGGTATCCTACTGTTTTCGTCACCAAGCTTAAAGAAGATGGCCTCCTCCTGTTCAGGCATTTCGGTCATATCTTCATCTTCACGCTCGAAACGCTTTTCCATGGCCTTGACATTCTTCATCTTTTTCTTAAGCAGTCTGCCGATGGCATCACGGTCTGCATGAGTAATATTATCGAGCCGGGCACCTACACTCTGTTCCATACGGCGAAGCTTTTCATCCCTTATCTTCTTTTCACGCCTCTCGCCCAGTGCTATCTGCTCCTGCTTTTCAAAAGCATTCATTCTTTCTTCCACGTAGGTCCTGTAAGGCACATTTGCTACCGTATGTCTGCACTTGGTCTTTCGTCTTATCTGCTCGAAATGTATCACACGGTTTGCAGTATGTTCTATAAGAGTTTCATCATGTGATATAAACAAAACAGCATGCTTCCAACCGTTGATAAAGCTCTCCATCCATTCCAGGGTTTCGATATCGATATCATTTGACGGCTCGTCAAGCAGCAGGATGGTCGGGTTCTCTATAAGGATCCTCATCATCTGTGCCTTAACTCTCTCACCTCCCGAAAGAGTCCGCATCTCCTGCTCTCTGTAGAAAAACTCCTGCTCCACATGAAAATCTTTTGCAAGCTTCGACAGTTCTCTGGGAGTTTTGTCAAAAAAGTCAGGACACTCCATAAAATACTCATTTACGGTCTTTGACTTTTCGTTTTCAGCCAGTTCCTGTGGCAGGTATCCTAGTTTTTCTCCGGTTATTACCTTTTCGCCGGAGTAATCCATATAATCCTCGACAAGCTCCGGATCAAATATCCACTTCATAAGAGTGGACTTACCGTTTCCCTCCTCACCTATCATTACGGCTCTGTCACCGTCATTTAATACCAGTGAGAAGTTTTCCAATATAGTTCTTAAATCTTTCTTATGTGTTAATGTAACATTTTTAATCTGGAACATACACATTCCCCCTTCCAATCACAAGAACACCGTATCGGTGCTCTATACTCCCGGGGTATCTTTTCAATCAGAGAACCGTCCCTCTGATTGAAAGGCATAAAAATAGCCCTGATACCTTCACGTATCAGGGCATATAAAGCTTGTTATCATAGTTGCAGTACCATTATGCATTATGGCATAAATAGACATACTCCAAATAATCCGCTTCAGTTTGCACTTCTCCGGGAGGCATTATCTTTTGCATTTTCAATTGTGTTTACAAATCTGGTCTTAATAATAATTGACATTGCTGCCTCCTTATCTTGCCTTGCGGCATAATCATATTTCTATTTGCTTCTTGTCAGCAAAATCCTACTGACATTTTCAGATTATACCCTTTACCCTTTTAATTGTCAAGTATTTTTTTAAATCGTTTCACTAATGATAAATCCACACTATGCGGATACTATATTTTTTCAAAACTTATATATGCATTATAATAAAATGCAGTATGTTCTATAAGATGGTAAACTGCCGCTATCAAATCAGTCAGTTTCTCCATTGCGGGACTGTTTAACGTGTTTACCGTACAGATAAGCCGTAATATTTCGTACTGTACGATCAGCCCGAAAAATGACTCAGCTTTATCAATCCTCTTATCACAATATGGGAAAGACGCGAAGATAAGATTGTTTACCATCAGATTTTCGAAATATATTTCCCACTTTGGGAAATTTTTCTTAAAAACCTCAAAATCCGAATCGTATAGTTTTTCCGCGTCTCCCTCTCCGTTACCGTATCTTGCAAAAGCAGCTTCTGCGTAACTTTTTAATGTATCAGATGTTTCTAACAGCGTGCCCAATATATCCAGTATGTTTTTTAGAGATATCCCTTTAAAGTTTTTAACACCTAAAAGGCTGCCTATAGAAATAATCCTGTCGTTTAAGCTCTGCCCTCTGTCCTGCATTATGGACAGGGAGTCTTTTAAAATTGTCTCTGCGTCCGGTGGCAGGCTTTCTGTAATTTCAGGCTTTACCCCATCGTCTGCTTCCATATAGCAAGTATCTATTTTTTCTTTTAAAAGTAGGATTTCAACTACCGCTTCACAGCTTGCAGATAATACGGCTTTAAAAATACCGTTTGTCTGCTTAAGACTCCTAGGATATACCCTGCAGGTTTCGGGTATCATAGGCTCCCCGCACTCCTTCTGCAGCATGCATAACCCGTCATCCCCAAGCATCCTGCACTGTCCTCGCCAATCAGGCACTATATATGCAAATTTATCAGATGTGCCCAGCTCTATCTTTACTAATGCACTTTCAATTTTTTCATGAAGCATTTCCGAACAGTCCAGCCCTATCAGCCTGAAATACTCTTTCTCCGTAACGGCTATTTTCCAGCCTTTACAGCAGGCATTTCTGCACTTGCCGCATTTACAGGAAAATAATCTAAAATAATCCGGCACAAGCCATTTCATTGTTTCACACCTTCTTGACCAGCAATTCTACCACAAATCCATTATCGTTATAATACTCAAAACCGCCACCCTGGCGCTCCATATAATTTTTTACCAGATAGAGACCAAGTCCGTAGCCTGTCCGTTCTTTTGAATTGTTACCCCTGTAATATTTCTCGGTAATAAGCGGGATATCCGAGTCCGGTACACCGGGACCGGAATCCCGGACAATTATCTTTATATATTTGACCGTATTTCCGCTATCCGGATGATTTTCCTCAGTTTCAAGGAAACTGACATGTATATCCGTCCCCGCATACTTATAGGAATTTCCGACTATATTGTCAACCACCTGCTCCATACGGAGCCTGTCCATGTACACAAGGCATTCAGGTATATGACCATCAAGGATGATATTCCCATAATCCTTAAGTCCTTTAAAGTACTGCTCTATCAATAACGATGAGTATTCATCAACATTCACCGTAATCTCATCCATGTCATCAAGGGTAGCCTTGAAAACACTCTGGATCAGCTGGTTAATGACTTCTGATTTATTTGAAATGATATTCAGTTTTTCTTCAAGATCTTCCGGATTGTAAGTCTTTTTCATCGCAAGCTGTGCGGTTAAGACTTCACAGGTCGCCTGAATGGTCGCAATAGGTGTCTTAAGGTCATGACTTAATTCTGCAACCATCTCTCTTTTTGCGTTTTCTGCCTCTATCTCTCTTTGTTTTGAGTCTTTCAATGCCACACGCATTAAGTCAAAGCTTTCAGCAAAATTAATAAAGCCATTATTCTTGGTTATGGGGAGCGGCACCTCAAGATTCCCTTTTGAGATCTCCGCGGCAAAATCCTGAAGCTCCAAAACAGGCTTTAACTCCCTTCGGTATATCAGATACAGTAATATATAGCCAAGCACGAATATTATCAGCCACAGTATACAGAAATAAACAAAAATCCTGTTTTTAATTTCTTCCGAACTGCTGTTCATTCCTTCCCAAATACGTTTATAAATTATCAGTTCTTCATCCGTATATGAAGCAGGAGCCTTTATCTTAAGATCAAGCTTTTGGAAAAGCAGGAAAGATATCGGAAGAACCATCAGCATAAATACGGTAAAAAGAATGACAAGTATCCTATATTTCTTCATCCTTACCCTTCTCTAACTCCAGAATATATCCTGTTCCCCAGACTGTTTTGATAAATTCCGGGGCATTTGGATCCTTCTCGATCTTCTCTCTAAGCTTTCTTATATGTACATTAAGGGTCCCGTCTGTAAAGAATGCATCTCCCCAAACTTCATCAAACAGTACTTCCTTAGTAACTATGGTGTTTTTATGATCATAAAGGCACTTTAGTAATGCAAACTCCTTTGCCTTTAATGCAATCCTTTTCCCGTTAAGTATTACCGACATAGTTGCTTCTTCCAAACGGAATCCCAATCTGCTTTCTTTTTCATCTGTTAAGGCATTGCTCGCGTTTTCTGCCGGATCTGCAGAAATATTGCTGAATTCCCTGATCCTCTTAAGATTAACCTTTACCTTTGCCAAAAGCACAGATAAGCTGTACGGCTTTTTCACATAATCATCCCCGCCTATACTTAAGGCAACAAGTACATCATCATCACTTTGGCGTGCACTGATAAAAAAGATGGGCAGTCTGTAGGTTTCTCTCAGCTTTTTACATACCTCAAAGCCTGACCCGTCTCCAAGATTAATATCCAGCAAAACTATATCCGCAGTATTGTTTTCAAAAAAAGCATAACAAGACACAGCACTGTTTACGTACTGTGTCTTTACATCAAACATATTAAAATATTCTGCCGTCATCCTGGCAAGCTCTTCTTCATCATCAACTATCAGACAATTATAATGCATATTTCATTTACTGCTGCAGGCATATTTATAACGGTTTGCGAAGCCTGCACCACAGACCGTAAACTATTCTTGTGTAACAATAGCATTATACTAGATTTTTATGATATTTACAATGTTTTTTATTCTTCCGTTATCATTTCTACCGGTATGAGCTTTCTTACCTTAAGCCCCGTAAGGAAAGAAGTAACTACTGCCACTGTAATAATACCGAGAACTGTAATAGTAATTGCAGACCATGAGATTGCAAACTCAGCTTCCTTCATTGCAAAGAGAGAAAATGCCGCTCTTGTAAAAAGCCTTCCCGCCCCTTCCGCAAGTATTGATCCTATAAGGGCACCGACTGTAATTGCAGGTATATTGGTAAGCATTATCTGTGACATAAGTCCCAGTGAAGTCTGCCCCAAAGCCTTGCTGATACCCATGCTTTTCCACTCACGGTTAAGCTTTGCCCTGATAACGAGTGACTCGACAAAAATTACTATCAGGGTTGTTAATACAAGTATTACTGCGCAGATTGCATTCATTGAATAATTTACAGTTTCCACCGTACTGTCCATAACCTTTTTAAGATTATTGCAGGTAAGAGTCAAACCATTTTCGTCTCCGAACTTTTCAATTTCCGACTTAAGCATATCATAGGTAAAGCCGTCTTCTCCAATGATCTTATAAGCATAGATATTTGAAAGATCGCCGGGCAAAATCTTTTCTGCGCCGGAAATGAGCATATATACTGTCCGTCCCATCCTTTCAACCCTCTGGTTGATACCGGTAACAATGAAACTGGCTTTTTTATCCGCATATTCAATTTCAACAACATCGCCAAGCTTAATTCCAAGGTCGATCGATACGCCGTTTGTGATCATTATCTCATTTTCTTTTTCAGGATATCTTCCATCTATCATGTATGTATTAACGGTATTGTTAAAATCATCAACTGCATAGGTATATACCATATCCTTCTTGCCATTAAAGATCACCGTAGGTTCATATCCGATTTCCACAAGAATATTCTTAACTCCTGTCAGTTCTCCTAATTCTCCGGATATATCGCCGCCAATCCTGTTTCTGACCTCCAGATCAGCCATCTCAAAACCCATAAGCCGAAGCATTGCTTCGGGATCTTCCCCATAGTTTTCCTTCATTCCAAAACCGGCAAGCGTTGCAATCGTAAGTACCATGCTTATAAAAATCATAAGAAGGTTTCTTCCAAGTCCGCCAAAGGTTTCCTTAAGTGACATAACAACCGGTACAGGTAATGCGGTATTCTCAAAAGGAAACAGATTTTTCTTGTAATTATGGGTATTTATCCCACCTCTTAAGGCATCCAAAACGCTAATTTTCTTATAAGTCCTGCTGATCAGTCTCGATACCAAAAATACCACTGTGACAAGACCTAAAACAGTACATACCGCTACAGGCAGATTTATTGGCTGATTCCAGGAAAGTCCCAATACTGAACTAATTACATTTCCAAAAGAACCAATTGTAAGTGTTGCTATAACAACCCCTAAAGCAGATCCAACTGCCGCAACTATTGAAATCTCAAATGTAAGTGCCCATCTCAGCTCTTTAACAGTATATCCTGCAGCTTCCATGATACCTGTGTTTTTCATGTTCCTCTGTATAAAGTTTTTGATACTGAAGGAAATGATAATAAGGGCAACCGTCATTATGATGCAGGCAAAAAGTAATATTATTGCCATTGCAACCATAGGGAGAAACATTGATCCGCCCTTCATCATATCCCAGTTTATAAGAAAATATACTGTATAATTTTTGTCTGGTTCAAGAGCACTGTATTTTGAAATGCTTGATTTATAAACTTCCGCCACTTCACTTTCAAGATCGTCAGTCGTGTAGTCTTCAGCAAAATTACTTACATCTGCAACTCCTTTATGTGCATTATATCTTTTTGCGGTTTCAGGATGGTCACTTACCATCTTATTAAGCATTTCCTTATGCATTCCGCAGTAATATGTTGTGATGTTCATAGTACTGCAAAAATAGGGATCTTCAAGATATCCTGCTACATTAAACCTGTAAATGTCATCACCCATCTTTATATCTATCTCATCACCAATATCGAATGATGTTTTCTGGTTAAAAGGAAGAAGGATATCATTCACGTTATGACCAAATTCAGGAATAGTTACGTTCATCAGTCTCTTCTCCTGATCAAAGTCCTCAACCATAAATGAAAAAGATGAATATTCGTCTTCGTTCTGCTTTTTATATTCAGTTACAAAATAAACAAGCGGAGTTACTTCATAATCTGTTATCAGGTTGTTTTCCGTTAATGCTTTTTTAGCCGATTCTGTTTCAGCAACAGTATCCTGGTTAAAAAGTATTACATGCGCTCCGTTTACTTCCTTAAATCTGTCCTCCAGCACATTACCCAGCCCTACAAGTGCCGAAGCGCAGTCAAATATTAGCAATGCAGAGATACAGGTAAGGATAAGGAAGGTGATCATATCCGAACGCTGTTTTTTCATATTGTTTTTAGCTATATATATTAGTTTATACATTTTAGTCCTCTCTTATTCTATACTCCATCGCTTCGCGACGGAGCCATGTCGTAGGCTTATTTGGTACACTTTGAGTATTTAGATACTCCATCGCTTCGCGACGGAGCCATGTCACACGCTCCTTCGGAGCATGTGACGAATTACCAACCCTGTACCTGCAGGAATTCCTTTAACTTAGCGTGTCTTTCCTTCGCCTTCTCTATGTTCGGATTCTCCTCATCCTTATAATCTCCCATATATGGTCCAAGATCACATTCGGCTGAAATAACACCATCCGCCAGATATATCACTCTGTTGCCTCTTTCTGCCGCCTTTATGGTATGTGTTACCATTACTATGCTCTGACCGTCCTTATTCAGATCCGTCAAAATATCCAGCACATTTATTGTATTCTGAGAATTAAGGGCTCCTGTAGGCTCATCTGCAAACAGTACCTCAGGATCATTTATAACTCCTCTGACTACGGCAACCCTCTGCTGCTGCCCGCCTGAAAGCTGTGTCGGAAACTTCCTGTAATCTCCCTCTCCGATCTCTACTCTTCCCAAAAGCTGTTTTGCTTTAGCGGCTAAAGCCTTACGGTCCTTACTCTTTAAAAGTCCGCTTATCATAACATTATCAAGTGCCGATAGGGTGTCATTCAGATAATTCTGCTGGAATACAAAGCCTGCATGATTACGTCTGAATAAGGCAAGCTTATCATTGCTGAACTTGGAAATCTCCAGACTGCTGTTATCCACATAATAGGTAACTGTACCGAGCGAAGGTCTGTCCATCCCTGAGAGGGAATATAACAAAGTACTCTTTCCTGATCCCGAGTTACCCATTACTACAGTAAAATCTCCTTTATAGATGCTTAAGTTAAGATTTTTAAGTACGTGCTGCTGAACCGATTCGTTTGAAAAAGTCTTACACAAATCCTTCGCTGTTAATATTGCTTCTTTACCCATATCTGTATTACTCCTTTTTGTTTATCGGAAACTTTTTATCCACCAAAAAACTTCCGTGCTCATTTGTTGATCTTAATATACAACAAATATTCACGGAAGTCTTAACCTGTCTCTTCTCTATTCCTTAATTATTTCTTAAATGATAAACCTATTTTATTAATTGCTTAACCTCTTCCAGTCTTGGAGGATTTAAAGGCAGAGGAAATCTTGATATCGCTATGGCAGAGCATGCACTTGCAAATCTTACAAGCTCATCATCCTTCATACCGTGCAGTATACCATATGTACAGCCGGCCTTAAAGGTATCTCCGGCACCTAAAGTACTTTTAACCTCCACAGAGAACGGCTTCATCCTATGGATTTCTTCTCCCTTTCTGGCATAAAGCATATCTCCGCCACCCTGGGTGATAATGGTGAGTCCGTCCGTTTCCGCCAGCATAAGCTTCATTATCTCTTCGGGCTGCATGCCGGCATAGTGCTGGGAGGTACATTCCTTTGATACTACATTTACAGCTGCATTACGGTGTAACTCCGAGTCGTGCCTGCAGTCAATGGTTACATACGGGATATCAAGCTTCTTACAGATTTTTGCTGCGAGCATAGTTTCCTCCCCAAAAAACGGATCTATTGCTGCTGCCTTACATCCCGCGATATCCTCCTCTTTAGGTATGCTCCACCATCTCTTTCCAGACGAGAACAGGGTCTGAAATCTGCCCATGGGTGATCGCACAAGACCCGCGATCACAACATAATCCATCACACCCGGGTCATCTTCCCAAAAGTGAACTGCCGAAAGGTCAACCTTCTTATCCTCATAAAAGCTTTTAAGCATTGGAGCCACTGCAGTACCTATCCATGTACCGTCCATCCTTACGGAAACACCCAGTGAATCTAATACTGTTGCAGCTGTACCCGTTTCGCCTCCGGGCAGGAAATACTGGTCCTTGATCTCTGAATACTCATCCGGCTGCAGGAAGCCATCCTTCAGTAAAAATGAATGTGTTCCAAGTATCTGTCCATACAGATATACTTCCGCATTTGTCCTCATCCCGGTTACCTCTCCTTTAACCTATTTCAGGGATATCTTATATATATAATTCCTTAAGAAATTGGGATCACTTGCTCCACTCCCAAGCATCTCATAAAGATTATCTTTCCCGGCGATAAGCTTTCCTCGGAAAAAGTTTTCAAGCTCCTTTACATGCTCTGATTTTAACCTGTTAAAGAAATCGTAGCTGTATTTGAGCTTAGTCCCCGAATATGCCAAAACCTCCACGCTGTTCCACTGTTTGGCGGCAGAGAGCAGATATTCCACACGGTAATTTTGGAAGATAAGCATTACTGAAAGATCATTATTATTTACAGCCATGCACGCCTCTTTTACTTCCCCGTATTCAGCAAATGGGTACGTAAAGCATCTGTCCATATTGAGATCGGTACCGTCAGGAAGACCTATAACCTCAGTATAAATGTCATCCGATTTCAGCATATCAAGATATCCCGTAAACTTAAGCGCATCCTCCGGTGCTAAAGCAAATGTAACCTTCATCTATATCCTCCGTGCCTCAAACTCAAAACCGCCCTTGCCGTCAGTTTTCATGACCACATACGAAGGTGCTCCGTCTCTGGGTCTCGAAATACTGCCGGGATTGATCACCCACCTGCCGTTTCCGTTTAACAGCTTCTGTTCATGGGTATGACCGTATAGTATAACATCGTATCCGCTGTTTACCGCATAATTTAAGATTTCTCTGTCATCAAGACATGGTAATTTGTTTCCGTGTTCGATATGTATCAGCTTACCCTCAATATTTAAGTTCTGCACAGCAAACTCTCCGGAAAAAATATCACAGTTTCCCCTAACACCGTTTACCCTGCAGCCGAGTCTGTCGCTGATATAATCGAAATCTCCCGTACCGTCGCCGCAATGCAGTATCAGATCAAATTTACCTTCTTTTTTCTTAAGCAAATCTATATTCTCAGTACTTCCGTGAGAATCGCTGATGATCAAAATTCTCAAGCTTTGTCTCCTTATTAATCAAACAAACGGCGGTTTGTAACTAACGGTTCCTTAACATCTCCGAAGTCATCGGTCTGATTATCAACATAGATCCAGCCTTTAACATCCGATGACTTAATATATGCAACAAAAGGAGCTGTCAGATCATCGGACAGCTTTACTTTCTTAACATAGAATTTCTGTCCCTTCTTTATCTCACCCTTAAATTCTGTAAGTGAAGAATCAGAGAATACCTTAATGTTGCATGCTGCCTTAAACTTACCTATCTTATTATCAGCGTAAAACTCAGGAGCAACGGTATAAACGCCTGACTTAGCCTTCTTTTCGGTAAAGCCCTTTTTCCCAAGCTTATAATCAACCTTTAACCACAGACATCCAAATGTCTGTGACCAGTAATCCACTCCCAGTGTCAGATACTTATTATTTTTCTGATCAGCCACAACATAAGAGAATGAAGAAACATTATAATCCTCACCGACAAGTGTAAGCTTTCCCTTCTTGTATCTGAAAACCTTCATGCCGAGCAGTATCTCATTATATGCAGAATAATAACTGGCAACGATTTCCTTATAGCTGTCCGAAGGGTTTATGTCTGCTATTTCTACTTTAATATAAGCTAATGTATAAAGTACATCATGGAGACGATGCTCTTCGGGTTCATCAGGATAAGCCTCAATTACATATCCCTCGCTCCATGCCTCTTTTCCGTCAATGGAAATCTTAAAGCTGTATTCACCATCTTCTTCATCATATGAAAATCTTATTTCAGGCTCATAATAAATGATCTCTTCCTTGCCATCACCGTTTAAGTCAGCAATAAGTGTGTTATCACTTGCCTTTAAGCCATATGTATCTGCCAGTAAACTGAATCCTAAAACAAAAAGACAGCATAACAATAATTTTGACAGTTTTTTCATAATATAATACCTTGCCCTTTCTCGTTTTTAATCAATCACCATATCAAAGCAGCTTCTCTGCTTAACAAAAGGTCTTACCTTACCATCAGCTACCGCCACATGATCGGGATGCACTGCGTATCCCTTTAATGCTGCCTCGTCAGTTAAAGTCGAGTCTAACATCAGGTCTCCGTTTGAGCTTGCAAGCCCCTCTGTATAAACCCTGATCTCTAAAAGTCCGGGTACCTTTCCTTTAAGGCCCTCAAGTCCTTCCTTGATCCCTCGTTTTATTTCCTCCTTTTCCTGTAAGGAATACTCATCCTTTAAGGTCCAGACAATCACATGTTTTACCATTCTTAGTCTCCTTCCCTGCATGCAATTGATTTGTCTGCATACATGTGTATATTTTAGCACATACAAAGACACTTCTCAATAATAATTTAACTAATATGGGGAAAACAGTGAAAAAAACATTGCCATATCTTAATAAGTAGGTTAAAATAGTATTGTTAATGTTTCAGGGGTTTACAGGAGAAAAAATATGTGGAACGTATTGATCGTAGATGATCAGAACACCTCCAGGCATCTGATGGAGATGATGGTTGAGGCAAGTGAAAATTATAAGCTGGTAAAAGCAATACCTTTGGCAAAGATGGCGGATATATATGCCCTGACGCTGCCGGTGGATCTGATCATTATGGACATAGTAATGGCTGACGGTATCAGTGGATTAGAGGCAGCAGAAAAGATAAAAAAGAGCAAGCCCGAAATAAAGATACTGCTTGTTACCTCAATGCCGGAGGTTAGCTTTATGCAGAGGGCAAAAGCAATAGGTGTGGACAGCTTCTGGTATAAGGAAATAGAGGAGACACCCCTCTTAAATGTTATGGACAGGACCATGGCAGGGGAGAACATTTACCCTGACTCTCCGCCTCCTGTTAAACTGGGACTGGCAGACAGCTCAGAGTTTACCGACAGGGAGCTTGAGGTACTCAGGGTTCTTACCACAGGCTGCCCGGACCAGGAGATAGCCGAAAAACTTAACATCAGCTTCTCGACGGTCAGGACTCACATCAACCACATGCTTGATAAAACAGGCTTTGAGACGAGAACCGAGCTTGCCATACATGCAAGGCTGTCAGGGGTAGTTATTCCGGATATTTAGTAACATTAATAAAGATGCGTCGCATCGACAAAATTGTTGATGTGACGACAAAATTTTTAAGATATCATACAGTTGTAGTCAGGAAAATTAATCAAAACATTTGATATATGCAAATGAGACGATTAATAATATATTTTCAGGAGGGTATTATGGGTTTCTTTGACAATTTGAAAAATTCAGCAGTTTCCAGCATCAAGCAGTCAGCAAACAGCACCGCAAACAGTGCAGTTAACAATGCTTTCTACAATGCAACAGGCGGAAACAAGGATGGTGTAGGCAAGGGCAAGAACAGCTCACAGACATTTACATTCAGCAGTATTCCCAATAGCGTAGCTGAGCTTCAGGCATTCCCGGAGTCATGTCTTGATTCACCTTTTAAGACAACAGCTCTTGTTCTTCTTGTTTTATGTAATTATGAGAGAGATGAGAACACAACATATGAAATGCTTGATTTTCTTAAGGGACCTGAGAGCGTATCCGGTTATGAGAAGCAGTTCATCAAGGAGCGTTTAGCCGGCAAGTATTACAAGCCTTTCTCATATTTTGCAGGTACTTCACCCAAGAATGGCTACATTCCTACAGAGCCTTTCACAATCACAGTTTATGAGAATCCTTACTCATTTGACAATGAGAACTGGGCTATCATGTGGGTAAAGAGCAGCGGCGCTGATACCGAGAGACAGGTTAAGCTTCGCAGAAAGCCTTCAACAAATCAGTGGTTCTTAAATGAGATTCTTTGCTTAAGTGACATCAGAATTCCTGAGTCAGAAGATCCTTGGGCATAATCCGACAAGTATATAGCAAGATAAACTATTTACTAAAAATATAATTTGTGAAATAATAGACCCCAGCAGGATCCCTGCCGGGGTCTTTGCATTATACAGAAAAAGGAGAAGAAAATGGGACGTTTTGATCACAGAAAAGCGACAGTTAAGCTTATATTAAAGGACGCAGCAGGAAACCTGCTGAAGAACACAGAGATAAAGGCTGAACAGAAAACACATAAATTCCTGTTCGGATGCGGAGCATTTGATACAATGGGCGTAGTTATGCCCGATGATCTTCCTCCGTTCCCCGGAGCAGACCCCGAAAGGATGAAGCAGATGAAGGCCAGCTCCATTGAGAGAATGGAGAAATTTAAGAAGCTCTTTAACTACGGAACAATTCCTTTTTACTGGGGAATGTATGAGCGCAAGGAAGGCGAGCCAAACCAGAAGATGACCATGGATGAGGCTAAGTGGCTCAATGCTAACGGCATCAAAGTAAAAGGTCACCCTCTCTGCTGGCATACTGCATGTGCTGACTGGCTTATGAAATATTCCAATAAGGAAATATTAGAGAAACAACTTGCACGTATCCATAGGGATGTAAGTGCTTTTAAGGGACAGGTTGATATGTGGGATGTTATCAACGAAGTTGTTATCATGCCCGTATTTGACAAGTATGATAATGCGATTACAAGGATTTGTAAGGAACTCGGTAGATTTAAGCTTGTAAAGGAAGTTTTTGAGGCTGCTAAGGCAGAGAATCCTGATGCTACTTTCCTCATCAACGATTTTAATACCTCACAGTCATATGAAATCCTGATCGAAGGCCTGCTTGAGATGGGTGTTCCGATTTCAGCTATAGGTATCCAGAGCCATCAGCATCAGGGATACTGGGGCAAGGAAAAGCTCCATCAGGTGCTTGAAAGATTTGAGCATTTCGGGTTACCGATCCACTTTACTGAGAATACTCTTATTTCGGGAGATATAATGCCTGCCTATATTGAGGATCTTAATGACTGGCAGGTTGATGAGTGGCCTTCAACTCCCGACGGACTTGAAAGGCAGGCAAGGGAAGTATCTGAAATGTATACAGAGCTTTTTGCTCATCCTCTAGTAGAAGCTATTACCACATGGGATCTTACCGACGGCAAGTGGCTTAAGGCTCCTTCCGGAGTGCTTACAGCAGATAATAAGGAAAAGCCCGTATATGACGCTCTTATGGGTCTTGTTCATGGTGAATGGGAAACTAAGGAGAGTCTTGTCACAGACGCAAACGGCGAAGTAAGCGTTACAGGATTTAAGGGTGAATACGATATAACAGCCGAGGGTAAGACTGTCAGGGTAAGCCTTATGGGAAACTCTGATGAACCCATAGTTATATCATTATAATAGGGGTATGGAGATATGAGCACATTTAATAGCCTAAAGGAAGCTCAGGAATATTTTAAGGGTGACATATTTGCTTCAGATAACGGAATGGTTATAGATGAGCTTGGAGAGGATTACTGCTGCTGCAGTATGACTCTCAATGAGCATCATTTAAATGCAAACGGAGGGATAATGGGTGGTGTTATATTTACCCTTGGAGACTTTTCGTTTGCGGTCCTTTCCAATCAGATACACAGACCCACTGTAGCCCAGCAGGTAAGTGTTAATTTCCTCGGCATGCCAAAGGATAGGACACTAAAAGCAAAGGCTGTACTTAAAAAGACCGGCAGGTCATCAACCATAATAAATGTCGATATAGTTGATGGTACCGGAAGAGCTATTGCACAGTTTATAGGAACCGGATTTAAGTTATAAAAAAGGTTCCCGGAAAGGAGCTATATGAGACTTGGTACATCATCACCTTTAATGCATAATTCTCCCGAGGAATGGGCAGAAAATCAGGTACACTTAGGCTGCCGCTCTGTAGTATTTCCTGTACAGAGTAATGAGCCAAAGGAAAAAATAGATGCCTATAAAAAGGCTGCTACTGACCATGATCTGCTTATAGCTGAAGTAGGGATCTGGAGAAATGCCCTTTCTCTGGATACAGATGAAAGAGCTAAGATGAGGGATTACTGTGTAGCACAGCTAATGCTTGCGGATTACCTGGGAGCACGCTGCGCGGTAAATGTGGCCGGAGCCTTTGGACCAAGATGGGATGGCCCTTATAAGGAGAATTTCTCTAAGGAAGCAAGAAAAGAAACCGTTAGTATGGTGCAGGATATCATCGACCGTGCGGAGATACAGAATACATATTTTACATTGGAGCCCATGCCGTGGATGATACCCACAGGCCCTGAGGATTATTTAAGACTTATAGATGAAGTAAACCGTGACCGTTTTGCTGTTCACATGGATATTATCAATATGACAAATTCGGCTGACAGATATTTTAATGCCGAAGAGTTTGTTGATGAATGTGCTGCTCTGCTTGGAAAACGTATACGCAGCTGTCATATAAAGGATATACATCTTAAGCAGGAGTATACCATTCAGCTTGAGGAATGCGCACCGGGATGCGGAGAATTTCCGCTTAAATATTATGTACAGAAAATGCATGAGATAGATCCGGATATGCCGATAATACTTGAGCATTTAAATACCGATGAGGAATATATAAAATACATGGAATACCTTAAGTCAATACTGTGATACTTAAGTAAATGATCATGAAAGGGGCATGGGCATAAAGCCTGTGGCTGGGTTTATATATGGAATATACAAGAATTTCAGATGCAAATACCATAACTGCAAAATATATGGACAGCATTCTCATAAAGGAACGTCTGATAGATTCTCAGGTAGCGGATATTAAGACGGAGTTTTTTGGAGAAACCTTTGATATGCCTGTTTTTACACCGGCTTTTTCCCATCTTGGGAAATACAGTGAAAGGGAACTGACAGGACTCGAGGAGTATTCCGTTGCCGCCAAAAACAAGAATATCCTGAATTTTGTGGGGATGATGGAAAATGAACAGTTTAGCCGTATAGCTAAAACCGGTGCAAAGACAGTACGTATCGTCAAACCTTATGCAGACAACGGCAAGGTCAGGGACCAGATGCAGTATGCCGAAAGCGTCGGAGCCTTTGGTATAGGCATGGATATAGATCATATATTCGGGAACCAGGGTCTTGATGTTGTTATCGGAGAGCAGATGGCTGTCCAGACAACGGATATGTTAAGGTCGTATATAGAATCATCAAAGCTTCCCTTTGTCGTAAAGGGAGTATTAAGCAAAGAGGATGCCGTAAAATGTGCTGAGATAGGTGCCAAAGCGATCATCGTAAGCCATCATCATGGCAGGCTTCCTTATGCAGTACCTCCTATGATGGTACTTCCTGAGATCAAAGAAGCCCTTAGAGGTAAGGATGTAAAGATAATAGTTGACTGCGGTATCGCAAGCGGAGCCGATGTATTTAAGGCTATAGCACTTGGCACAGATGCAGCGGCAGTCGGAAGATCTATGCTTCCTGCACTCGAAAAAGAAGGTATTGCTGGAGTTGAAAAATTCCTGCAGGGTGTAGCAGACGAATTAAGATTTATAATGAGCTGCACCGGATATTCCAAAGTTTCAGATGTGGATGATAAATGTTTGTATTTTTCATAATAGTAGTGTAAAATTTTTTGGCAGGGTTGTTAAGCAGTCCTGCCAATATATGTATATTCTGTATTGCAGAAGTTTTATGGGTTAAAGAAATAGTTATTGAAAAATACGGAAAGATATGATAAAAAGAAAGCTGATAAAAATATAAGGAAAAGTGATCATGTATAAATATGTGTTTTTTGACTTGGACGGGACTCTTACACAGTCCGAGTTTGGAATTATGGCAGCTGCGGTAAGGGCATTAAATCATTTTGGCATAGAAACTCCAAGCAAGGAGATACTGAAAAAGTTTATCGGACCGCCTCTGTATGTATCATTTCATGATTTTTACGGACTCTCTGATGAAGACAGCGAAGAGGCAATTAAGATATACCGAGAATACTACGTTAAAGAAGGCGTATATCAGACTCCTCTTTATCCCGGGATAAAGGAGCTGCTCAAAGCACTTAAAGACTCCGGCTGTACTCTGATGATCACCACTTCAAAGCCTGAAACCATGGCTGTGACTGTGGCAAAGAATGATGGGATTTTCGAATATTTTGATGCGATCATCGGACCTGCCCTTGATGAACACGACCCTAATAAGGCGATACTTCTCAGAAGGGCGTTAAAAGCCCTTGGGACCGACGAGTCAGATAAGGAATTTTTAAAGAACTGCATTATGATAGGCGATCGTTTCTATGATATCGGTGGTGCCCGTGAGGTTGGCATCGACTCCGTCGGAGTATTATACGGATACGGAACAGAGCAGGAACTTATGGAAGCAGGTGCTACCTATATTGCAAAAGAAGTCTCCGATATCAGGGATATAATCCTGAAATAACGTGACTGCTTTCCCTAAAGGTAAAACCTTTGGGTAACGGCAGCTAATATGGTTAACGGATATAAATCGGACATACGCCATGTCTGTGAAAGGATATAAAAAATGAAAATTCTTATAGCATCAGATATCCACGGATCCGCAAAGTATTGCCGGATGTTACTTGAAGCTTACGCAAGAGAAAATGCGGACAGGCTGCTGTTACTTGGAGATATATTATACCACGGACCCAGGAACGATCTTCCTGAAGAATATGCTCCGAAACAGGTAATAGAATTACTAAACTCATATAAAAATGAGATATATTCCGTGCGCGGAAACTGTGAGGCTGAGGTGGACCAGATGGTACTCGGATTCCCTGTCATGGCTGATTATATACTGCTTCCGGCAGGAAACAGGATGATATTTGCTACTCACGGCCATATATACAATAAGGAAAAGCTACCTCCCATGAAAAAAGGAGATATCCTCGTTACCGGACATACCCATGTAACCGCATGTGAGGATATGGGAGACTATATTTATATGAACCCCGGATCTGTTTCTATTCCTAAGGAGGATACCCCCAGAGGATATATTATGCTGGAAGACGGGAAATTTATCTGGAAGAATTTAGAGGGTGAAGTATTAAGGGAATATATTGGTTCTTAAATGAGATCTACCGCTTAAGTGACATCAGAGTTTTCGGGTCAGAAGATCCTTTTATAAATAGCGTATAAAAAACGGCTTCGGGTATAAGTTAAATCCGAAGCCGTTAAATTTTTAAAGTTTATCAGCAGATTTCAGAACCTGCAGGAAGTGATTTTTCGGGAGTCATAAGTGCAAGGTTTCCCTTATCGTCTTCTGCACATAGGAGCATTCCCTCAGATTTCATACCGGCCAGAGTAGCAGGTTTTAAGTTAACAACTACCATTACCTTCTTTCCTACCATCTCTTCGGGTGAGTAAAATGCCTTGATACCTGAAAGGATCTGCTTTACATCATTTCCTATCTTTACCTGTGAGCAGAGAAGCTTTTTGGACTTCGGAACCTCCTCACACTTTATGATCTCGCCAACTCGGAACTCAAGCTTTGCAAAATCATCATAGGTAATCTCAGCCTTTGTAGGAACACTTACATTGATCGACTCACCCTTGTCCTCTGCGGGAGCCTCTTCCTTAGGTGCATCTTTAAGAAGGATCGCATTAAGTTCTTCAATTTCCTTATCCACATCAATACGAGGGAAAATAATTTCTCCCTTGTGAACGGTTACGTTTACAGGAAGCACTCCGAATTTCTTGTCATTCTCATAGGTTACATCCGCAGCTGTAGCACCTATCTGCTCCCAAACCTTGGGCATTGTAGTAGGCATATAAGGGCTTAAGAGTGAAGAAGTGATCCTTATGGATTCAAGCAGGTTGTAAAGCACGGTTGCCAGACGTGCCTTCTTGGTCTCGTCCTTTCCAAGCTTCCAGGGCTCTGTTTCATCAATATATTTATTTGCCCTGTCAACAAGAGTAAATATGGTTTCCAGTGCCTGTTTAATCTGAGTGTTGTCAATAAATTCATCAACCTTAGGGCAGATAGAAAGTGCCAGATCAATCAGTTCCTTATCTACCGGAGCTTCCTCGCGTTCTGAAGGAAGAGTCCCTCCGAAATACTTGTCAGCCATTGCAACGGTACGTGATACGAGATTACCGAACCCGTTTGCAAGATCGGAATTGATACGGTTGATAAGTATTTCATTTGAGAAATCCGAATCAGCACCGAGTGCCATTTCTCTTAATATATGGTAACGGATACTGTCACAGCCGTAACGCTCGCCCAAGATAAACGGATCTACAACATTACCCTTAGACTTTGACATCTTGTCACCATTAAAGGTGATCCAGCCATGTACTGCCAGGTGCTTGGGTAAAGGCAGCTCTAATGCCATAAGCATAGCGGGCCAGATAAGTGCATGGAATCTCATGATATCCTTGGCTACCATATGTACATCGGCAGGCCAGAAGGTGTCAAAATCATTGTATTTTCCATTATCATAGCCAAGTGCGGTGATATAGTTTGAAAGCGCATCTATCCAAACATATACTACGTGCTTGGTATCAAATGTAACGGGGACGCCCCATGTAAATGAAGTACGTGATACGCAGAGATCCTCTAATCCGGGCTTGATGAAATTATTAACAAGCTCTACAGCTCTTGACTTCGGCTGGAGATAGTCAGTATTAAGCAACAGGTCTTCCAGTCTTTCAGCAAACAGGGACATTTTAAAGAAATATGCTTCTTCCTCGGCGTCTATTACATCACGTCCGCAGTCAGGACATTTTCCGTTCTTAAGCTGAGAAGGAGTCCAGAAGCTTTCACAGGGAGTACAGTATTTTCCGACATATTTTCCCTTGTAAATATAGCCTTTATCGTAAAGTGCTTTAAATATCTTCTGTACACTCTCAACATGATAATCATCAGTTGTACGTATATATCTGTCATAACTGATGTTCATGTAACTCCAGAGCTTTTTAAATATCTCAACTATGCCGTCTACATACTTCTGAGGTGTGATACCGGCATCTTTGGCTTTCTGTTCAATCTTTAATCCATGCTCATCCGTACCTGTAAGGAACATTACATTACGTCCCTGCATACGGCGATATCTCGCGATTGAATCACAGGCAACGGTTGTGTAACAGTGTCCGATGTGGGGATTACCCGAGGGGTAATAGATCGGGGTTGTGATGTAAAAAGGTTTCTTTTCCGACATTTTTGTTCCTCCTTAAAAACAAAACAGCTCCCGTCTTATTAAAGACGGGAGCATAACTCACGTGATACCACTTTAATTCACCTGTACCTCGCGGCACAGATCTTAGCAACTGTCTGTCAACAGTCCACACTATAACGGGTGAACCCGTCAGAACCTTAGAACATATGCTCCTCAGCCCTGCAGCTCCGGGACCATCTTCAACTGTCTTTCTGCCATCCGCTCTCAGCAAATGCGGACTCTCTGTATGCATTTGGGCAGCCTACTCTTCCTTTCACAGCCTTTGGATATTTTCTTTACCAGTTTGATTTTAATGGATGCATTATCGCACAAATACTTTGTTTTGTCAAGGCACTTTTTTCACAGTTTTCCAAGAGCATGTTTTGCTGCTATCATACCAAAGGTATAACACTTACCTAAGGACAGTCCGGTCTGATGGAAGGGATAATCTGCTCCGCCATAGAATGGTCCCCCCAGATTTCCTACACAGTATAGTCCGGGGATAACGTTTCCTTCATCATCTAAAGCCTGTCCGTTTTCATTTACTACTACTCCGGAAACCTCTGCTGAAACACGGATATGCTTTCTTGCTCCCCAGAAAGGTGCCTTTTCAATTTTATGCATATATTTGGCAGGCTTTCCAAAATCGGTATCGCAGCCCTTATCACAAAGCTCATTATAACGGTCAACGGATGCCTTCATTTTATCATAAGGGATATCAAGTTCCTTTGCCAGTTCTTCTAAGGTATCGCATCTGTGCAGATCTATAAGATTCTTAAATACTCCCTGAGGATTTTCCACTGCTCCCGGGATAAATTTCTGCATAACCTGAGGCGGTACCTTGCCACTTACAAATTCCTCATTGGGCCAGCTCATATAGCTGTCATCATATATAGTACAGTACCAGCCCTTAGAGCCCTTTTCCTTATGCTCCTCATCAAGCATGCTTCCCTTATATGACGGCTGATATTTCAGGATATTGCCCATATATACAAAGCCGGTGTATTCATTGGTAAAGCGCTCGCCATTCATATTCAGATAAAGGAAGGGCTCCTCCCACATAAGTGCCGAATCAAAATCGTGCATCATCTTGGTATGTCCGAGGTTTTCCATCCTTGCACCGGCACTGATTGCAAGTACATGTCCGTCACCGGTTTTTCCGAACTGTTTCTTGTCAAATTCGTCTATATCGGGACACCAGTGTTTTACCATGGCGGAGTTATTTGTATAGTCACCGGTTGCCAGAATTACGGCCTTTGAAGCATTGAACTGTATATATTTTCCTTCTTCATTCTTACCTATAACTCCGGTTACTTTGTCTCCGGTTTTGACAAGCTTAACGGCCGGGGTTGAAAAGAAGGTTTCAAGATCAGGATTCTTTGACTTAACGTTTTCAAGTATATTTTTTAGCGCGTTTCCAACGTTTAAAGGCTTGGGACCTACCCAGGGAGCCCAGAAATAACAGTGGTCATCACCGTATTCGTAGCTGTTTTCGCGATCCCTCCAGGTACCTGTAAAGTCACCGCTTGTACTGATAAATGCACAAAGCTTGTCTCCATCGTTTAATAATTTTGCACTTTCGGTATTGCTGTCAACCTTGCTGCCGTCACCGTATTCTGTTTCTTTGGTAAATCCGCCTCGGTTCCAAAACCACATCATAGCTTCTTCGGAGTAGTCCGCATAAGCACGAAGCTGTTTAACATCTGCTCTCCAGTTACAAAGACTGTTAGTATGGTGTATCCATTTTACTATGCCTGCCTCTGTAGAACGTGATTTTATAATAGCAGAACCACAGTTGCCCTGTGAAACAACACTACCTTCTTTCTGGAGCAGAGCTACCTTAGCTCCAAGCTCTGCTGCCCAGCCTGCAGCCGGTACGCCCGATGCTCCGGCTCCTACTACTACGATATCAAAATCCCGTATCTCATCTACCGCAATATCATTTAACTCGCAGACAGAAGCTGCTATCTCACTTTCATTTAACTTTTCCATTATCCTTCTCCTAAAAAACAGTTGTAAATAGCTGCTTTCACTTCACTGAAATCAAATTCAGCATAAACCCTTTTTTTGTGTCTATGCTCATCTCGTACCCTGCATCTTCGGCAATCTTCCTTAACGATTTCAGGCCTCCGTGTTCTTCAATCGGGCCCTCTGGCGGATTGCCGTTGTTAGTGAAGGTAAGTGCCAATTTACCGTCCCTGGTTTCTGCCTTAACATATACAGTATCCCCGCCTGCATGCCTGAAGGTATTTGTCAGGCACTCATGTAATGCAGAGGCAGTTACTGTTTTGGCGGTTTTTTCTTCGGGAAGAGAACCCTCTATCTCGATCTTCATACCAATATCAGCTGCTGCTTTGTATATTTCCTTATATTCGTCCTGTTCCTCCTGCTTCCGCTCTACGCCCAGGAGCTTTAGATTTTTCATCCAGAAATCTGTCAGCAGCTGTCTGTTACCATCACCTGTTTTTACATATCTTTTTGCTGCAAGCAGTATCTCTCCGAGCTCATCGTGAATGTGGACTTTGGCATTTAAGAGCTCTTTTTCTATCGTAGCTGTAGTAACGTTTCTGTTATATTCCTTTAATCTTGCCTGCCGTAGTTCAAGCGATTCGGTTTTTGCAAGGAGCTCTTCAAAGGTTCTGTATTCGGAGGTTATATCCACCATGACCATTTCTTTCAGCTCGTCCCCAACCTCCATGTTCCGGTTGGAAAAAGCACAAACCTTTTCGGGAGTTTTGACGATCACCATTTCCTCGTTACCGGATATTATGGTACAATCCTCACTGATCTCTCTTTTACGCAGTTTTTTCCAAAAAGCTGAAGCATCATTTATGGTTGTTCCCGTCAGTCTTATGCTCATATCATTCATGGCTTCGTTTACAAACTGGGGAAGTCCGTTTTCGGTATAAAAACAGATACCTTCTTCCATTGCGTCAAGTCCCTGCTTAACGGAAATGACGGTGAAATTTTCGTGCCGGTAGCGCTTTATTATACGAAGTATTATGGTATCAAACAATATCATGACTGCGATATACACAAGCACGGCCCAGAGCTTTATGTTGTATTTTTCATCGAGACAAAGCTGGAAAAAGATATAATTTACAATAACCATCGGCAGGAAGAAAACACCGAAGCCCCTGTACATTCTTTGATAAACAACTTCAGCCAGCTGCATCATGGTAACCCATAATATCAGGAAAACCAGACAGAGAAGGATAGTACGGTAAAGAACAGGGATATCGTAAAGAAGTGTCATACCGCCACCTCCTCTCTGCCAAAAAAGAGAGTTACCACAGAAGTATCAGTATTGGCATTTTCACCGGTATCCTTTTGCATGGAAACCTGGAATTTTCCACTGTGTTTTTCTCCGTATACACCGGTAAAGCTGCGGATATCATCTTCATTTACATAAGCATCGAACATTAACCGGACCTTTAGTCCTTTGATGTCCGAATCCAGATTTACCAGAAGATTCCCGGTTTTTCCGGAAATCTCTTCTAAAATACCTTCAAGACAGTCATATGCTGCAAGCACGGTATCCTTTTCCAGAGGTTCCGTATTCTCTTTGGTAAGCAGAGTCCCGGTACCGTCAAGGGAGAAATAATCAAGCGACTCCTTAAAAGAAAGGAAAAGATCATTAAAATCGTATTCCTTTGCTTCCTCTCCCAAAAGATAGAGATTCCCGCGTCTCTTAATATATGAAGCAAGTATACATGCTTTCTCGAGGTTCTTTTTAAAGCCTGCATCATCCTCAGCTACAGTAAGCAGTCCTTCTATCTCTTCTATCTTTTTTGCCGAAAATTCAGCTATATCATCATAAAGCTTATTCATTACAGCCACATGAACTCTGTCTGCCTGGAGTGAATTTTCTGCTTCCTGGATAGAATTTTCTTCATGAAGCCGGTCGGAGATTTCCTTTAGCTCTCTGTTAGATTTCTTGATTGCAGACATATCTTCGGCATAGCTAAGCTTTCCGCCCCAGACGTCTCTTTCCAGTATGTGATAATTTTCCTTAACCTCGCCCCAATCCGTATCTGCACCCTTTGAGGCAAGTCTTACTTTGCCGTTATTATCGATGATCCTTGCTACAAGACCGGAATTTACGAAGAAATACCTGTAACCGCTGTTTGAGGGAAGAAGACAGGTCTGTATGCAGGCTTCCCACCCACAAACGATAAAGATGGAAAAGGTTTCCAACGGGCTTAAAAATTGAATGCCGTTTACAACCGGAGCAACGCCGAAATAATCTGTAAGCAGAAAATATGCTGATACCACGAGTACTACATAATATGCCCATGAATCCTTTCGCACGGGCTTACTTGCAAATCTTACTATAACTATCACTATGGTCGCTATCAGCATAAGGGCTATCCAGCATATTGTAATATAATAAACCGGCCCGTTTGTATAAAGATCATACCCGGATTCTAAAGGATCAGAGAACCTGAATGCCAGCTGATGCTTGTCATTTGATAATATCAGGATGGAAAGTATCATGGAAGGGAGCATGAAAAGATCCCACAATGAACTTATCTTTACATTTTCAGAACGCCCGCATCTCAAAGAAAGCTTTAACGATACAAATGGCAGGTAGCAGATGGGGATATAATAGCAGTACCACATAAAGCGGTGCACCGTGACATAGCCGGTTTCAAACTGAAAGCGAAGTGCCTGAAAAAGTATCAAAAGCAGTAGTAGGATGGCATTTTCTATCAAAAGAGCTTTTATCTGGGGTTCTATTATACGTCTTAATACCGTCATTGCCCAGACAACTATGATACCGCCATAAAAGATTCTGGAGAAATTATTGAAAAATGGGTATGACGAATAAAGCATCCCTGTCAGGCTTACCAGCAGGAATACCAGCATGTATATTAATACTGTACGTTTATTCTTGTATCTCATTTTTTCTCCCAAATCAGAAAAGAATGATTTTCATAGTCTGTTAGATATAATAACATAAGCCCGGATAAAGGTAAACTAATTTTTAGTCTCTGCTTTTCAAGAAAACATTGTCAAACTTCCACTTTTATGTTATAGTATTCTTAGAAAAATATGTGTTTAGGGTGGTTTATGAAAATCGAACTTACAGATAAAAACGTTAAATACCTCGGGAGGACAGCAATGTTTGGAGATACCCTTCTCCTCTCCCTCTCAGGTTCGGGCATAGAATTTGAATATACAGGTAAAGGCCTCGAGATCACCTTTGTCGGCGGAAACGCAGCAGAACTTCCCGATAACGAGGCTAACTACGTGCGCATCGGAATCTTTGAAAACGGCATACGCACCAGGGACCTCGCCCTTAACAAAAAAGAACTCAGAGTTAAAATTGCCGAAAGCGCTATAACCAAAACCTCTGTTATCAGGATTATGAAGCTTTCCGAGTGTGCAATGTCCCTTATGGGTATTAAACCGCTCGAAATTGCGGACAATGATACCGTAAAGCCAATCCCTGCTTCAGCTGCTAAACTAGAGTTTATCGGCGATTCCATAACCTGTGGATATGGCGTTGATGACCCTGACCCTACACATAATTTTAAAACCCTTACCGAGGATGTGACCAAGGGCTTTGCCTATAAAACCGCTGCTGCCCTTAACTGTGATCACAGCATGTTTTCAATCAGCGGCTATGGTATCATCTCCGGCTTTACAGACAATCCTGAGTTCAGGCATGCCGATCAGCTCATACCTACATTCTATGAGTCCATGGGACTTAGTTATGACAAGCTGGATGGCATTCCTGTTCCGCATGCTGTCAGGTGGGATTTTTCAAAATATATTCCCGATATCATAGTACTCAACCTCGGGACCAACGATGACAGCTTCTGCCAGGATGACAAAGACAGACAATCCTGGTATGCTTCAAAATATACCGAGTTTTTAAAGCTTATACGTAAACATAATCAAAAGGCATATATTGTATGTGCTTTTGGTCTAATGGGCGACAGACTGTATCCAACTATCTGTGATGCAGTAGGCATTTATAAAGCTGAAACCGGGGATACGCGTATCCAAACGGTACATTTACCAGAACAGGACTTTGAACATGTAGGATACGGAGCGGACTACCATCCTCTGGAATCTGAGCATGAAAAGGCTGCAAAGGTACTGATACCGGTTCTTAGCGAGATTATTGAGAAAAGATTATAATACCATCATGGGAAAAATATACTGTTTAATGGGGAAAAGTGCTTCCGGAAAGGACAGCATATATAAAAAGCTATTAGAGCAGACTACCGGCAGATTTAAAACCATAGTCTCCTACACTACCCGCCCTATAAGGAGCGGCGAAACAGAGGGAGTTGAATATCATTTTGTATCTGTTCCGGATTTTGAGGATATGCACTTAGCAGGCAAAGTTATCGAGTACCGTTGTTATCATACCATTCACGGGGACTGGTACTATTTTACGGCAAATGACGGTCAGATCGATCTGTCAAACTCCGACTACCTGCTGATCATGACTCCCGAAGGCTGCAGATCACTAAAAAAGCATTTTGGAGATGAAGCCGTCATCCCTATATATATAGAAGTAGAATCGGGACTCAGGCTTTCAAGGGCAGTCGAACGCGAAAGAAAGCAGGCGCAACCTAAATACGCCGAGCTATGCAGGAGATTTCTTGCCGATGAAGAGGATTTCTCAGAGGAAAAGCTCGAAGAGATCGGTGTTGAAAAACGATTTGAAAATATCGATATAGATACTTGTGTTGAGGAAATTTTAAGGTTTTTATCACACATCGAAAACCCGAATCAAATATAGAAGTTTTTATACTAAAAAGACAGGAGGTGGCACAATACGGATATTAAGATTAACCAGACCCAGCCGATCAACCAGATCGACCAGACCAAAGCGCCACAGCCTGCAGACGGTAATTTCAAATTTACGCTTATAAGCAGTATAGGTGAAGCAGCATTAGCAGAAAAGCTCTCCGGGTTATTGGAGGAGATAACCGGACAGGGTGAAAAGATAAAAAAACGCCGGGATATCACGGATATGCGCAAATACAGAAGCCTGATCAAGGATTTTATGAACGAGATTGTTAACCGCTCTCATAAATTCTCCAGAGAAAACTTTCTGGACAGGCGTGGTCGTCACAGAGTTTACGGAATGATCCGCCTGGTCGACGAAAAGCTCGACGCACTTGCTGAAGAGCTCCTTAAGGACGAGCAGGATGCGCTTATGATCATGGGCAGCATAGACGAAATACGGGGACTGCTTTTGGATATTCTGACTTGATAATTCATTGGGGGGTGTTTTATATGTTAGATTTTAGCAGTATTCTGGGGCATAAAAGTATAAAGGATCACTTGCAAAAGGCCATAGCCGAGGGCCATCCTAACCATGCCTACATATTTAACGGTGAAGAAGGCTCCGGACGAAAGACAATGGCAGATACCTTTGCTGCAGCACTCTGCTGCCAGTCAGATTCTTCCGATAAGCCCTGCGGTAAGTGCATGGCCTGTATGCAGGCTGCTTCAAAAACCCATCCCGATATAATCCGGATAACTCATGAGAAATCAAGGATCGGCGTTGATGACATAAGAAACAGCTTACTGGGAGATATCACTATCAAGCCATTTAGCAGCAATTACAAAATATATATCATTGACGAAGCTGAACGTATGACGGAGCAGGCTCAGAATGCACTGTTAAAAACCCTTGAGGAGCCTCCGGCATATGCAGTCATAATACTTATCACAACAAATACCGGCGCTTTCCTGCAGACAATCATGTCAAGATGTGTTACACTGCAGTTTAAACCCCTTGAAACACGTGTCATATCTGATTATCTCATGGAAAATGAAAAGCTTCCGGACTATTTTGCCAAGCTTTGCGCAGCTTTTTCAGGCGGAAGTATCGGGCAGGCACTGAAATTTGCCAAAAACGAGGATTTTGAACAGATCAAAAATGAATGTCTGTATTATTTAAGAAATATCGACAGTCTTTCCATAGATGTTGTCAATGACATGGTTGACACCTTGGGCAAAAGGAAAGCAGACGTTAAGGTTTACCTGGATCTCATGCATCTGTGGTTCAGGGATATCCTGATGTTTAAGGCAACTCAGGATGCAAACCGCCTGGTATTTCTTGACGAACTTATGGTTATCAAAAGGCAGGCCTCAAAGTACGGCTTTGAAGCTCTTGGAACGATCTTAGACGGATTTTATACCGTTCAGGACCGCCTTAATGCCAATGTAAACTTTGACATAGCCATCCAGCTCCTCCTTTTAAAGATGAGGGAGCATTAATATAGAAAACAGAGGATATCAAAATGACTACAGTAATAGGAGTACGTTTTAGAAGCGTCGGGAAGATTTATTACTTTGACCCGATAGGACTTGAAATAGAAAAAGGAGACAATGTAATCGTTGAAACTGCCAGAGGAGTTGAGTTCGGTACTGTCGTACTTGCTCCCCGGGAAGTTGAAGATTCGGTAGTTGTACAGCCCTTAAAGCCCGTTATCAGAAAAGCTACCGAAGAAGACCGCGAAAAGAATCTAGCAAACCGTGAAAAAGAAAAGGAGGCTTTCAATATCTGCCTTGAAAAGATTGCAAACCGCGGTCTCGAAATGAAGCTTATCGAATGCGAATACACCTTTGATAATAACAAGGTACTCTTCTACTTTACAGCTGACGGAAGAATAGACTTCAGAGAACTTGTAAAGGATCTTGCGGCAGTATTCAGGACCCGTATCGAGCTCCGCCAGATAGGCGTAAGGGACGAAACCAAAGCCTTAGGAGGCCTCGGCATCTGCGGAAGACCTCTGTGCTGCGCAACCTATCTTTCCGATTTCTGTCCGGTATCGATTAAGATGGCAAAAGAGCAGAACCTCTCTCTTAACCCCACCAAGATTTCCGGTACCTGCGGAAGACTTATGTGCTGCCTTAACAACGAGGAAGAAGCATATGAATATCTTAACAGCAAGCTTCCCAATCCCGGAGATAAGGTTACAACAAAGGACGGACTTCAGGGAGAGGTACATAGCGTAAATGTATTAAAGCAGGTTGTAAAGGTTATCATCTCAGACGCAAACGGTGACCGTGAGGCCAAGGATTATCCCGCTTCGGAGTTATTGTTCAAGGCACGCAAGCATTATGAAAAAACAGCTACTCCCGATGAGTTAAAGGAATTAAGAGAGCTTGAAGCTCTTGAAAGAAAGGACTCCAAGAACCATCTGGATGACTGAGCTTAAATAGAGCAACGAGGTTTTTCGGTATGAATATAAAGAAAAGACTTCTTGTTACCTTCCTGTTGTTACTGATCTTGCCATTACTCATGTTTTTCCTGATCATTTTTATCGGCAGGCGGGCATTTGGTGATGGTGACGGACCTTTTTTCCTGCTGCACCCGGAAGGGATGGTACAGGTAACCTTCCTGCAGGCAGTTTTAACGCTGGTACTCGTTATAGCAATGACGGATCTGATACTTGTAATTTGGCTTTACCGAAGTATCATCAGACCTTTAAACCTGCTGACTGTCGCTACAAACAAGATTAAGGACGGAGACCTTGATTTCTCCATCCCCACCGAAAGCGAATCAACAGATGAGCTTGAACAGCTCTGCGAAGATTTCGAGGAAATGAGGATCCAGCTAAAGAAGCAGATTGATACAAGACTGCAGTATGAGCAGGATACAATAGAGCTTATAAGCAATATTTCGCATGATCTAAAAACTCCTTTAACCGCTATTAAGGGTTATACTGAGGGTATACTCGACGGAGTTGCGGATACAAAGGAAAAGCAGGAAAAATATTTAAAGACCATCTATACCAAGGCCTCTGATATGACGGTACTTGTAGACGAGCTCTCCTTCTTTTCAAAGATTGATACAAATATTGTTCCTTATAATTTTACGATTTTTGAAGCCGATGATTTCTTTAATGACTGTGTTGATGAAATGTCCCTCGACACAGAAGTAAAGAATGTAACTCTCGATTATATCAGCAAGCTTCCTAAAGGTCAGCGTATCATAGCGGACCTCGAGCAGCTCAGAAGAGTTATGAACAACCTTATAGGAAATTCCGTAAAATATATGGATAAGGATAACGGATCCATCGTGGTCCTTGCGGAGGATACCGGAGATAATGTCACTATAAGCGTTCAGGATAACGGAAGAGGTATCGACGAAAAGGATATTCCGTTTATTTTTGACAGGTTCTACCGCGCCGATTCCTCAAGGAACTCTAAAAAGGGCGGCTCAGGACTGGGTCTGGCTATCACAAAAAAGATCATAGAGGATCACAGCGGTACGATTACCGCCAAAAGTATTCCCGGTAAAGGTACCTGCATTTCCTTTACCTTGCTTAAAGAAGGCTCCAAAAATGCTTCTCTCGAGCTTGGTGAGATTACAGATGCCAATTTCAGGAAAAAGCCCTGGACACGTTCAAAATCAGGCAGTAAGCAGAAAAAGACCACAGAAATACCAACGAATGAAACCATAATAGATGTAGATTATACCGGAAAGGAATAAAAATGGATAAAATAAAGATTTTGATTATCGAAGATGAAAATGAAATTGCCGAGCTTGAAAAGGACTATCTGGAGCTGTCGGATTTTGAAGTTTCTATAGCAAATACCGGCGAGGCAGGCCTTGAAAAGGCTTTAAATGAAGATTTCAGCCTGATGATACTTGACCTCATGCTTCCCGGTATAGACGGATTTGATATTTGTAAAAGCGTTCGCGAGCAGAAAGATATGCCCATCATTATAGTATCGGCCAAAAAGGATGATATCGACAAGATACGCGGATTAGGTCTTGGCGCCGATGATTATATGACCAAGCCCTTCAGCCCGAGTGAGCTCGTGGCTCGTGTAAAGGCTCACCTTGCACGTTATGAGAGGCTTGTTGGCAGTGAAAGAAAGAACAATGAGGTCATTGAGATCAGAGGCTTAAGGATCGACAAGACTGCAAGACGTGTATATGTTAACGATGAAGAAAAACAGTTCACTACCAAAGAGTTTGACCTGCTTACATTCCTTGCCGAACATCCCAACAGAGTTTTCTCCAAAGAGGAGCTTTTCAGTGAAATCTGGGATGCCGATCTAATCGGAGACATTGCAACCGTAACCGTGCATATTAAGAAGATACGTGAGAAAATCGAGATCAGTACCAGCAATCCCCAGTACATTGAAACTATCTGGGGTGCCGGATACCGTTTCAAGATCTGATATTCCATCATTTTGTAAAGGAAAGTAACTGCATGCCCACAAGAGTAGAAGAAATATGTAAACAGATCCACATACTATTTGCTAAAGGGGAAGCTTACCAGAACTCCCCCGATCTGGTCATCCTGTCAAAGACCGAGATGTTCGCTCTGCTTCAGGAGCTGAACGAAGCAATGTATGAGGTACTCGATCAATATGAGGCAACCACCCGTGCCAAGGAAATGGCAAGGCTTGAAACCGAACGTGAAGCCTCAGAAATTATTGCCAAGGCCAAGATAGGCGCAGAGGATGTACAGGCTGTTTCCCTGGCCTATACCGATACCATGCTCGATGAAATGAGCATGATGATCGATAATACGACTCAGTTTATCAGAAATCAGTATCTGGAATTCTTAGCAGCAATGGATGAAAAACAGGAAGGTCTTAAGGCTGACAGGACACAGATACAGGAAAAGTTGCGTAGATTGCATGATTCGGATAACTATCTTAAGTTGCTTGAGGAAGTACGGGAGGATAGGGAGACCGAAAAGGAAGAAACCGAAAACTCTTCTGCAAACAAAGACAGGAAAGGTAGTAAAAATATCGCTTCGGACAATCAGTCCGTTTCCGAGGATGAAAACGAGTTCCCGCCTCCTCCTAAAGCACCCGAACCTGTGATACGTGTCAACCGCCCGGGAGAAAACTCCGGAGTAACCTTCACCACAAGACGCTCACACAACAAAAAGAGCAAGACCGCTCCGCCCAAATCAAGCAGAGCCCAGGCTATGTCAGAGGAAGAATATAACATGCTGTCTCCTGAGCAGCAGGAAGCACTCGAAAATTCCACTCCCGCTTATGGGCAGGGATACACCGCAGATGATTTCGATCTTGATGCGGAATACGAGCAGTTTAAAGCCGAAAACCAGGCAGCTGCCGATAATAGCAGCTCAAAGAAGGGCGGTTTCAAGCTGTTTGGTAAGAAAAAGAAATAATATTGACTTGCTAAAAACTCTATGATAGAATTGTACTGTATTTTTCGAATGCAAAACGTGTCAGAGTTTTCATCGGTGACATGAGCAGGCATGTCACTGATCAGTAAATTTCCTGCAGTAAAGGTAAAAAAATGAAAAAAGTTGGCATCATAATGGGAAGCAAAAGCGATCTTCCCAAGCTGGAAAAGGCAATTGACATTTTAAAGAGATTTGAAGTTCCTTATGAAGTACATGTTTTTTCTGCACACAGGACCCCTATAGAGGCAAGAGAGTTCTCAGTTAATGCAAGAGCAAACGGATTCGGAGTTATCATAGCTGCTGCCGGCATGGCTGCTCACCTTGCTGGAGCGATTGCGGCAAACACTACCATTCCGGTTATCGGAATCCCGATAAATGCTTCTTCTCTGGGCGGAATGGATGCACTTCTCTCCACGGTACAGATGCCCTCCGGTATTCCTGTAGCAACAGTAGGTATAGACGGGGCTTCCAATGCCGCTTTACTTTCGATAGAGATACTGTCCTTGAGCGATGACAATCTGGCTGCCAAACTGGATGCAGAGCGCAAGGCTAACGCAGAAAAAGTTTTAAATGCAAATTCAGAAGTTGCCATGGGTTAAACCATGACAACTTTTGATGTTTTTTTGTGTAATCATGATTCAAAAAAATATATAAGGAGAAAAACCATGAACAACAGTTTCAGTGAAAGCTACAAGGCAGCCGGTGTTGATATCACCGCAGGTTACAAGTCGGTCGAGCTTATGAAGAGCAGTATCGCAAGGACAAAAACATCAGAGAGCACTCCTGATATCGGAGGCTTCGGAGGTCTTTTCGTTCCGAATATGGCAGGTATGAAGGAGCCAGTTCTTGTAAGCGGTACAGACGGAGTAGGGACCAAGATCAAACTTGCATTTCTTATGGACAAGCATGATACGGTTGGTATTGACTGCGTGGCTATGTGCGTAAACGATATCATCTGCTGTGGTGCACGTCCCATGTTCTTCCTGGATTATATCGCATGTGGCAAGAATATCCCCGAGAAGATTGCAACTATTGTATCAGGCGTTGCTGAAGGCTGTGTTCAGGCAGGCTGTGCGCTTATCGGTGGAGAAACTGCAGAGCATCCCGGACTTATGCCTGTGGACGAATATGACCTTGCAGGCTTTTCAGTCGGAATTGTTGACAAGGAAAAAGTAATCAACACCGATACCCAGAAGGCCGGTGATGTGATCATCGCCCTTCCTTCCTCCGGTGTACATTCAAACGGTTTCTCATTAGTAAGAAAGGTATTTAACCTTGAACATACAAATCTTACCCTTCCCATTGCAGAGCTTGGCGGAAAGGGTCTTGGCGAGACACTTCTTACACCTACCAAAATTTATGTAAAGCCCATCCTGGCTCTCATCGATGAAGTAAAGGTAAAGGGCATAAGCCATATCACCGGTGGCGGCTTCTATGAGAATATTCCCAGAAGTATAAAGAAGGGCTTAGGTGCCCGCATTAAAAAAGCAGATGTCAGGGTTCTTCCTATCTTCAATCTTCTTGCCAAAGAAGGAAAGATCAATGATCATGACATGTTTAACACCTACAATATGGGTGTCGGCATGAGCGTGATAGTTGCTCCCGAGGATGTGGATAAGACTATTGCTTCCTTAAAATCAAATAATATTGATGCATACGTTATCGGCGAACTGGCTGAAGGTATTGATGGAGTAGAATTGGTATGATTAAAACGAGAATAGCAGTATTTGTTTCAGGAGGAGGCACCAACCTTCAAGCTCTGATAGATGCTGAGAAGGCAGGGAAAATACCTCATGGTGAGATAGCACTTGTTGTAGCCAGCAAACCTAAGGTCTTTGCTTTAGAAAGAGCTGCAAAAGCCGGAATTAAATCTATTGTGGTTGAAAGAAAGGCATATCCGGACAAGCCATCTTTTGAGACAGCACTTAAAAGTGCCCTTGATGAGAATAGGATAGAGATGATCGTACTTGCAGGCTTTATGCTGGTTCTTTCTGGGGATTTTGTTAAACACTACCACAATAAGATTATAAATGTACATCCCGCTCTAATCCCTTCCTTCTGTGGAGACGGATTTTACGGGCTCCATGTTCATGAAGCAGTTTTAAAATATGGTGTTAAGGTAACCGGTGCTACAGTTCATTATGTAAATGAAATAACCGATGGTGGTAAGATCATTCTTCAAAAAGCCGTTGAGGTTAAGGATGGCGATACTCCTGAGATTTTACAGAAGAGGGTTATGGAACAGGCAGAATGGATAATTCTTCCACAGGCTACTGAGATTGTCGCAAAAAAAATCAGTACAGACAAACAACCCAAACGGGATGATGACGATTATGGATATGATTCTGCTGATAAGATATCTTTAAAAACCATATTTGAAAGAAAATAGCATTTCATTAGTAAAAAATGATTTTTCGAAAATAAGTACAGAGACAAGGAGAAAAACATGTCAGAGGACAGGACAAAATACATATCCCCGCTTTCAACTCGTTATGCCAGCGATGATATGCAGTACATTTTCAGCGAGGAATTCAAATTCCGTACATGGAGAAAGCTTTGGATCTCACTTGCAAGATCAGAGCAGAAATTAGGACTTAATATTTCAGACGAGCAGATAGCAGAGCTTGAGGCTCATGCAACCGACATCAATTTTGATGAGGCTAAGGCAAGGGAAAAAATCGTACGTCATGACGTTATGAGTCATGTTTACGCATACGGACTTCAGTGCCCTAAGGCAGAGCCCATAATTCACTTGGGAGCTACCTCCTGCTATGTAACAGACAATACCGACGTTATCGTCTTAAGAGAGGCATCAAAGCTCGTACTTAAAAAAGCAGGTCAGGTTATCAAGAACCTTGCCGAGTTTGCTGAAAAATATAAGGCACTTCCCTGCCTTGCATATACTCACTTACAGCCCGCTCAGCTTACAACTGTGGGCAAACGTGCTACTCTGTGGCTTAACGAACTCCTGATGGATGTTGAAAACCTTGAATTCCAGATGAGCCGACTTAAACTCCTCGGATCAAAGGGAACCACCGGTACACAGGCAAGCTTCATGGAGCTTTTCGAAAATGACGAGACAAAGGTAAAGAAGCTTGAAGCTCTGATCGCGGAAGATCTCGGATTTGAGGCATGTATGCCCGTTTCCGGACAGACCTATTCAAGAAAGCTTGATTCCTTCTTCTTAAATGTTCTCTCCGGATTTGCACAGAGTGCATATAAATTTACTCAGGATCTTAGAATCCTTCAGTCCTTCGAGGAAATGGAAGAACCCTTCGAGAGTACTCAGATCGGTTCATCCGCTATGCCCTACAAGAGGAATCCTATGAGAAGTGAACGTATCGATGCTCTGGCACGTTATGTCATCATTGATTCACTCAATCCTGCTATGACAGCAGCTACCCAGATGTTTGAGAGAACTCTGGATGACTCCGCCAACAAGAGGATCAGTGTGGCAGAAGCCTTCCTCGCAGTTGATGCCATCCTTAATATCTACATCAACATTTCTTCAGGTCTTGTTGTTTACGATAAGGTCATCACCCGCAGAGTTATGGAAAAGCTTCCTTACATGGCTACCGAAAATATCATGATGGAATCCGTTAAGCGTGGAGGCGACCGTCAGGAGCTTCATGAGAGACTTCGTGTTCATTCTCATGCTGCTGCCGCAGGCGTTAAGCTTGAAGGAAAGGCTTGCGACCTGATCGACCGTATCGCAGCCGATCCCGCATTTAAACTCAGTGATGAAGAGCTCCGCTCTAACCTTGATCCCGCTAAGTATACCGGACGTTCCGTTTCCCAGGTTGAAGAATTCCTAAAGGATTTTGTTCAGCCTGTACTTGACAGGATCTATGAGGCTCCGGTTGAGAGCGTACTAAACGTATAAAGGAGGAAACTTCAAATGGCAGAAGAAATCGAATTCCGTTATGACACACAGCTCCTTATCGAAGGAAAAGACCTGGATGAGGACGTTATCACCGATTACATCACCGCCAATTTAGTAGGTGACTGCTTACTTGCAGTAGGTGACGAAGACCTTATAAAGGTACATTTCCATACAAATGAGCCCTGGAAGCTCTTAGAGTACTGCGCTTCCATCGGCGAAATATATGACATAGTAGTTGAAGATATGATACGTCAGTCAAAGGGGCTCCACGGTTAATTTTCACGTCAGTCTGTACACTAAATGTAGAAGGGGGGGTGTGTTTTGAATACTTGGAAAACATTTAAAGAGATAGAAATGGATAAAGATCGAACTTTTTATGTCCTAAACACTTCCTTTAATCAAGTTTTGAATATTAATAAAATCCACCCTTTAAAGCAAGAGAAAGTATACTCCCTAATTAAAAACCTTGTAAATATGAGTTTTCTAAAGCGTATATGGATTTTTGGATCATCAACAAATAATAGCTGCAATATTAACTCTGATATAGATGTTTTGGTAGAGCTTGAAAATGACAGTCTTTCCAGTGATGATGACGTAGTTTGTATGATTCAAAAAAATTTCGCTAAATCTTTAGGATCAAATTTTGATATAGTTTTTCTAAACGATTTAGATAAAACTAAACAGATTTACAACAACATCCTAAAAACAAGGAGGTTAGTTTATGAGCGCGCTGCTTGAAAATGCTATTACCTGGCATGAGATATCAACGGAATACTTCAATAAATTTATTAAAAACTCCGAAGAAACAAGATATTTAAGAGCATGTTGTTATCATATGCAACAAACTGCAGAGTTTTCAATCAAAGGTGTTCTTGAATTATTAGGGAAAGATTATTCTGCAGGTCATGATTTAGAAGAAAACGGTGAACTGCTAATTTCAGCTATAAATGAAGCAGCACAGAACAATATAGTTTTTTCACCCTTAAAGTCCATAATCAATGACATACAGTGGCTTGTAGACAAAAGTGGTATTATCATCAAATGGGAACAAAAACCAAGATATGATGGGGAAAACTTCTTTGCCAAGGAAGAAAATGTACGTAAATGTAAAGAATGTCTGGACAATATTATTTCTGTTGTTTCAGAATTTATAAATCCATCTAAGTAAAAATATATAAAATATAATCTTTCAGGAGAATAACCATGAATAGACAGACAGTTGCCGTTATCGGCTCAGGCGGCAGAGAGCATGCCATCATCAAAGCTATTAAGAAAAGCCCTCTGGTTTCTAAGATCTATTGTCTTCCCGGAAACGGCGGGATTGCGGCAGATGCCGAGTGTGTAAGCATCGGTGTTATGGAAACCGCAAAAATAGTTGATTTCTGCAAGGAAAAGCATATTGATTTCGTAATTGTCGCACCTGACGATCCGTTGGCAGCAGGTACTGTAGATGCATTAAACGAAGCAGGATTTAAGTGCTTCGGTCCCAAGAAAAATGCCGCTATCATCGAGAGCAGTAAGAGCTTTTCTAAAGACTTGATGAAGAAATACAACATCCCCACAGCTGCTTATGAGGTATTTACTGAGTCTGCAAAGGCTATAGAGTATCTTAAAACACAGGATATGCCTATAGTTATAAAGGCTGACGGCCTTGCTCTCGGTAAGGGTGTTATCATCGCTGAGACTCTGGACGAAGCTATAGAAGCCGTAAAGGAAATGATGGACGGCGGCAAATTCGGTGCCAGCGGTGCCAAAGTTGTCATTGAAGAATTTATGACAGGTCCCGAGGTTTCAGTACTCTCCTTTACTGATGGTAATGTTGTTATCCCTATGATTTCTTCCATGGATCACAAGCGTGCACATGATAACGATGAAGGCTTAAATACCGGCGGTATGGGAACAGTTGCTCCCAATCCTTACTATACAGATGCAGTGGCTAAAGAGTGTATGGAGAAGATTTTCCTTCCTACCATCAAGGCTATGAATGCTGAAGGCAGAACCTTCAAGGGATGCCTCTACTTCGGACTTATGATCACTCCCAAGGGACCGAAGGTTGTTGAATATAACTGCCGTTTCGGAGATCCTGAGACACAGGTAGTGCTTCCTCTTCTTGAGTCAGATTTATTCAAGATTATGGTAGCTACTGCTGATGGTAATTTAGCCGATACAGAGGTTAAGTTCTCCGACAAGTCAGCTTGCTGCGTAATATATGCAACCAAAGGCTATCCCGAGAAATATGAAAAGGGACTTCCTATGGAACTCCCTGAGACAGATGCGAATGAATATATCTATGTGGCTGGAGCAAAGAAGGCAGACGACGGTTCACTTCTTTCCAACGGCGGCCGTGTACTTGGTGTAACTGCTGTAGCTGATACCCTAAAGGATGCCATCGACAAAGCTTACGCCCTTACAAAGAAAGTTAAATTTGACGGTGGATTCTATCGTAACGATATCGGTGCCAGAGCATTAAAAGCGCTTAAATAATTACACCTCATCAGTCAGCTTACGCTGACAGCTTCCCCTCAAAGGGGGAAGCCTATATATAATTAACATACATAATTATTGAGGGGTCAGACCCCAATGTGGTATAAATAACGTCAAATTAAGACGTTAAAGAAATAAAAGCTTATATATTCTCGATTTGATTATATCAATTTTGTCAGAAAAACACAAGGCAAAAAGACCTGTGTTGTTTTTCTTCCAGGCCAGTGGTAAAAT
>JAFYYN010000162.1 GCA_017557525.1 Lachnospiraceae bacterium
GCAGTGGTTGTTTCTTCAAAAAGATCGATAGCTGAAGTCATAACAGCACCTCCCCAAACACCTATAAACCACATTATAAGGCATTTCAAAGCATTCAGCAAGTGTTTTTTGAGAGAAGGTCAGACCACGGTAAAGTTGCACGGTAGTTTGACACCCTAAATCGAAAAAATAACCCCTAAAGCCTTGTAAAGGCTTATATTTTTTGTCAAATTTTCTGCTTTATACTATTGCATTTTATGGTAATGTATGATATAATAAAGGCACAGGAGGTGTCTCTTATGAGAGTTACTACTTCAAAATCAAAAAATGCAGAATCTTTTTATATAACCAAAGGATATATCAATGACAAAGGTGTCAGTACATCTGTCATCGTCCGTAAACTCGGTACCCTTAAAGAGTTAATGGACACCCTCAATACTGACCGGAATGGTGTCATGGCTTGGGCCAGGGAACAGGCACGTATAGAAACAGAAAAATATAAAAAAGAGCAGGAAGAAAAACTGGTCACCATTTCATTCCATGCCGACAGGCAGATTGAACATGGCAAACAGGTTTCTTTCAGCGGAGGATACCTTTTCCTGCAGAATATATACTATCGTCTCAGAATTGATGCAATCTGTCGCAAGATACGCGACAGGCACAGCTTTGACTTTGATATAAACGCTATCCTTTCAGACCTTGTCTTTACAAGGATACTTGATCCGGGAAGCAAGTGCTCGTCTTATAAGGCTGCGAAAAACTTTCTTGAGGCACCCACGTATAAACTTCACGATGTTTACCGTGCTCTGAGCGTGCTATCTTCTGAATCTGACCTTATCCAATCAGAGCTTTATAAGAACAGCCACTTTCTTGGAAAAAGAAATGACAGAGTGCTTTATTACGACTGTACGAATTACTATTTTGAGATTGAGCAGGAAGACGGTGATAAAAAATACGGGAAAAGCAAAGAACACCGTCCTAACCCCATCATACAGATGGGCCTCTTTATGGACGGAGATGGAATCCCACTGGCTTTTTCACTTTTTCCAGGGAATCAGAATGAACAGAAATCCTTGAAACCTCTTGAAGGAAAAGTCCTTAGCGACTTTGAATGCCAGAAGTTCATTTACTGCTCAGATGCAGGCCTTGCATCTGAAGATATCCGTTCTTTTAACCACATGGGTCAGAGATGCTTCATAGTTACCCAGTCGATCAAGAAACTAAGTGATGACCTGAGGGAAAAAGCTACGGACAGCTCAGATTTTCGCCGTATATCTGACAATAAAAAAGTTGATATCAGCAAGCTTTCCGATGAAGACAATGAATCGCTTTTTTACAAAGAACTTCCGTATGATGGCAAAAAGGTGTATCAGAGGCTGATAATCACTTACTCTCCTAAATATGCTGCGTACCAGAAAGCTCTCCGTGAGGCGCAGGTTGCCCGTGCCGAAAAGATGATCGATTCCGGCAAGACCAAAAAGGAACGCCGTAACCCTAATGACCCTGCACGTTTCATCGGCAAGGTTGCAGTCACTGAGGACGGTGAAAAAGCAGATGTACATTATTTTCTTGATGAAGACAAAGTATCCGAGGAAGCTAAATATGACGGGCTTTATGCTGTATGTACAGACCTCTTTGACGATCCCGTAAAAGACATCCTCAATGTAAGCGAAGGCAGATGGCAGATAGAGGAATGTTTCCGTATCATGAAAACGGATTTTGAGGCAAGACCGGTATTTCTTAAACGCGATGACAGAATAAAGGCACACTTCATGACTTGTTTCCTTGCTTTAGTCATATACCGCTACCTCGAAAAGGAGCTTGAGGGAAAATATACATGTGATCAGATCCTTGATACCCTGAGAGGGATGAACTTTGCTGAGGTTGGCGAGCAGGGGTTTATCCCACTGTATGAACGCAGTAAGCTAACAGATAAGCTTCATGACGTATGCGGATTTAGGACTGACTACCAGTTTATAAGCAAGAGTAGGATGAAGACAATAGAAAAACTAAGTAAAGGCAGGAAAAACTAAAAAATTACCAAAGTCCAAAACAATAGAGCAAGTGCCAGGAGCCTTGATTTTTTCAATGTTTCTGGCACTTTTATTATAGATTTGCTGTCAAACTCGGGATTATAATTATTTAGTATTGTCAATTATTTATTGTTTTTTTATATACAGATTCTTCCCTACTTCTTCAATCATACCTTTCAGTTCCAGTTCTATGAGGATGGTGGGCAATACGCCAGGAGCGATTTCGGTTCTTTCTGCAA
>JAFYYN010000163.1 GCA_017557525.1 Lachnospiraceae bacterium
CTTGATATTTTCTCCGGGGGGAGTTATAGTAAAACGGGTTTTGATTAGGGTGATATTCCGCGGGGGCAATGTTGGGATGGTGGCCCCTCAAAACGCCCCTGCGACACCCTTTAAAAGTGGGGTATAAGTCTTATCATCTTAATCTAAACCCATTTGAAGATATTTGAAAGAAGGTTTAAGTATGTTAAATCGAAAAGGAAGTATATTCGAAGTCCGAGTAAGTTTGGCAATCGTACGAATTTTCATAGTTTGTACAATAGCTTTTTATACTTTTTCACAATTAGCAACACAAACATTGTTTGAAAGAGGTGGAACATTGGATGATATTCTTGCAGCTCATGGCAAAGTCCATGTAGTTTTACCAAACATTGCAGTTACTCCAAAAGAGCCAATCGTTTTAAAGCATCTTGAAGACGATCTGACTCCTGAGGAGCGTATGAAAGACAAAATTTACAGATGGGCATTCAAATTAGGTGCCCAATACTCAATAGAACCATCACTGATATTAGCTGTAATACAAAAAGAATCACGGTATCAGCCTGATGTGAATGGTTCAGGTGCAATAGGTCTCATGCAGATCATACCTTCGTGTCATACAGATCGTATAGCACGATTAGAAGTGACTGATATTTGGGATCCATACAGCAACATGCTAATAGGAACTGATCTATTGGCAGAATTAGTTAAAAGATACAAAGATACAGGCTTAGTGCTCATGTGTTACAACATGGGAGAAGGAGGAGCTCTGTACAAATACAACAATCATGGATATTCTGGATACGCTTATGAAGTTTTGCGCATCAAAGAAGAGATAGAAAGGAGTGAATTATATGGCACGTTCAGCCACCAAACCAAAGTTGCCAGCTCCGAATCCAGAGATAGCTGAACAACGATGTATTGACGCATCATTCTCGCTAGCTCTGAGACAATTGGAGGACGGATCGGCTTCACCTTCTGTAATAACACACTTCCTGAAGATGGGTACAGAGAAAACCAGGCTCGAAAGAGAGAAATTGGAAAAAGAAACAGCTCTACTCAAGACTAGAGAGCATGCTATACGTTCAGCAGAGCAAACTGAGAAGATTTACTCAGACGCTGTTCAAGCAATGAAGATTTATACAGGCCAAATGTCTGACGAAGATGATGAGGATGACTATTGAGAAAGACTTATCATGAATTAATCCTTCTTCCAACTTTTGAGGATCGTTTTAGATACCTTAAGATGGGTGGAAGAGTTGGAGCAGATACGTTTGGCTGGGATAGATTCTTCAATCAAGCTTTCTACAAATCAAAAGAGTGGAGAGATGCTCGTAGGGAAGTTATACTTCGAGATAATGCTTGCGATTTAGGAATAGAAGATCGTTCTATTGTTGATAAGATCATTGTTCATCATATGAATCCGCTTACTCTCGAAGAAATAGAAGATGGTGGCCCTGAATTGTTCGATCCAATGTATTTAATATGCTGTTCTCATGCAACTCATAATGCTATTCATTATGGAGATGAGAATTTGTTAGTAAAAACTAACTTCGTTGAACGAAGACCAAATGATACATGTCCATGGAAAGGAGATAGATTATGAGTTTTAAACAGATTAACCTTGACAATCCCGAAGAGGCTAAGGAGTATAAGAAAGAGAAAGATCATAAGAGATTTATGCGAGAGAATAAGAATCTTGAAGAGAAAGATGTTACTCCGGCTTACAATAATACCGAATCTATAGCATCTTTCGAAAAAGAAATCGGCACAAACATGCTTGCAAAGGTAGTAAAGGTCGACAAGCTGCGCGTCAGGAAGTATCCTGAGGGTGAGATCATCAGAATGCTTAACAAGGGCGACGAAGTCAGGATCATTAGCGATTTTGACGACATCTGGTATAACATTGAGCTGCCGGATAAGACAAGAGGCTTCGCCATGAAGACATACCTTATGGCTTTTGAAGAAGCTCCTGAGCTTGATGACAAATCACGCAGGTGCAAGACAAATGTCTGAGCCTAATACAACAGCAGAAGGAACTATAACCGAGGAAGAGCAGCCTACAGTTAATACTACAGGCATTCTCGCAAGCGTGAAACTCATGCTCGGTATGGAACCGGATTACAATGCTTTCGATACAGATCTAATTATCCACATTAACACCTGTCTCGCAGAGCTTTATCAAGTTGGCGTGGGCACAGAACCTTTTCAGTTAGATTTGATCAATCCAGAAACTTCAGAATGGGAGGATTTTATAGGTAATGAAGATGTTGCTCTTAATATGGTTAAGAGTTATACGTATCTTAGTCTTAGGACTTTATTCGATCCGCCTCAGAATTCGTTTGTTCTGGATGCTCAGCATAAGAAAGCTGAAGAGCTTCTTTGGAGAATAAGAGTGGAAGCCGATAAATGGCCCATGCATCATACAACGTAAAGAGGTGATACTATGCTGTCTAACCGAGCCACCCCCATATATTATGGACAGTTCAGAGACCAAGTAATAAGAGGAGAAATACCAGTATGTGAAATGATCTCATTAGAGATGCAGCGAATAGATGCTCTTATAGAAGATCCTAAGTATTGGTATGACGACCAAGCCGTAGAAGGCTGGGTAAAATTCTGTGAAAGAGAGTTAACTTTAACAGATGGCTCCGATCTTTACCTTCTGGACTCATTTAAATTATGGGCGGAACAGATCTGGGGCTGGTATTACTTTACAGATGACAAAGTTTTTATAAGAGGTAAAGATGGTAAGCCTGGAAAGTATGCTACAAAGCGAGTAAAACACAGACTTACAAAGAAACAGTATCTTATCGTCGCTCGAGGCGCGGCAAAATCGATGTACGGTAGTTGTATACAGAATTATGGATTAAACATCGACACCTCCACTACCCATCAGATTACCACGGCGCCGACAATGAGGCAGGCGGAAGAGATTCTATCACCAATAAGGACCGCTATCGCGAGGGCAAGGGGGCCACTGTTCAAATTCCTTACGGAAGGGTCACTTCAGAATACAACAGGTAGCAAAGCCAACAGAATGAAGCTATCCCCTACTAAAAAAGGTATTGAGAATTTCATTACCGGTTCGCTTTTAGAGATTCGTCCCATGTCAATTGACAAACTGCAAGGCTTACGACCTAAGTATTCAACAGTAGACGAGTGGCTCTCTGGAGACATTAAGGAAGACGTCATTGGCGCAATAGAGCAAGGTGCTTCTAAGATGGACGACTACTTAATCGTGGCTATGTCTTCAGAAGGAACAGTGCGAAACGGTTCTGGTGATAGTATAAAAATGGAGTTACTTGACATTCTTAAAGGTCAGTATTATGCTCCACACATTTCGATCTTTTATTACAGATTGGATGACATAAAAGAAGTAGAAGAAGGCAAGTATGACCCTCAGATATGGTTGAAAGCCAATCCTAATCTTGGTCAGACAGTTAGTTACGAGACTTATCTGTTAGACGTAGAAAGAGCCGAGAATGTTCCAGCTGCCAGGAACGATATATTGGCTAAAAGGTTTGGTATACCCATGGAGGGTTATACTTACTTCTTTACATACAACGAAACAATACCGCACAAGAAGCATGATTTTTGGAACATGTCTTGTGCAATGGGCGCAGACTTGTCACAGGGTGATGACTTCTGTGCTTTTACATTCTTATTCCCTCTGGATAGAGAGGAGTTTGGTGTTAAGACTAGGTCTTATATTTCAAGTAGAACTTTCGCAAGATTACCAAATGCTGCACGCCTTAAGTACGAGGAATTTATGGCAGAAGGAAGTCTAGTAGTGCTAGACTGTACAGTTTTGGACATGATGGAAGTCTATGAAGATCTATGGCAGTATATTGAAGACTCAGAATATACTGTAGAATGCTTTGGATATGACCCTTACGGCGCAAAAGAATTTGTAAATCGTTGGGTTACAGAGAATTCTGAATTCGGTGTTGAAAAAGTGCCTCAGGGTGTGAAGACTGAGTCTATACCTTTAGGTGAATTAAAAGATCTCGCCGAAGACCGTAAACTTATATTTGACCAGTCATTAATGCAGTTCGCAATGGGCAATTGTGTCACCCTTGAAGACACAAACGGTAACAGAAAGCTTCTTAAGAAGCGATATGAGGAAAAGATAGACAACGTAGCAGCGCTATTAGATGCTTGGGTTGCCTATAAACTCAACAAAGAACTATTTGAATAAGGAGGAAACTACGATGTCTGAATTTCCCCAGAGTAGATCAGAAGCTATTTTACAGGCTACCATTAACGGAGAACCTTATACCGGTTATCCGGAATCCCGCATAGAAGAACTTCTATTAGAACTCAAAGAAGTCATAGAAGAAGGCGGGGGTGGTGGCGGAACCACAAACTATAATCTTCTTGAAAATAAACCAAGCATCAACGGTCATGAACTTCAGGGTAATAAGTCAGCATCTGAACTTGGTTTAGAGAACCCGTTAACTCAGGAACAGCTCAATGCTCTTCTTGCACTCATTCCGGATTAAAGGAGGAATAAAACAATGGCAAATTTTGTATCAAATGAAAACGCGGTAGCGATCATAACCAAAATAGGACAGAAATTCGACGCTCTTGGAGCAGCTCTGGTATTCAGAGGATCTCTTACATTTTCAAACCTTCCTGCTACTCTTACAGCAGCGATGAGAGGTTTCACTTATAATGTAACAGATGCGTTTACAACAGATAGCAGATTCGTAGAAGGATCTGGTAAGGCTTATCCTGCAGGAACCAACATTTCTGTATGTGATGCTTCTTATTATACAGCAGTAGAACCGGTTGGTAATGAAGATCCTTCATCAGAAGGCTGGTATGAGCTGGATGATGGTGAGTATGTTCTTTCTGAGGATAATACAGTAGATTCTGAGAAGACATATTATGCAAAGACCGTAGCTTACAAATTTGATGTTCTTGCCGGATTTATCGATATCACTCCTCTTTCTAACAAGATCGCAGCTACTCAGGGAATGATAGCTGGAACCTTTGCAGCAGCTAATGCTTATGCTATAGGCGATGTTGTTATTCATGAGGATGGACTGTACAAGTTCACATCTGCTCATACTGCAGGTGATCCTTGGAGCAACCTGGAAGTAGCTGCTACAACTGTTGATGCACTTATCGATGCAGCAGAGCCCGATAGCCTTACGACAGAACAGGTTAATGCTCTTCTTGCACTCCTTGACTGATGACAGGGAGGTTATTAGGTAAAGGAGGTATAAAAAATGGCAAATTTTGCTAATTATGGAAATCTTGAAAGCATTCTAACGACATATGCCAATAAGATTAACGACAAAGCCGATAAGGTTGTTAGTGCTACAAACGGTGATTTAGCATCTTTGGATTCTAACGGTAATCTTGCTGATAGCGGAGTTGCACTGAATATATCTTCCCCCACTAATGGACAGGTACTTGGCTATAACAGTACATCTGGCAAGTGGGAAAATCAGAACGCAAGTGGTGGTAGCGGCTCAACCATGAGCAAGACCCGTTACACCATATCATCATCCTCATGGAGTGCATCGGCAAATGTAAGCGGATATTATACTTATTCCGTGACACTCAATCCGACATTATCAACAAGCTTTTGCCCAAACGTGAGCTTGTCTGGTAGCAGTGATAGCACCATGTTGACAGACACACAGAAGTCCATGTATGACCTTGTGAATTATTACGACAACACCGCAACAAATACACTTGTACTTTACGCAAAGACCAAGCCAACAAGCACGTTTTATATCTATGTAGAGGGGGTGAATAACTAATGATAGGAAAACCGATACCGAGTGGGAGCAGTAGTGGAATAACTATTAGCAAGAGTGAAACAGTTGTAGGAACATATTTAGGCAAAACATTATATGCAAAGGTTTATACTGCAACGACATTACCCAACAATGATACGTTAGTTGTTGCGAGCGGATTCGATTATTATCCTGTTTTTATTATAGGCATTGCTTACAACAAACAAGATAGAAAGATTACAAGAACACTGCCGTTTGCCGCAGGTGGGACAAACGATATAAGGCTTGATTGTCAAGGGGATTTGCGTATTATAACTTTCACCGATTGGTCAACTTATGACGCAGAAATTACTTTGTTTTATACCAAAACAGCATAAAGGAGATAAACCATGAAACTTTCAATAATAACAGTAATCAACGACAACTACAAAATCGAGGCAGAATACGCACAGGTGTAATTTATATAAAAGGAGGAAATAAAAATGGCAGAAAAATATTATCAGTTGGAGATTCAGACTCTTGCAGATGGTTCAATTATAGTAGGTGCAACAGCCGACTATAGTGATGCACTTGACGCAGAAGCAGGATTCTATAGCAAGTGTTCAAGCGCTATCGCAGGTATTAAAGCAGGCACATTAAAGGCTTGTCTTGTTAAGACTTTCGGAAGTACAGGTGCAGATATCCCCGATATGACAAAGTATTTCAATGACGTAGAGCCTGCTGAATAAGCATAACCCCTACGGTGGCGGAAAAGTGTAGACGCTATCCGATGATGGAGAGTCAGACTTGGGTGCTGATATGCAAGGTGACAGAAATTCAAATCCTTGCCCGTAGGGTTTAACATCGACATAACACGGAGCATAGGGGGGCCACTTATCCCGTGTTGATATGCGGAGACTACACGTCTAATTGGAGGGCATAAACCGAACAGCGCCTTGGATGGTTCGAATTCTTGCCCGTAGAATACATAATATGCAGAGGATATAACTATGAAAGAAAAGCCTAGACAAAGAAAATACCATGTGAAACTGAAGTCTGGCTCCGTGTATACTATTGACGCTGACTATATGAGATATGAAGAAGAGTCTAACGGTGAAGGAATTTTATATTTTCATAAGAAAATATCTCGCAAGAAAAATCCAGACACGAAAGACGGTTCATGGATCGTAACATTTGTAAAAGATAAAGATGTAGATATTGTTGGTCTTGAATCTTTTATAGTTTCTGATGAATTTCCAGTATCTGATAAGTATATAAAACAATATATAATTAAGACTGGAATTAGTATCTTGTCCGCTATGCTAATAGCTTTGGTTGCTCGTAAAATAAGGTAATTAAAGGAGGACACCAACACATGTACAGATATTTTAATCCTAATCCCTGCGGCCGTGTGGTTGGTGATTGCGCTGTACGCGCAATTTGCGCCGCTTTAGGTCTTGACTGGGATAAAGCCCATGACCTTTTGTCATCATTTTCAAAGAATATGTGTGACATGTCCTCCTCTAATCAGGTAACAGATGCTATACTACGCGCAAACGGTTTCTATAAGCGAACTATACCTGATTATTGTCCCAGCTGTTATACAGCGGATGATTTCTGTCAAGACAACCCCTATGGGATATTTGTCCTGGGATTTGGCACGCACATAGCTACCGTTATTGATGGTGTCATCTATGACAGCTGGGATTCTTCAAAAGAAATCCCTATATATTTCTGGTATAGACCAGATTGAAAGGAGGATGAGATGAGCGGAATTGATTTGATTCAAACGCTTTTGACTATTCTCTGTTCTGTATTAGCTTCGTCCGGAGTATGGGCGGTAGTGCTCAAACTTATGGACAGAAAAGACGTTAAAACTCAGATGCTTATAGGTTTAGGACATGATCGTATAATGTATTTAGCTACTGCTTACATTAATCGTGGATCTTGGATAACAACAGAAGAGTATGAAAACCTTGTTGATTATCTTTATAAGCCTTATGAAGCAATGGGCGGTAATGGTTCGGCTAAACGTCTTGTAGATGAAATAAAAAAGATGGACATCAAACCTAATGACTATGTCCCTCAGAAGGAGGTGGAGCAATGAATCGAACTGGCTCTGAATGGTTTAAAGCAGCTCTTATAAGAGCACTTAGAACTATGGCTCAGACTGCACTTTCTATGCTTACAGTCGGCATGGCTATAAGTGATGTCGATTGGGTTAAACTGATCTCTATTTCAATAGTTGCCGGAATAATTTCTATGCTTACTTCATTTGCTACAGGTCTTCCGGAAGCTACTACTGAAGGAGAAATTATTGTCGATACTAAGTCTGATGATGCTTCAGGTTTGTTAGGTTTCAGTATCGATAAAGATGTCACAAAAGAAACGCTTGAAAAGTTTAAAGCTCAGGGTCACATAAACCTTAGAGTCAAATAACTTCAAAATGAGAGAAGGAGAAAGAAAATGGCCACCGGATACCCTTTAAATTATTATCAACCTCAATCAATTATGAGTCAGCCTCAGAACCCTATAACATGGGTTCAGGGACCTCAACAGGTAGAAGCATTCCCGGTACAATATGGAGGAACTGTTGTCCTTTGGGATAAAGAACAACCAGTGATCTATATCAAGTCAGTGGACAATTTTGGCAATTCTAGTGTGCAGATTCTCGATTATACATTTCGTAAGAATCAGGGTCCGTCACAACAGGAGACTTCGATTCAGAATAAATCTGATGAAAAGCAGAGCTATGTTACTAGAGAAGATTTTGATAAATTCGCATCTCAGCTTACAGAGCAGTTGAAAGAAATAGTAGCTAATACTAATAAACCTGTTATGGCTGTTAACAATACAAAACCTAATAGGAAATTCGATAAGGAGGATTAAACATGCCAAATCAGCTATATAACCAAATTAATCAGCAACAGATGGCTAATCCTAACGATCCAATTAGTATGATACAGCAGATGAAATCCCAGGGAATGCAACCTATGCAAATAGCTCAGCAGTTATTTAGTATGGGCATGAATCCTACACAAATAATGCAGCAGATGATGAATCGCGGTATTATTGATCAGAATCAATATAATGTAGCAGCACAAAACGCCGAACGTATGAAATCTATGTTCGGCATGTAATAAATAAAGGCCACCAACAAAACTTGAATACATGCTTTTAAAGCGTGTAAATATTTTAAAAGGAGGTATTCTATTATGATAGAATCCAATGGTAACATGTACATGCCGGTAGCTCCTGCTTATGGCTATGGAAATGGCGGAATGGGTAATGGAATGTTCGGTGGAGACTGGGCATGGATTATCTTACTACTGCTTCTTGGTTGGGGAAACAACGGCAACGGTTTTGGTGGTGGCGGAATGAATGGTCTTTATCCTTGGATGAATCAGGCAGATTCTATGAACGCTGGTTTCAGAGGAGTTCAGATCGACAGTCAGATGGCTGCTATTCAGGCTGCAGTAAGCAATGGTTTCCAGAATCTCAGCTCTCAGTTTGCTCAGTGTTGTTGCGATAATAAACTGGCAGTTGCAGATCTTAAGTATACCGTTGCTACTGAGAATTGTGCTGATCGTACTCAGAGTATACAGAATACTCGTGATATCATCGACAATCAGAATAGGAATAACCAGCTTGTTCTTGATAAGCTTTGTCAGCTTGAACTTGATAATGTTAAGACTCAGCTTGAACAGGCTCGTAGAGACAATGTTAACCTTCAGAATCAGCTCAATCTGGCAGTTACCAGAAATGATCTGAATGCAGAGGTTGATGCTCTGTATAACAGACTTAAGAATTGTCCTGTAGGCACTGTTCCGGTTTATGGATCCCAGCCTATTTTCACTTGTCCTGGTAATGGATTTAACGGTTGCGGCTGTGCAGCATAATTGGAGGTGATACCATGGCAGCAGAATATCTTGCTAATGCAGTTCAGCAGGTATCTTTAAATGGACCTGTGATATTTACAGCATCTATCCCTTGTCGTAAGGGCTATGTTATACATAGAGACGAATCTGGGGTTTTTATTCTGAGAGGTGTTACTAACCAATGCTATGCCACATATCAGGTAACTTTTAGTGGAAATATTGCTATTCCCGAAGGTGGCACTGTAGGTCCTATAGCTTTAGCTATTACACTTGAAGGAGAACCTCTCCCTACAAGTAGAGCTATATATACTCCGGCAGCTGTTGATCAGTATGGTAATGTTACTTGTACTGCTATTATTCAGGTTCGTAATGGTTGTTGTTTATCGACAGCTGTTAGATCAGTATCGGCATCAAATGATCCGACTGTAACCCCGGCACCTGTAATTAACGTACAGAACGGAAATCTGGTAATAGATAGAATAGCGTAAGGAGGAGAAAGCTATGCAGGAATTGTATGAATTAAGAGATAAGCTTTGCAAAGAGCTTAAAGAATATAGTAAGAAGGATAAGCTCGATTCGTCCTCCTTACAGATAGTAGACACCCTTGCCCATTCGCTTAAGAATGTATGCAAGATTATAGAGTCTTACGAGATGGAAGATGGATACAGTAATGCTTCTATGCCCAGAATGCCTCGTATGAGTTATGCATATGACGATATGTCCTATGCTAGAGGCCGTGGAGCTAATGCTCGACGTGATTCTATGGGACGTTATTCATCTCGTGATGGTGGTGGCTACTCAAGTCATGGTGATTTTAGGACGGAGATGCAGGATCTTATGAATCAGGCTCCTAATGATTATGTCCGTCAGAAGATGATGGAAGCCATGAATGGAATGTAAGTTATAATTTGGTAAGGCGGTATTCAGTGTGATGGGCTGGCCGCCTTCCTTTTCATCAAAATGAGAGTGGGAGGTAAGTTATATGCCTGATGAAATTAATGTGGTTGGCTTAGTTAACAAGCCGCCCATCGACGAGATATACAATTTGGATCTGATAAACAAACCTGATATTTTAGCGCATCATGGAATTCTTGGTATGAAATGGGGTGTTCGCCGTTATCAGAATCCTGATGGATCTTTGACTCCAGAAGGTAAGAGACGTCTCGAAAGAGAAGAACGAAGAAAAGCTAAAGAGCATGAAAAGATTCTTAAAGATCGTAAGCGTTTTCTCGACAATTATTTTCAGTTATCTGAAGAAGACAAGAGAAAAGCTGATCGTTATTTTACTGCTCTTGAAAAGATGGAAAAACGTGAAATGACACATCTATCTTTGAAAGAGAAGAAAAATATGATTAAAAGAGGCGCTACTGTTATTGGTTCCCTCGTTGGTGTTACAGTAGGTGTTGGCAAGTTAATGGAGTTTATGAATGGACCTAATGGTAAAGCCATATTAAAATGGATTACCGGAAATAAAGCTGCAAATCCAGGCACATACTGGAATATGGCTAAATTTGTATTTAAATAACGGGAGGTGATAAAGTGAACAACGATTTTAGACAATATTCGGAACTCTATCATCATGGAGTCAAAGGTATGAAATGGGGTGTTCGTCGTTATCAGAATCCCGATGGTTCCTTAACTCCTGAAGGTAAGAGAAGATATTTTAATCCGGATGGCAGTTTAACGCGAGAAGGTCGGAAGCATTTAAATAAGCGTTTTGGTGTTAGTAAAGCGAGTGGTGCTTTAAGAATAGGAGCTGGAGTTGCTGGTCTCGGAGCTTTTAACGCTGCAGCTGGAACGTTTAACAAAGTTCGACATGTAACTAAAGCTAATAATTATTTGATAAATAAATCCAAACAGATCGGCGAGACTATGATGAAAAGTTTTGGAAACGCGAAGATTTCTGATAATTTAAAAAATGTTTTAGCAAAAAGAGTTGTAGAAAGAGTTGCAAAAGATCCTGAATACATTAAGCATGTAGAAAAAGCTTTTAAATTCGAAAAATATGCTAAGAATGGTCTTGTTGCTTTAGGTGTTGGTGCAGCTGTAGCTGGGATTGCATTACATAAATATCATAAGAATAAGAAACGTTTGGAACAGAATGGCAGACAGTATATTGATCTTATGAGAACGGGAAAAATGCAGGCTAAAGATTCCGATAGTGCTGTTACAAAACGTGTTAAGAACGATTATAACAATCTTACAGATCAGCAGTTTATGAACAAATATGGCGCGTCCAAGAGTACTTATATGAAACGAGTAAATAAATATGGTGATCCGTATATGAATAGTCCTTTGGCTAAAATAGGGAAAGCTTTAAATAAAAAAGCTAAGTCTGAAGTCTCCAGACAAAAGTCTAAAATAGACAAACAAAGAACTGCGTTAAAAGAAAAAGAGTTTAAATATACAAAAAATCTTCTCGAGCAATATAAACAAGAGGGACGTGATGATTTAGAAATAGCTGTTGGTCCTAAAGGTGATTATATAATACGAAATAAAGACCCTAAAAAGCGTAAAGCGAATTTAAAGGGTTATAGAACTGTTAAAATTTAATTTCATCAAAATGAGAGGAGAGGCCGATGCCATCTATAGTAGATAGAGTAAAAAAAGCATGGAACGTCTTTAAAGGTAAAGACGACAGCTACGATTATTCTCCTGCGACATTCAAGATGGACTACGGTCCATCATATTCATATCGTTCGGACAAATTTAGACCGTTTTCTGGCACTGACCGAACTCTCGTTACCGCTATTTATGAGCGTATAGCGATAGATGTGGCCAGTGTGAGAATGATGCATGCTAAAAAGAACGATAATGATCAATATGTCGACACCGTACATTCTACATTAAATAAATGTTTGAATATGTCAGCAAATATAGACCAAACAGGTAGAGCTTTTATACAAGATCTTACTATGTCTATGTTTGATGAAGGTGTTGTAGCGGTTGTTCCTACATATACAGACGTTGATATAAGAAAAAATGATTCTTTTAAAGTGTATGAACTTCGTACGGCTAGAATAAAATCATGGTTTCCAGAACATGTTCGAGTTGAAATTTATGATGATGAAACCGGTCATAAAAGAGAAGTTATGTATCCTAAGAGAGCTGTAGCTATTATTGAAAATCCGTTTTATGCGGTTATGAATGATCGGAATTCAGTAGCTAAGCAGATTATTAGGAAAATGAGTCTTATGGAATCCATAGATGAGCAGGCTGCAAACAATAAACTTGATCTTATTATTCAGCTTCCTTATGTAATTCGTTCAGAAAAACATAAACAACAGGCAGAAGAGAGAAGGAAAGATGTAGAGCAGCAGTTAGCTGGTTCGAAATACGGTATAGCATATAGTGATGGTACGGAGAAAGTGATCCAGCTTAATCGATCTTTGGAAAACAATTTACTTAAGTCCGTAGAGTATCTTATGGACATACTTTATAGTCAGTTAGGTGTCTCTAAAGCCATTTTAGATGGTACTGCCACTGAGCAAGAGATGCTTAATTATAGAAACAACACGTTAGAGCCTGTACTTTCTGCTATAGCTGACGAATTTACTCGTAAATTCCTAACTTCCACGGCTATAACCCAGAAACAGGCAATAACATTTATACAACAGCCGTTCAAACTTGTTCCTGCTAGCAACGTAGCAGAAATTGCAGATAAGTTTAGTCGTAATGCTATTCTGTCTGCTAATGAGATCAGATCTATTATAGGATATAAGCCGGTAGACGATCCAAAAGCAAACGAATTGCGTAACAATAACTTAAATGCAACTTCAGAAGAAACATTTCCTGTAGTTTCGGAAGATGGTGGTACTGGACAAACCGTCTCTGAAGATTATTATGATGTTCCGTCTAGAGAGGATATAGGAGCTCAGGCTGTTGCACAATTACTGAATAATCAGTAGAAAGGAGATACATCAAAATGGGAGTAAAAAAGTACAACCAGGATTTTGGTGGTATCGCTACAATGTATGGAACACGATGTGCTGATGGTTTAACCATTCACGCAGGTGCTTTCGCAGATTGTGACGGTGCCAGAGTGCCCCTTGTTTGGAATCATCAGCATGATAAAATAGGCAATGTATTGGGGCATGCAATTCTTGAGGACAGAGGAGATTGTATTTATGCTCATTGTAAGCTGAATAACACTCCTGAAGGTCAGAAAGCTCGTGAAATACTTGCTAATAATGATCTTACGGCATTATCTATCTATGCTAATAATCTTTCTAAGAAAGGTAAAAACGTTATGCATGGTATGATAAGAGAAGTATCATTGGTTCTTGCAGGAGCAAATCCCGGAGCACTTATAGATACGGTTTCTATAGCTCATTCTATGGGATATACAGATCCTGATGAAATCGCCGAACTTGATCTTGATGAAGCTATCCTTTACCATGGGCTTGACGATGCTATCGATATTGAAGATGAAGACGATAGTGAAGAAGAGCTCGAAGACGATAGCGAAGAAGAGTTAGCTCATGCCGATGATTCTGAAGAAGATCTTGGAGATGATGAAGATTTTGATCTTAAAGCCGAATTCGAAAGAATGTCGCCTAGAGATCAGAAAGTTTGTTGTGCAATGGTTGGTGCTGCATTAGAAGCAGCCGCAGCTGAATCAGAAAATGAAGAGGAGGAAGAAGAAATGAAACACAACGTGTTTGATGCAGAAGGTTATACCAATGATGGTCCTGTTCTGAGCTTGGCAGATCGTCAGCAGATTATAAAGGACATGAAGAAGTATGGTACTCTTAAAGAGGCCATCAAGCACAATATGGAAGATGAGAATGGTGTCCTGGCTCATGCTATTATACCTTCTCCTAACTATCCTACAAATGCTGATGGTACTACTCAGACTTATGGTATTGCAAACATTGATTGGCTGTTCCCGGAGGCAAAGTATCTCAACAGTGGAGCTCCTGAGTTTATCAAGAGAGACACCAACTGGGTTTCCCACCTGATGGGATCTATTCACCACACACCTTTCAGCCGTGTAAAGATGATGTTTGCAGACATCACTGAGGACGAGGCTCGTGCTAGAGGTTACATGAAGGGTAAGCAGAAGATTGAGGAAGTATTCACTCTGCTTAAGAGATCCTTCAGTCCTCAGACTATCTACAAGAAACAGAAGCTGGATCGCGATGACATCGTGGACATTACTGACTTCGACGTAGTAGGTTGGATCCGTGAGGAGATGCGTTTCATGCTCCAGGAGGAAATCGCTCGTGCGGTTCTCGTAGGTGATGGACGTAATCCTGCATCTGATGATAAGATCAAAGAGACCAACATCTGCCCTATCTGGAAGGACGATGATCTGTATACTATCAAAGTTCGTCTGCCTCTCGTTCTGAACGAGACCGAAGCAGCTCGTGCTAAGAGGATCATCCGTGCAGCTATCAAGGCTCGTAAGGATTACAAGGGTACCGGCACTCCTAAGATGTTCACCACGGCTGATGAGCATACTGAGATGCTGCTTCTTGAAGATGGTAACGGTTACAGCCTGTACAAGACTGACAACGAGCTGGCTACCAAGTGCCGTGTAAGCGAGATCGTTGAAGTTCCTGTAATGGAAGGTATCACTGAGGATGTTACTGTTGTAGTTGAGGAGCAGTCCGTAGTTAAGACTTACGGCGTTGCTGCTATCATCGTTAACCCTGTTGACTACAACATCGGTACTGACCGTGGTGGCGAAGTTAACACCTTCGAAGACTTCGATATCGATGTAAACCAGCATAAGTACCTGATAGAGACTCGTCTCTCCGGTGCACTTGTACGTCCTAAGTCAGCAATCGTTATCGAGATCGAGATGCCCGAAGAGGCAGGCTGATGATATTATCATCAAAATGAGAGTGAAAGGTAGGTAAAAGCATGACAGCTACAAAGTTTTATGGTACCGTAGTGTACGTAACACTTAAAGAAGTCGTTCCTGGTAAGTGGAAAGAGGTTATTACGGAACGTCAATATCGTGGAGATGTTGTCAAAGTCTCTCGTAGACTTCAATCTTCAGAAAAAGTTAATGATGATATTCGTATTAATAACGAAATTCGTATACTTGCCGATGCTTTTGCCTATCAGAACTTTCAATCCATTCGATATATTATATGGAATGGTATAAAATGGAAGGTCGAAGCCGTAACGGTCGATCGTCCAAGATTGATATTTCAAATAGGAGGTGAGTATAATGGCAGCTCTGGACCACAGGCTTGAATTAGATGCTATTTTGCGTGACATTTTAGGTAATAATAACACATATTTTGAGCCTCCAACGTCTGTCACGATGCATTACCCTTGTATACGCTATAGAAGATCTAATATAGACTCTATATACGCAGACAATAAAATCTATTTGAAGAATAAACGTTACGAATTGATACTAATTTACGAAGACGCTGATAGTGATTTACCAGATAAACTTATGGATACGGTAACTGCTACTCATGATAGACATTACGTTGCTGATAATTTGCATCATGACGTCTTCAGTATGTATTTTTAAGGAGGAAAATAAAATGGCTAGATTAGGTTGGGATCAGGCTGGTCAGCATCTGTATGAAACAGGTACTGATCATGGCGTAGTTTACCCCGCTGCAAGTAATGGTACTTATCCCAAGGGTTATGCTTGGAATGGTATCACTGGCTGGACCGAGTCTCCTTCAGGAGCAGACGAGACAGCTCTTTACGCCGACAATATCAAATACCTTTCTCTGAGATCTGCAGAAGAGTTCGGTGCAACCCTTACTGCTTATACTTATCCTGATGCTTTCGCAGATCTTGATGGTTCTGCAGCACTTATGGATGGTGTTAAGATTTATCAGCAGGCTCGTAAGGCTTTCGGTCTTGCTATTCGTACCCTTATTGGTAATGATGTTGATAGCAACGATCATGGCTATCTGCTTCACCTTGTTTACGGTCTTACTGCATCTCCTTCAGAGAGAAGCTACAGCACTGTAAATGATAGCCCCGAAGCAATCGAGTTCAGCTGGGAAATGAAGTCCGTTCCTGTAAACGTAACTGGCAAGAAGCCTACCAGTGTTATCACTATCGATAGCACAAAGATCAGTGCAGATAGACTGGCAGCTCTCGAAAACGTTCTGTATGGTACAGACGCTGTTGTTAGCTATTCAGCTAAGCAGAATCCTGTTGCTACTGTTTATTCGGCAGTTGCAGAGCCCGGATCAGTTAATCCTAGCGAGCAGGATACTCCTAGTCTGTGGTATGAGCGTTCTGGTGAGGAAGGCGCTTATGTTTACACTCATACTTCTGACTCAGAAGTTGATGGTAACAAGACCTATTACACCAGGGCTGCTGGTGATGATCCTCACACTGCAGATGGCGGTTGGTATGAGCGTTCTGGTGAGGAAGGCTCTTATGTTTACACCCCTACTACAGATATCGAGATCGTTGCAGGTACACCTTCCGCAAGCAAGACTTATTATGTTAAGTCTACAGCTTCCGGTACAGATGCTCGTCTGCCTCTTCCTGATGAGGTTATTTCTATCCTGTCAGGCACAAGCGTAGGCGGCTGATAACCATTTCATCAAAATGGTAGTATAACAAGTGTTTATAACAGGGAGACTCAAAAGTTGTGTTAGCTCCTTCTGGGCTTTCTGAGTTTCCCTGTTATTTTTTCAGAAGGAGGAAAACAAAATGTTAACAAAAGCTATAACTTATACCGATTATAACGGTAACAAGAAGACTAAAAACTTCTATTTTAATCTTACCAGATCAGAATTGGCAGAAATGGAACTTACCAATAATGCTGGGATGCTTGAGACCATTAAAAAGATGGTCAACGAACATGATCGTGCGAAGATATATGGTTTGTTCGAAGAAATTGTTATGAAATCTGTTGGCGAAAAGAGCAGTGATGGTGAGTATTTTGAGAAATCAGACGAAATAAGGAATCGTTTTAAGAGTCATCCGGCTTATGATGTTCTTTTTATGGAACTCATATCTAATGAGAAGACCATGTCTGATTTTATAAATGCTATACTTCCTGCGGAAATAGCAGCGAATGCTAAAGCTAATGATAAGACGTTAAACGATCTTATGGGCTATGAAGTAGTGCCTTCTAATGAAGAGAATATTACGCCTATAAAAGGCTAATAATAAGAAAGGGGAAAAGAGAATGCCTTTAACTATAATAATACCGTCTAAAGAGCTTTTTGACGAAGCTAATAATAGATTCATCAACGTTAAAGAAACGACATTAGTTTTAGAGCATTCTCTTATCTCTATTTCTAAATGGGAAGCAAAGTATAAAAAGCCCTTTTTAATAGAAGGGTCGATGGATACTGTCGATAAAGTATTATACTATATAAAATGTATGACAATAACTCCTCAAAATGTAGACGAGTTTGTCTATAGTTGTATAAATGAAGATCAGATAAAAAAGATTGTAGAGTATATAAACGATCCGATGACTGCAACATGGTTTAGTGAAGATAAATTGCCAGTAGATAAAAAGAAAAAGAAGAAAGAAATTCTTACTTCAGAGGTAATATATTGGGAAATGACAGCATTTAATATACCTCAAACTTTTGAAAAATGGCATTTAAATAGATTGTTAACTTTAATACGCGTTTGTGCAGCTAAAAATGAAGAACAGTATGGTGACAAGAACAAAATGTCTAAAGCTGATATTATGAAGAGAAATGCTGCGTTAAATGCTCAAAGACGTGCAAAATTGCACAGTAAAGGTTAAAAAACATCAAAATGAGAGTGAAAAAAGAGGTGTAGTATGGCTTCTATAAAATTCAAACAAATAGGTCATTATGAAAAGACTAAACGTTTTTTAAAAAAAGCTCTCGGAAGAGATTATTTTAGAGTTCTTGATGAGTTTGGAAAAAAAGGAGTTATACTTTTACAAAATGCTACACCTAAAGATAGTGGTAAAACAGCAAGTTCTTGGGATTATGTTATTTCAAGAAATAAAAAATATACCACAATATCATGGACCAACAGTAATACAGTTACAAATTCCAGAGGTTATGAATTTAATGTTGTAATATTATTAATGTATGGACATGCTACTATTAATGGTGGATGGGTTGAAGGCTATAATTTTGTAGACGAAACCATGAGGCCGGTTTTTGATGAAATAGCCAATAAATTATGGGCCGAATTGACTACTGAATAACGAAGGAGGTGTTATCTTGGCAAAACAGTTTACTTTTCAAGATAAATTTGATGAACGAATTCTAAGCATGAGTTTTGATAATGCCGATTTCGAACGTAATATGGCTCAAACCATGGATACTTTAGAGACTTTTGATCAGTCTTTAAATAAATTAGACGCCACATCGTTTGATGGTATAACAAAAGCAGCTAAAAAAGTTGATTTAAGTGGTATAGCTTCGGCGGCATATGCCGTTGAAAGAAGTTTCTCAGCAATGGAAATAGTTGGTCTTACAGTTATACAGAATTTGACCAATGCTGCTATAAATTTTGGTCGTGGTTTATGGGCTAACACATTTGGACAGATAAAAACTGGAGGTCTTAAAAGAGCTCTTAATATAGAACAGGCATCTTTCTTATTGGAAGGTCTTAAACTGGATGTAAAACAAATAAAAGAAGATGCTATGTATGCTGTTGAAGGCACTGCTTATGGTTTTGATGAAGCAGCTAAGGCTGCGGCATCGTTTGGAGCATCTGGTGTTAAAGCTGGCGATGATATGAAACAAGCTTTGCTTGGTGTTTCCGGCGTTGCAGCTATGACTGGTCAAGATTATCAGAGAATTTCGGAAATATTTACGACTATTGCTTCGAATGGTCGTTTGATGACAGAACAATTAAGGAGCTTCTCATATGCTGGTTTAAATATTTCGGCGGTTTTAGGTGAACAATTAGGTAAAACTGAAGCCGAAATAAATGATATGGTCACTAAAGGAAAGATTAGTTTTGAAACTTTCTCTAAAGCCATGAGTGATGCGTTTGGAGAACATGCTAAAGATGCTAATAAGACTTTTAGTGGCGCTATGTCAAATATGAAAGCGGCTTTATCAAGAGTTGGTGAAGCATTTGCTACTCCATATATTGAAAACATGATACCAGTTTTTAATAAATTACGAGATGTAATTAATCAATTAAAAACCGATTTAGCTCCTTTTATATATGATTTCGAATTGATTTCTAAAATTTTATCTACAGTATTTACAAGATCTTTAGATAAAATATTAAAAACTGGAGCAATAGAAAAAGTTTTACTTTCATTCAGAAATATTATAACCACTATAGCTTTATTACTTAATGAAGTTGGTAAAGCTTTTAGAGAAGTATTTCCTAATTCGAAAGGATTTTTAGATTCATTTTATAAATTTACAAAAGCTTTAATACCTTCTAAAGAAGCTCTTGAAGGTTTTAGAGAAGTTATGAAAACAATCTTTGTCGTGCTTAGGATGGGTGCTATTATATTTGGAAATGTTATAAAATTGATAGCATCTTTGATCTTATATATAAATAAGTGGGTTCAGGAACTCATGGTTTTAGCCGTAGAGTTTAAGAATTTCTTAGATCCTTTTATTAAATGGGTTAATGAAACCAAACTGATAGAAAA
>JAFYYN010000164.1 GCA_017557525.1 Lachnospiraceae bacterium
GATAATGTAGCGGCAATACACTCCTGTCGAGTAGTCAAAGCTACAAAAAAACATCAAAAGTCCACAGCATCTGAATGTATTATGGCACAGTACAAAAATGAAAGGAATGTATGATTTACTGCTTCGTAAATATCATACAAGGAAAAGACATGAAAAAGAGACAACTGAGGAACATTACGGTATCAGAGATTGGCATGGGATGCATGGGCTTTTCGCATGGATATGGAGATATCCCGGAAGAGAGTTATAGTATTGATGCTATCAGAAAGGCGATTGAATACGGTTGTACATTCTTTGATACAGCAGAAGCATACGGACCGAACATGCTTCCGGAAAATCGAGGTCATAACGAGAGATTACTGGGTAAAGCTATTTCAGGCATTCGTAAGGATATAGTTATTGCGACAAAGATGCATTTGTCAACGGAGGAAGCAGGAAATAAAGGAGTTTACCAGACGATCAAGGATCATCTTATAGTGTCTATGAAAAATCTTCAAACGGATTATGTCGATTTGTATTACTTGCACCGGGTGAATCGGGATGTACCGATGGAAGAAGTTGCAGGTGCAATGGGAAGGTTTATAGACGAGGGGTTGATACGTGGCTGGGGATTGTCCCAGGTTGGAGTTGATACAATCAAAGCAGTTCAGGAGGTAGCACCCCTTTCTGCGGTTCAGAATATTTATTCGATGGTTGAGAGGAGCAGTGAAGAAGAGGTTATTCCTTATTGTGAGGAACATAATATAGGAGTGGTTCCATTTTCACCGACAGCAAGCGGATTCCTTTCAGGCAAAGTGACAGATAAGACCGATTTTTCTCATAGTGATGATGTGCGTAAATTTGTGCCGCAGTTATCGGCTGGTAATATTGATGGAAACCAGGCAGTGCTTAATCTGGTAAATGAGTATGCGAAAGCTAAGAATGCGTCAATGGCTCAGGTGTCCCTGGCGTGGATGCTTCACAAATACCCGAATGTGGTTCCGATTCCCGGCTCTAAAAATCAGGAGCGTATACTTGAGAATCTGGGAGCATGTGCGGTTTCCCTTACCAAAGGCGAGTTTGACCGTCTTGATAAGCTTTTAAATGACATCCCGGTGAAGGGGTTTCGAGGACATGTTGAGTTTCAGGGAGATACCATGAAGGAATGGGGGAGGAAAAGGTAAATTTTGACAGAATGCAAGCATTAACAAAAGACATTAAAGAAATTGCATCTCTTTGCCAAGAGAATGATCGGCCTGTGCCTACTGAGATTAGACTGTTTTACAATGTTCAGACACAGAAAGCTGGTGCAAACTACCAGTATGATCCGGTTGTAGCGAAAACCAAAAATGGAATCTCCGAAGATGTTGTAAATGGCTGGATTGAAGAAGAAAGAAGTAAATTGTAGTTTGATCAGATAATTTTGGCATGTAGGGCAAAGACAAATCGGAGTTTGTCTGAGCGTGTATGAAATATGGACATTTACGAATTAAGGACTTGATATGAGTAATTTTGTAGAAAAATGGTATGAAGATAAAAATAATGTTGACGAAATGCTTAATTGGAATTCTGAGCTTAAAGATTGGGAAAAGTCTGTAATTAAGCATTTTCCTTCAGGTGCCAGAATACTAGACATTGGTTGTGGTTTGGGACGGGAAGCTTTTGCGTTGTCTGATCTTGGGTTTAATGTGATTGGGATAGATATTTCAAAAGAGGTAATATCACAAGTAAAGAAGTTGTCTGCTGACAAAGGTTACAAGATTCCGTTTTATGAATATGATGGTGAACATCTGGATTTTTCTGCAGATTCTTTTGATGTCGTATTGATTTGGGCTCAGACACTTGGTTTGATTTATGGAAATGAACGTAAGCAGGTGTTTTTGGGAGAATGCAAAAGAGTTCTGAAAAAGGATGGATTACTCAGCTTTTCAACGCATGACTATAATTATTTAAAAGAGAATTATCCGAATTGTTTGGTTGACCAGAAGTTTTATCCTTATGCTAATGCCGAAATATATTGGGAGGCATTTGAAGAAGATGATTTGAAGATGTTTGCAGATCAGGCCGGAATGAATGTTCTTATTTTTGAAAAGGGAAGCATTTATAAACCGGAAGATGGAACGATCCTTCATTGCCTATGCAGGAAGTAAATTCCGGTTTGTGGAGGCTTTAGCTTTGATATGGCGGTGCAGAGCCTTGTCCGTTTTCCCCATATTCGGATGTTAATGTAAGGGATACATCATTAAGAGAGGCCCTGAAGTCAAAACTGTTCACGAGGATCATAGAAGAAGATTTGCTTGTGGATGATCATAAGGGTGGCTGTGTCCTGTTTGAAAAAAGGAATCAGGTAGAGGCACAGCTTGCGTCTCTGGGAAGATAGCCTTATAACTCGAAAGTTAATTTACTAACAGATCCATAAAAACACCATTCGGGAATACAAAAAATAGAATAATATTACAGCGTTAGAGTCCAGGTTTAAGATATCTTATCCCTGGGCTCATTTTTTGAGGGAGTGAAATGAAAGAAGTGTTAAGCTACAATTATGATCATGAATATAAATTAAGTTACAACAATCCCCCAAAGCGTAGCTTAAGCAACGTTTCCGGGCATATCTGAATATTGAAAACCAAGGAATCTGGGCGTATTATAAAGTCACAACAGAGGACAACAGATCCTCAGACAAAAATAAAAAATAAAACAAACGAAAAGGAGAAAAAAATTATGTTTAACGGATTGAAAATGGTTGTAGGTGGAATGATGGTAGCAGGTTTTGTAGCAGCAGCGAGTGCATTTGGTATCAAGGCAAGCGATAATACACTGATCGCAGACTTAGACGGGAACGGTACAGAAGAGATCATCTCATATGATGAGAACATCGAGCATCTTGAGAACGGAGATATCAATTACAGCTTCGAGTTTACTATTGAAGGTAAGACCGTATACAAAGAGGGAGGACTTATCGAGAGATATCCCGAGGCAACAGAAGAGGGAAGGCTCCATGACAAGCTTGACCACTTAAAGACTATCGCAGTTTCGGTGGCAGATATTAACCCCGGTAAGGAAGGCAAGGAACTGATCGCAAGATATTACGCAAGTGTTGATGACATCGTTCTTGGATACAAGGTATTCAGATATAATAACGGCAAGCTTAATGTAGTCAGCGAATTCTATCCTGAGGCTGCACATTCATATGTACCCACAGCACAGGCAAGCAACAAGTACATCAAGGTAAACGTAGAAGAGCATATCGATGCTATCGGTGAACTCTGGCTCACCAGAACATACAAGCTTACAAAGAAGGGTTTTGTTGAGAAGGAAAGCAAGTCAGGAACATACACAGTAGCTCCTGCACGTTACGAAGAGAACAAGAGCACCAAGTATGTTGCAGCAAATACTATTGAAGTATTCGCAACCAAAGAATGTGATGTTAAGGATTCTTTAGGACTTATGGCAGAGGGCGAGAAGTTCGTGATCAAGAAGGTGATCTTCCCTAACGAGAACAACGGCTACATCCTTATGAGAGCATACATCAAGACTGCTTCAGGTCTTAAGGGATGGATCTGGGTAGACAACACAATAGATGAGATGGGACAGCCTGTAAACGCAGTAGCAGTAAAGTAATCAGACAACCATTCAATCCAAATAAATAAGTAAACGGAGCAGGCTGATCCTGAAGGACGGTCTGCTCTGCTTTTATGTAGTGAGATATAGAGGTCGGAGTAAATTTCATATGGTATTATTATCCAAAATGTGGTATAGTAGTTATATATTTATTGTATTGGTGTATCAGAATAGGAGTGTGCCGAATTAGGGCAATGCAGAAAAGTGTATCCGGTGTGAAATGACTATAAAGGAGAAAAAGATGCGACTTATCTTAGTAAGACACGGAGATCCAAATTATGAACAGGATTGTCTGACGGAATTAGGACACAAGCAGGCAGAAATAGTAGCTAAGAGGCTGCTTGAGGAGAATATCCAGAAGATTTATTGTTCTCCGCAGGGCAGAGCTCAACAGACTGCTCAGCCATTTGCCAAACTCTCGGGAATAGGTACGATTCACACCTTGGATTTCATGCATGAAATTCGATATGGACGTGAGGATGCACTATATCAAAGCGGGAATCCGTGGGTTTGTGCGATAGATCTGATGCACAGAGGTGTAAATCTACAAGATCCTAATTGGCGGGAATTACCGGAATTTATTGATAATACTGCAACCATAGATATCGATAAGGTGATGAAAGGAACGGATGAGTGGTTGGCAAGTCTCGGATATGAGAGAGAGGGGCTTTATTACCGCTGTACTGAAAAAGACGATGAGAAAAGGATATTTGTTTTGTTCAGTCATGGAGGCTCATCTACGGCACTGCTTTCAAGAGTACTGAATATTCCTTTTCCGCACCTCTGCATGGTACTTGGGCATATTCCGCATACCTGCATCACATCCCTGCGATTTGACAGGACTCCGGGCAGCCTTGGAATGCCTGTTTTGGGATATGCAGCGGATGCTAGACACTTGAAAACGATGGGAGAAGCAATGGTAACTGGTCCGGTTGAAAAAGCACAATAAATTGAAGGGGGTAGCTAAGCTAAAGGGATCAGACCCCTAATAAAGGAGGTAGGTATGAAAATAAGAAATCAGGCTGAACTTACGGCATTATATGAAAAACCACAGGATGGAATAAAGTACGATTCACCGGAGCTTGTACTGATGCAGAGTATTGCTGACAAGGATTATTTTAAAGCAATTTCGTTTTTTAGGGAAAAGCGTCAGTTTTCTGAAAATCCGCCTGCAGTGGATACCCCTTGGGGACGTTTTGAAGGTATCGATCAGATCCGTGAATTTGCTGAAAGTTTTGTATCACGCTTTGAGGCAGATGGCTTGACCATTCAGGCTATGTTCCAGACACGCAGCGGTGGCCGTTCTGTAACAGAAGTAGTTCTGAATTTTGTAAAAGGGGATGTTATAGACCAGGTACCGATGTTTGTTGTCGCTGATCTTGGAAGTCAGGGCACATTAGAGGAAGTACGTCTTTACTGTTATTTCAGCTTTGTACCCGGACTTACTCCTTATCGTAAGCCTCTGTTTATCCCGGCACATCTTGAGATGGGAGATCCAGGACTAATGACCGGGGCAGTAAGAGAATATTATACCGCCCTTCATCATATGCCTTCGGTAGATGTAGAGAGAATATTACGATGTATGCATCCTGACTGTGTATTTGGAGGATATGGTCTTTATAACGGGAATGAACCTGAAAAGGGTATGGAAGCACTAAGACGGGTATATACAAACATGTCTTCTTACATTCCGGAGAAGGTCGGTATGCGTTATGAAACCCTTATAGATGATGGAGTTACAGGAGTAATAGAATGGGTGCATGTTATTTCTAATAAGGGAAGAGAAGAAATCGGGCGTTTGGCCATGTCCGGTATAGCGGCATATATGAGAGGCGAAGACGGAAGGCTTATAAGCATCCGAATCTGTGATTACGCCTGGAGAGAAAAGGAAATAGACTGGAGCAAGACCGGAACTACATTAGAGGAAGCAAAGAAGGTTCATGCTGTAGAAGTATTTCCGGCAGGATGCGGTCGTAAATCACAGGACATATTATAAGAGATAAGGGTTATGAAATGAGCGGGAAAGTGTTCAAACCTGAAGATATGGGAGTCATTAAATGAAGAGCATAAAGCTAAAAACTTTTACACTGATATATTTAATCATTGTAACGATATGTGTATTTTTTGTAATGATATTTCAAAGTTTTATAAAGGCAAATATCGGATTGGTAGTGCTCATAGTATTTATTGCTGCTATACCATTAGCTTTTCTGACGTTGAAGATAATGCTCAAAATTGAGATGTCAAAACCTTTTGCCAAGCTGCATAAGGAATTCATGGATGAACTATGGACAAATGGTTTTACTCAGAAATTCATTGACCTGGGGAATCAGGCAATAGAAGCCAAGAAGAATGGTGAGAATATTGATTTGGCATACTTGACAGATTTTGTATTCTATCTGAGTGATTTCTATAATTTAACAGAACAATTTGATAAGAGTCTTCCCGTTTTGTCAGTTATAGACGAAAAAGATATGATTTCAAGAAGCACCAAGCTCCTTGTCGGCGGTTATTATATAGTCATGTTTTATGCCTTACAAATGGAAGCTTACCGAGGTACAAAGAATAAGGAAATGGCACAGCAGCTCATAGAAAAGGGCAGACCTTATCTTGACAAAAAATATAAGCTGGATGCAATTTCAATGGTAGCTGATACGGTAGTATACGATTATTATATGTTGTTTGAAAACTATGAAATGGCCAAGCGTGCTGTAGACAAGTTAATGTCTTACAAATCTCAACAGGCAGATAAGTTTTATACAAAATACTTTGTTGCTGCTGAGATTAACATGGCCCTGGGTAACAGACAAGGGGCACAAGCCATAATGGAACAATGCAAGCGGAATATGGGTGAACAGATGGCTGTTGTAAACCAGTCTTTTGAAATTTTTAGAGGGAGACTTGGAATATGAAGGGGTTACAGACCCATTTAGCGCGCTATAGTGAGATACTAATGGATGGTAAAGGAGGAAAAAGATGAGGATAAAAAAACTAGTTATATCTGTTCTTGTAGTTTTTGCAATAGTAATTTGTATCATTCCGTTTAACAAAGATGTATATGGTGCAGAAATCCATCCATCGAAGCCGAAGATTACATTGAAGAGGGTACCTGATGGTGGAGGAATCATTGTAACTGTTAGCAAGACTAAAAATGCTGATGGATATGAATTGTTTGTAAAGATGGCCGGAGAAAAGGATTATGTATCATATGGGTATATCGAAAAAGATGGTACATCAAAACGACAGTATACTATAAATAATCTTTCCGCTGGAAAATATTCAGTAAAGGTTAAGGCATATCATAATGATGGATATGTATATTATTTAAGTAATTTCAGTAAGGTAAAGTCTATCTCCATCAAGGCAAAGACGATGGAGGTTGCGGATTGTTCAGAGATACTGGAGAAATACTATCCGGAACTTAAAAAACTTACCGACAGCAAGAAGATTGTAGTAGGAGCTGACTGTGATTCAAGGGAATATATCACGCTAGGACGCTGGATTATGGATTGCCCGCAATACAATGACGATTGGAATTTAGTCAATGTTCGCAATTCTGAACAGGAAGACGAGCCCATAGAATGGGAAGTCTTGGATTATTCCAAAGATGGTAAAAAAGCTTTAGTTATCAGCAGGTACATTATCACAGCCATGAAATTCGATGATGAAGGTGAGCCTGATGTAAAGTATGACCGTGGTTATTATAATGAGCATTTGTACTATGGTGCTACTTGGGTGGATTCATCTTTGAGAAAATGGCTAAATAATGATTTTTACTATGGGGCGTTTACCAAGGAGGAGCGTGAGCTGATTCAAAAGTCTACTATCAAGACAGATAAAAAGGATACCAAAGACTTTATTTTCCTGCTTTCTGATGATGAAACAGAAGAGTATTATCATAAGGATAAAGCTCTGGGGTATTTTGAGAGGATAGCAACATATAAAAATGGAATTGAAGATGACTGGTGGCTCCGAACACAGGGATATGAGTCCGGATTAACAGATATAGAATCTGAAGGGCGTACTGATGAAATTGGTCAATATGGACTGTATGAATATGGTGTACGCCCCGCATTCTGGATTACGCTGACACCTGAGATAATTGAAAACAACAAGCTTTCTATCGGTGGATACAGTGGGAAAAAGGTCGATAAAGATGATATTTATGTTGTTCTAGGACATTTTGATTACCAGGATGCTTCCGGCTACCGTCTGGGGAATGAAATCCCTATGAAGTGGAGGATACTTGATTATGACCCGGATAACGGAAAGGTTCTTTTAGTAAGTGATTATATATTGATGGACAAACCCTTTAACGACCAATGGGATTTTATTGTCTGGGAGGAATCTACAATAAGAAAATGGCTTAACGAAGACTTTTACAAAAAATCATTCTCTTCGGAGGAAAAGAAGCTTATACTAAAAACAAAAATTAAAAACGCTAAGAATGATATATATGGAACCGGTAGTGGAAAGGATACTTCTGATAGGATATTCCTGTTGTCGTTAGCTGAAGTTGACAAATATTTTGATGGACATAGGTCTTTAAGAAATCATGTGGCCTCCTTAAAATATTATAATGAAGCTAACGGAAGATGCTGGCTTCGAACTGCCGGAGAATATTCAAGCAATGCTGTGACATTTGGAAGCTATACTCTTTTAGAGGGTGAATCTTTGTACATAGAAAGAGGTGTGTTACCTGCACTATGGTTAAGTCTTAAAGAAGTGGAGGATTGAAAAATGGAGTATATTTATGAAATGCCAAAGGAATTTCTGCAGGAATGCGCTGAGAAGGGGAAAGTGGAAAGGTTTGAGTATGTAACTAACACTTACGATAGTGAAAATAAGGCTCTGAACAAAGGTGCCTGGGTATATCTGCCCTATGAATACGACGCTTCTAAAAAGTATAACATACTCTATCTTATGCATGGTGGTGGCGTTACTGAGGACTGGTGGTTCAAGATGTTCCCCGAAACTGTGACCATACTTGACAATATGATAGCAAAGAAGGTCTGTGAACCTTGTATTATTGTAACTCCATGTCTGTACCATAGTAGTGATGATGTTCATACCAGGGATGAATCTAGGACTGAAAACTTCAAAAATGAATTACGCAAAGATCTGATCCCGGGAATCGAAAGCAAGTATTCTACATACGCAGGAGGAAATGTATCGGATGAGAATCTGGTGAAGACAAGGGATCACCGAGCTTTTGCAGGTCTTTCTCTCGGATCCATGACAACCTACAGGGCAGCATTTTACAATAACTTTGACCTGTTTGCTTGGTATGGACCGTTCTCGGGCTGCTGCGGACCTTTCGGAAACCATGACCATGAAGTTGAACGGATAATAAATACCTTAACGAAATGGCATAAAAAGGGCATTGAATTAAGTTATATGTTCTGTTGCAACGGAGATGCAGACATAGCATATGCTGAACATAAGGATATCATGGAGAAGGTTTTAGCCAAATCGGATGTTCTCGTACCCGGGAAGAACTATGACTTCTACCTGATTCCGGGCGGAGTGCATGATATGAAAGCATGGCAGCTGGATCTTTACCATGCTTTGCAGATATTCTTCAAATAAGGAGCTTCCTGTATAATTAAAAAGTGGATGTTGAGAATTGAAAATACCTCAGTGTAAAATAAGACTACTGACTGGCAAGGTTGGTAAATCTTATTAAACAGAGAGGTATCTAAAATGAATTCTAACACACAAAACAAAA
>JAFYYN010000165.1 GCA_017557525.1 Lachnospiraceae bacterium
AGATATCTGAACCTCGTAAAGAGTAGAGTTCTCTCTATTCAGCGAAAGGCCTACTCTCGCCAGGCTTACTCCCCATGTGAAGTTTTCTTCTGAAACCAAAAGTTTTGACATTTCATCAAGGGATGAAATATTTCTTACCTTTTGTGCATATGGGAGAATTGGGTCGATACCTGTTTCATTTCGTCCTTCCCAGTCCAGCCATAGTTCGTAGTAATTCTGGATCTTTTCTGCATCTTCACCTGTAAGACTTGTGTCTGTAAGCATATCCAGACATCTATCTTTTACAATGTCGGCAGCATCAAGGAGCGGCAATTCGGTTGGATATCCGGGGCGCAACTTAGCATTCATCAACCAGTCATGATTCACATTAAGGTAAAAATCATCCTTAAGATCAGCATTAACATCTTCTGTAACCATACCGATGATTGTTGAGTTGATCCATGGGGTCATAACCGATGAATCCATTGGATGTCCAGAAGTATCACCTGTCTCTGATTCCTGAGTATTCTCCTCTGCTTCAGATGTTACCTCCAAAGAAGCTGCTTCAGCTTCATCCTTCGTTTCAGCTGTAGACAGCTCCAAAGCAGCATCGCTTTGTACATCGCCGCCTCCTGCAGTTTCAGTGTTTGACTTTCCGCAACCTGTGACAGTTGCAGATATAAGAGCAATTGACATAATAACCGATAGAAACTTCTTGTTTAATTTTGTCATTAGCATTCTCCTTAAAACGTTTGCAAAATGTCTATATGCCAATTATATTCTGATATTCTCTACCACTCACGCCTGATCTTTTCGAAATCGATAGTCTTTCCAACCTTCTTCCATACCAAAAATGTCAGAACTACATTTATTGCAGCAATTGCAAAGTATGTAATAAGGATTTTTAGTCCATCTTCACCGGTATTAATATACGATGAACCTGAGGTTTTCATCGGAACAAACAGTCCTTCTGTATAACCGGCAAAAAAATCAAACAATCCATGAGCCACGCCGCAAGCCCATATATTTCTGGTCTTCCAATACAGTATAAGAAGGGCCAGTCCAAAGACGCCTGATTCCAACGTTTTGGCTACCGCCTGTCCCCATGCAATAGCGGAGGTAGCATCAAATTCACCCACAATATGTGCTGCACCGAATACTAACGAAGATACTACTGCACTAAGGACAAAAACATATTTCTTTTCCCTGAACTTATAGATTATCGCATCGTTTATAACTGCCCTGAAAGCCAGTTCCTCAAAAAGCCCCACGGAAATAAACATAAGAAATACTATGATAAGCTCCAATACCGGGTTATCATTCAAAGGGACCTGCTCTTCTATATTTGATAAGAGTAATACAGATCCCATGATAAGGGACATCACAAGAAATCCCATGGAATTCAAAATGACATATCCTGTGGAAACATAACAGGATGTCAGGGTCTTATCTCCGGATATCTGGTACAGGAAAAAGCACACAGCTCCGCAAAGCATGGTTCTTACTATAAAGAACTGAAAATTTGTATCTGTATGTACCGTCTTGAAACACACAACTACATATACTATGCAGAGCGCAGCAGTTATCAGCGGAGATTTTTTCATAAATTCAATATACTTTTTAAGCATTTGTATTCTCCTGCTCTGTACTGTTTTCAGCAATGAAGGAAAGCGCTACAAGGTTTGCGGCATTTTTCCTAAGTCGTCTGAATATGTAGAACTGAAAAAAGAATATCGGAACTACTATGATCAATACCATACCAGCACCAATATATGTTGTTCTTTGTATTTCCTCTGTTATAGTCTCTACATTATCCCCGGCATGTATGAGCATGTTTGCTGCAAAAAAATCAAAAACAGTATGACAAAATACAGGGACAAAATATGCAAGGAGGTATTCTTTTACTACAGACCCTCTGCCTGTTACTTTGTTATATCTGGCAAGTCCAAGATGCCTTCCCATGGCAATCCCGAGCATCATATGCACTGTAATATTGGGCAGCCTCATAAAAAGTCCTGCGAGACCGCTACTATATACAAAATCTTCTATAAGCGTAAATCCGAATCCTACAGCCCCTGCTATCAGCATATATTCATATACATTTCTCCATTTTTTTCTAAAAATGCATAATACAATAAGCGTAATGATAAGTTTTGCGAGTTCTTCATTCAATGCTGCTGAAAAAAACGCATGGTTGAAGCTGGCAAGTAATGCAGGTCCTTCTGTAGGAGTAAAGCCAGTTACAGCCCTAAATGCAAGTCCTATTATTATGAAAAATATAAATGAAATCGGAACTGATGAAAGTCCAAGTACTACTGGCAGTATAGCCTGTCCTTTTGAAATTCTGTAGACGCCTTCCCAGGCAATCATATTTTTATAAAGGATACCAAGAATAATCAAACCTAAAATAAAACTGATAATAGATACCATATTTTTCCCTCACCTTTCAGAAATCCACTTCTTTTCCCATATTTCATTGGCTTTAGCAAATTTGTTTTTACTGACCAAATAGAGTGCAATAATTCCTATGGTCACAGCTACAATGAACTCATACAACAGCCGTCCCGTACTATACTGCTGTGTAAGTATGCCATCTCCGGAAACTAACGGGTCCGTTGTAAAACAGATAAAATCATATAACCCGTGCGCAAATATCGGGAATATCACGCTGCCTGTTCCTAAATATATAGCGGTAAGCAAAAAAGCCTGAAATGTTGAGTGGAGTATCTGCGCCGCGGTCATGACTAAATCTGCACCCTGAGCCAGATTTCCTGCATGAGAAATGCCGAATATTACGGCCAGTATAATTATTGCGACGAATCTCCTCTCTTTCCGGACATATCTCATGACTATGGCTAGTGATAATATTCTGAACATAGTCTCTTCCCCAAATCCGGCTGTAATTCCCATAATAGCCGCCTTAAGAGAAGGATTAAAATAAAACGAATGA
>JAFYYN010000019.1 GCA_017557525.1 Lachnospiraceae bacterium
ACTACATACTTCTCGATCAAAAATGATGTGTAAAAGAGTACCGGATTTAGTTCCGGGGCTTTTTCTGCCAATCTGCGTAAGCGGAGTTGAACATATAAAAGTACGTCCGCCGTACCATTTGTAATAATAGTTGTGGAAATCCTGAATAAAACAGACTAAGGCTCAGAGCGATCTGAGCCTTTTTTATCGAGTTTACAGAGATTTAATGTCTTATTGATTATTCGGCATAAATGCTATCCATATAATAAATATAGGGCTAGATAGATTATCGGGGGATAAGACTATGGCATTTAATGATGGTTTAAAAGATAAGATCTTAAAATTGGGAGCTAAGCAGAAGCTTGGAGCCATTCTTAAGTATGCCAACAATCCCAGTGAAGATGTAAGGATGGCAGTAGCAATGGCTCTTGGCATGATATCCACCTACGACTCGGGAATGGCTCTGATTCCGCTTTTACGCGACCAGTCTGCTATGGTAAGGGCATCTGCCTGTGAGGCGGCAGCTGCTATACACGCAAAGAATTGCGAAGAGTATGTTAAGAAGCTTGCTTTTACAGAGACGGATCCCAATGTAAAGCAGGTAGCCAAGAGAGCTTTTGATCAACTCAAGGACAGCGTAGTATAAAAGGAGTCCGATTATGGCTTATGTGATAACAAGAGCTTGTACCGGATGTGGAAAATGTGAGTTCGCATGTTCTGAAGGTGCGATAAGCCGTGGAATAAATAGATATGAGATTGATCCAGACCTTTGTGATTCGTGCGGAGGCTGTGATTTTATTTGCCCGGCTGGAGCAATAGAACCGGATTAGTTATTTGTTCATCAATTGGAAGTAATTCTTCCGGATCTTTTCCAGATCCTCAGCAGGGGAGAATGACATGTAAACATGTGAATCGGAAAAAGCCTTGATAACTCGGTCGATTATCTCTTTCTCAGGTAGTTTTCCGGGCATGCTTACATACTTAATGCTGTTCACCTTACTTATATATTCCTTTATATATAGTTCTTTCGGGGATTCACAGACATCAATTATCAGCCTGAGGGTAGGTATATATGAGCTTACAGGTATTCCTGCAGGGAAGTCAGAGTCAGTAACGACTCTCATTCCTCGTTTGCCGGCATAGTAGATCGTTGCAAGTTGAGGCAGGAAGTAAGCGAAGTTTTCAGCCGTCTTACGCAGGCGAATCCTTTTTTCGCGTTTCCGGATGATTTCACCGGCCACGCAGTAAGGGCATACCCGTCCATTAGCTTTGGCATAAATAACAGCCTGATAGTCGTTACCACATTTGCTGCAGTGCCACCAGACATTCGAACGGTTCTTATATGTTATGGCATCCGGGGAGAGATTATTTGTATCTGACCATTCTGCCAACAGATCTGCATGCGTTGTAGCAAGGTCGTTATAACCTTTCCAGACTCTGTGACCGGCACAGTAGGGGCAGCCGTGTCCTTCGGAACGATCAGCAATGCGGGCTTTCCATTCGTGGCCATTCTTACAGACCCAAAGGACTTCGGTATTAGAAGAAGGGGAGACCTCTGATGGTTTTATTTTGTTCTTGGGAGACCAGGACTTTGCAAGAGCAGGATTAACGGTAGCCAGGTCGTTAAATCCTTTTAGGACACCCCGATGCTCACAATAAGGGCATCCGCTGCCAATAAGAGCTCTGTTCTTCACGATAGCTTCCCATTCATGACCTTTATCGCAGACCCACCGGACCTTCATATGAGAGCCGCAGGAGACTTTATCAGGGGAGATGGGATTACTTCGTGCCCACTGGGCGACAAGTTCAGGACGTTCTTCAGCTACGGATTTTCTTTTCATAGCGGAAGATCGTCTATACACATGTAATAGACGCCGTATCTTTTGACCACTTCATGGTAGTCGTCTTTGAACCTTTCGATTCTGCACGCAGATCTCCAAAACCTGTTTAGGAGAACCGCGAGAGTTCCGCCCCAAATTATGAGCATAAACAGTACCTCCATTTTCCTTAGCATAAGGATAAACGGAAGGGGAGAATGATACCAATGTGCGATTTCAGAACAGAGAGAAAAGAACTAATTCGGTATAATCCAGTTCTGGACGAGCCTTTGTAGGCATAGTCTTTCATGGTTTATTGTGTTCTATCATAATCATAAAAAAAGGCTCCCCGAAAGGTAATTTTTCGGGGAGTCAAAAAATGATCGTAAACTTGAAAAAGCCTTATTTTACGCTGACTCCGGGGCTTTGGAGTACAAATGGAGTCAAAATGGAGTCAAACGCAATTCCCAAAAACCCGCAAACGCCTTTATTTATTGCGTTTCAGGGTTTCTCAGTTGTTTAAACTTTTCATTGTCGGGATTTAGTTTTGGCTAATTACATAAGCGTTCTTTTCTGCTCATAGATACTCATTTCTTGTGGCTTTGATCCTCTCAACAACGCACTAAGTGTTCACCTCTGTTCACTACCGTTCGGTCAATAGTAGTAAGAAAAGT
>JAFYYN010000166.1 GCA_017557525.1 Lachnospiraceae bacterium
GCGATATCGGGATGCTCGGAAAGATACTGCTTTGTATTGTCCCTGCCCTGACCGATCTTATCGCCGTTATATGAAAACCATGAACCTGACTTAACAATGATATTATCATTGGTTGCGATATCGATGATATCCCCGAGCTTTGAAATACCCTTGCCATAGATAATATCAAACTCTGCCTCTTTGAAAGGAGGAGCGATCTTATTTTTAACTACTTTAACTCTTGTCCTGTTACCGATAACCTCTCCGGCACTCTTGATGCTGTCGATACGACGTACATCCATCCTTATGGAAGAATAGAACTTCAAAGCACGACCACCGGTAGTGGTCTCGGGGTTACCGAACATGACGCCAACCTTTTCACGGAGCTGGTTGATAAATACTACGATACAGTTTGTCTTGCTGACAACACCTGTAAGCTTTCTTAAAGCCTGTGACATAAGACGTGCCTGAAGTCCGACATGTGAATCACCCATGTCACCCTCAATTTCAGCCTTGGGTACAAGCGCTGCAACAGAGTCAACAATGATGATGTCAATAGCGCCTGAACGCACCATTGTCTCGGCAATCTCGAGTGCCTGCTCACCGTTATCTGGCTGGGAAATATAGAGATTTTCTATATCAACTCCAATATTTTTTGCATATACGGGATCAAGTGCATGCTCTGCATCGATAAAGCCCGCGATACCGTTTCTCTTCTGTACCTCAGCTACCATATGGAGGGCAACCGTGGTCTTACCGCTTGACTCAGGTCCGTAGATCTCGATTATCCTGCCCTTGGGTACTCCGCCAAGTCCTAAAGCTATATCAAGACTCAGACACCCGGTTGAAACTGTTTCTATGTTCATGTGAGCGCTTTTGTCTCCCAGCTTCATTACAGAACCCTTTCCAAAGTTCTTTTCGATCTGGGCTAATGCAGACTCCAGAGCCCTCTGTCTGTTATCATCTGTACCGATTGTTTTTGTTTCTTTTTCCTTCGCCATTGTTATGTGCCGTACTTTGATACGGCTCCCCTTTCTTTTTTGTTACACTCGCAATATAACAAAACTTTTCTTTCACACATTGAATATCGATAACATTAATTTCTTACGACAAATGATATTTTACCAAACGAACATTTGTTTGTCAACTGTTTTTTTTTATTTTATTTTTGAGTTGAAATATACTGCTCGAACTCCTCTTTGGTCATAAGGATCTTTCTCGGCTTGGTGCCTTCCTCGGGACCTACAATGCCCTCCTCCGCTAGCTGGTCCATGATACGTGCAGCACGGTTAAAGCCGATCTTAAACACTCTCTGCAGCATTCCGACAGAGGATTTCTGTTTTTCTATGATAAATCTTCCTGCCTCTTCGAAAAGTTCGTCGTATCCGCTGTCATCACCCTTAGCCCCGTCATCCTTTGCCTGGGTTGAACCTGCTGCCTTGGCATCGATATGCTGGCTTACAATGTCGTTGTACTTCATTTCCTTGTACTGTTTCTTGATAAAGGCTACCACTTCATTAACCTCTTTATCGGAAACATATACGCCCTGAAGACGGACGGGCTTAGCATATCCTCTCGGATAATAGAGCATATCTCCCTTTCCTAAGAGCTTTTCGGCACCGGCCTGATCAAGGATGGTACGCGAATCTACTATAGAAGAAACCGCAAACGCAATCCTTGTAGGAATGTTGGCCTTGATGGTACCTGTGATAACATTTACGCTAGGACGCTGTGTAGCAAGGATAACATGTATTCCGCAGGCACGGGCAAGCTGTGTCAGACGGGCAATATCCGCTTCAACATCCTTGGAATTGGCTGTCATCATCAGGTCGTTTAACTCGTCAACGATGATCACGATCTGAGGCAGCTTGTCAGGACATTCGCCCTCGTTGCTCTCCTCCATCCATTTCTCGATCATCTGGTTATTGTAAGCTGCCAAGTCCCTTACTCCCGCATCCGCAAAGAGCTTGTATCTGGTATCCATTTCAGCTACAGCCCATGCAAGAGCACCTGCTGCCTTTTTTACATCGGTAACTACCGGTACGATCAGATGAGGTATGCCGTTATAGCCGACAAGTTCGACACGCTTGGGGTCGATCATGATCAGCTTGACATCTGTAGGCTTAGCCTTGTAAAGAATACTCATGATAAGAGCATTGATACAAACCGACTTACCTGAACCGGTTGCACCGGCTATCAGGGCATGTGGCATATCCCCTATATCGGAAATAATAGATTTTCCTCCAATATCCTTACCTACGGTAAATGCCAGATTGCTCTTAAAGTTTCTGAAATCATCGGTGTCTATAAGGTCTCCGAAAAGCACTGCGGCGCTTTCCTTATTGGGAACCTCGATGCCGACTGCTGCCTTGCCGGGGATTGGTGCTTCGATCCTTATCTCGGGTGCTGCAAGAGCAAGCTTGATATCGTCACTTAAGGAAGTAATCGTTTTAACCTTAACACCCTGATCAGGTAAAAGCTCATACCTTGTAACAGTAGGTCCGACGCTTGCATCTGTAACCTTTACTCCGACACCAAAGCTCTCAAATGTACTCTGAAGCTTCTGTATAGTATTTTCAAGCTCGATACGCTTTGAGTTATTGTTCTGCTGCTGTGATCTTGACTTATTTAGCAGCTTGACAGAAGGGAATTTGTATTCCGGAAGTACCGGTGCCTTGGGCTCCTCGGCAGCCTTTGACATATCGGTAAATACCGCTGCCCCCGAACCTATGCGGGTAACCTTTGAGTACTGCTCGCTGGCTTCTGCGGCATCGGCATTTCTTATCTCCTCTGCAGAAACCTCAACCGGTCTGCTTTCCTGAGTTCTTCTTCCTAACACAGACTCGTTACCGATCGATTTACCGGTTCTGTCATTTTCATAACGATTTTCACTCTCTGTATCTTCATGTGAATCATCATTAAATGAAGCCTTATTATTTTGCACATTACCGTCGTAGGAATCCCCGGTCCTGTAATAATCGGGAGTCCCGTCCTCATCCATGAGTCCGCTGATACTCTCTGCAATCTCTTTATCATCGGAATAGCCGGAGTTTAAAGACTGCTCACTACTCTTGCGGACTCTTCCGCTAAGGATGCTTATTACATTGGATTCTGATCCGTCAGTCTGATTATCCTCATCTTCATCCATCGGAATGTCATGTATGCCGGTAACATTTGTATTAACCGTAGAAGTACCTGCATTAAGGCTTCCCGAATGAAGCTTTTTAACTCCGACAGAAGTGATCCTGCCATCCTCCTCAAATGGATTTTCCTTACGGGTTGTCTCCTTCTGCGGCTTAAATGAGTCGGCTGCGGTTTCCTCGAAATCCTTGTCGGTATAGTCCTCTTCCCTGTAGTCCGAGGCATCCTTTCCGAGCCTTACATTTCCGACTCCGGGGATATAGAGACTGCCCGGATCCTTTTTAGCGGATGTGAATTTCTCTGTCTTAACCTCTGCCTCGCCTCTGCCAAGACTTACGGTTTTTATCTGAGAATCATTTCTTCTCTGATCCTTATTCTTTAGAGTTTCTCCTGTCATGCCGGCGGGCCTTGGAGACACCTGCTCGCCGTTCTTTGAAAAGGCGACCTCCATAGTTCCCATACGTCTGCGAGGCATACGGCGTACTCCGTACCTGACTTTAGGTACAGGCTTTTCGTCCTCTTCGTCTACGGAATCATCATACAGATCCTGCTCACTTCTCTCAATGGCACGCCTTCTCTTAAAGTCCTCAATCCTCTTGTTAATCTTTCTGAAAACAGCCATGATAAACGGCTTTCCTGTCATCAGTACAAAAAGGATAAGCAAAAGTGCTATAAGGATAAGCACAGCAGCTACTTTCCCTACAAAAGGACATAGGAGCTTTACAAATATGCCGCCGAACAGACCGCCGTATGTAGGAAATTCACCCTCGTAGTTCAGGCTTGAATTTGTATAATAGTCAAAAAGTCCTATCTCTTCATTGTAGCCTGCGGCTGAAAGCTGTATCAGAGCACCCAGAACCGCAGAAAGCAGTACTGCATAAACTATGCCTAAGGGGCTGACTCCGTTATCCTTATTTGCTATGATAAACAGCGTCAGTACCCAGATGATCACAGGCAGGATATACCCCAGCCTGCCAAACAGTCCGAATACAAATGCATTTATGCCGGTACCGACGATACCACAGATGCCTAAGTAGCTTAAGACCATAAGGATACAGATGAGCGTCACTACTATGATAATGATATCATCTTTCTTTGCCTGAGCATTGGGATCAGCCTTTGCTACACGTTTGGATCTGGTAACATATCCTTTTTTCTCAAGCTCACCCATGCCTGCCGCCGCCCTGCTCCTCTGGCTCCTTGCAGCATTCATATTGGTGGATTTTAATGGTTCCTTCTTTGCAGTGGAACTTTTTCCGGTATTTTTAACTGAGCTGCTTCCCTTAACCGAAGCATTTCTTCCGAGAGTTCCCTTTGCCGGGGTTTTCCTCCCCGAATTGTTGTTTTTCTTTACGTTTTGTGACATTTAAACTTCAAATATCTCCTCAATATTTTGCTTAAACCCTGATCTTACCTTGGATTTCTTTATCAGTATTTACCCTTTGGATTTTTGATTACGCATTAAAAATCCTTGAAAACCAAATATATGCCAGCTCCGGCCACATAGCTACATCCGCAAACGGATTGCCCTTTGCCAGCATTTCCCTAAACTTCTTAGCCTCGGGATTTTCATCCTCTCCATCTTTTTTCGGAGGCTCCTGCGGCTTAGAATTAAAGAACTGCTCTATAAGCTCATTCCTACGCCTCTCTGGGACATTGACCAGAGTATTATCCTTAACATGGGGCAGTACCTTATTAAGCTGCTCCATCGAGTACTCTCCGCCTCTCCAGCCTGCAAACTGCTCGGAGCTTGCAACCGAAAGACCGTGGTCTCCGAACGGGAATACATACTGCGCATAGGGAACCTTCTTAGCTCTAAGTGCATCTGCAAAAAGATAGCTGTTTTCAACAGGTACAAGGCTGTCTCCTACCGTCTGCCAGATAAAGCAGGGAGGTGTGTTCTCCATTACCTGCTTTTCAAGTGAAAAATAATCTCTCTCTTCCTGTGAAGCGTCCCTTCCCAAAAGCGCGTCCATGGATGAGCCGTGTGTGAAATCGCCTGATGTGATAACCGGGTATCCTAAGATAACTGCATCAGGTCTTGCTGAAATCTCTGCATACTGAGGGTTTTCATCCACAGCATCATCAAAATGTGTAGCAAGAGTAGCACACAAATGACCTGCAGCTGAAAAACCGCAGATAACAAGCTTATCAGGATAAATCCTGTACTCGTCAGCATTTTTCCTGATAATTCTCACAGCTCTTGCGATATCGTTCAACGGCTGTTTTTTTAGTGGCTCAGAAAACGTGATATCGGTAGTATATGTTATAACAAATGCATTAAGCCCCTTCTTGTAAAACTCCATGGCTACAAGCTCACCCTCATGAGGTGCGCACATGCAGTAGCCGCCGCCGGGAGCTACAAGGATGCAGTTTCTTTTCTCCGTATCCTCTTCATGTAAAAATGCCATGATATTTGGCATAAAACCGTAACTTTGGGGATATGTATACTCGCCCTCTCCCCAAAGATCAATTCTAAAGCTCTTCATGTAAACCTCCAATTATATCAATTACTCAATATATAGTGCCCATTCCATAATATTGTACCCTATTTTGATTTCTTATGCAATCTTTTTTTTCGTGTCTTGTATTGCTTGTATTGCTTTATCATAATACCTTAGCATAATCCGTCTTTCCTAGGAAATATCTAAACCGGTATGCCGAGAATGCAAGAACCACAAATACATAAACCAAAAAAAGAAAACCCTTATATTCCAAGGATTTTCCGTAGCACATATTTAATTTACCAACTTGAAGTCATCAGTAGCGGTTTTTCCCGGTCATACCGCAGTTGCAACGTCAGTCTCTTTTGACTTTGATGCATAATAATCACTGAAAAGCTTTCTTGAAGCATCCATTGTGTCCTGGCTTATCTGTGGAAGCTCTTTACCCCAGGCGCCCATGGCCTGCCTAAAGCCTTTCTCCATAGCGGACTCCATCTTTTTCATCATACTCTCGTCATCACCGGCAAGTGCAGAAGCAAAATCAAAGAGCCTCTGTGATGTCTGGGTTACTCCCCAGTAGCCGTCCTCCGCGATGTCCTTCTGTGCCTGAGCCTTTACCTCGGGAGTTACTGTGAAATTGCCTGATGCAAGGAATTTCCAGATATCATCAGTCTTAGCCAGTGTGTTTGCCTGACCGGTCATCATCTGCGAAACAATGCCTACCAGCTGGTTCTGACGGTACTCCTGATCAGCCTTAAGCTGAGAAACGAGGTTTGCACGCTCCTCCTTGCTCATCTTGTTTATGGAATAGGTAGGCTGTAAGTCACTTTTTTCAGACTTCTCATATATGGCAGCAGGCTTTTCAATCTCTGTCTTTGTAACCGGTGCTATCTTTTCAACCGGTGTACCGATCTGACTTTTGGTCATCGGGTATATGATACTGTTTTCATACAGACTTGAAATCTTAAGATCCATAACAACCTCCTTTCGAAAAACTCTATTTCCAGTCCTGTCAATGTCACCTTGAAAACGCCTTCAGCGTTTCCGATGGGGAATATCTTTATATTCTGTTATATTATGCCACAAAAAACCGGATATGTCAAGGGATTTTTCTGTCCTGACATACCCGGAAAGTGTTTAAAACGTACGATTTAAAGGTATTACTTACTTAATTTCTTCAGTCCTGATTATAAACTTAACAGTACCGCTCATATCGTCACTGATACCTGAGAAGTTGTAATAATTCTTTGAAAGCTCACTCATTGCCCTTACTCTTTCGATAAGACCTTCAAGCTCGCCCTCAACAGCTTCTGTTATCTTGCTGATACCCTTTTCATTAAACTCCTTTATACCGTCTGAAAGAAGTACCGATCCGTCAGCAAGCTGCTGTACGCCATCCTTTAATGCCGGCATATTGCTCTTAAGCTCGTTTAATCCGCCGTTAAGCTGGTCAGCACCTGAAAGAAGCTGTCCTGTGCCATCCTTTAAACTATCTGCTCCGGTCTTGAGCTGGTCAATGCCACCCTTTAACTGGTCTGCGCCTGCCTTTAAGGTATCTGCTCCGGTCTTTAACTGTGCTGCACCGGTATCAAGCTCTGCCATGCCGTCCTTTAATGTGTCAGCTCCGGTCTTTAGAGCGTCTGCCCCGTCTTTTATAGCTCCGGTACCTGCTTTTAAGGTATCTGCTCCGGTCTTGATGCTCTCTGCACCGGCTGCTGCCTGGGCAACCCCGTCTGTATAAGACTGTAATCCTAAATAAAATGTATTATATCCGTCAAGAGATGCCTTAAGAGCTGCTACAGCCTTGGCTTTTTCCTGATAAACCGCTGCCGTCTGAGGGTCTGCCTTTGAGTAGGCATTTGCTGCCTCGTTAAGCTTTGCTGCAGTAGCGTCAAGTACCTGACCGTAATTTTCTATGGTAAGCTGAGGAATCTCTGCTCCGGCATCCTTTAACTGTGCTTCAGCGGTAGCAAGTAGTGAATTAAATACCTGTGCCGCACCACCCATCAGGGCTTCATTATTTCCTGCCAATGTATCAAGACCGGTTTTAAGTTGGCCAGCTCCATCACTTAATGCACCTGCACCGGCATCGATCTGAGCTACTCCGCCTGCCAATTGTCCTGCACCGTCACTTAATGCATCCGTTCCGGTCTTAAGCTGTGATGCTCCGTCTGCGAGTTTTCCAATACCTTCATCCAAAGCACCGGCACCTAAGCTTAACTGTCCGGCACCATCAGATAATGCAGCTGCACCGTCGCTAAGTTTTCCTGCACCTTCATCAGCTGCAGCGATTCCGTTTTTAAGCTGCAATGAACCATCTGCAAGCTTTCCCACGCCTTCCTCAAGCTCACCGGATTTTTCAAGAAGTGTTGCAAGTCCGTCACTTAATGCCTCGGAACCATCGGTAAGCTGTGTCATTGCATCGGTAAGCTCTGCCATGGATTCACTTAAATTATCAAGATCCTTTATGTCAAGATTTGCGAATCTTCCGAATACCTCGTTTGTAGCAACGGTAACTGACATTGCAAGGCTAAAATCCTTTACGTCGGCACTAATTGACAGTGATTCGGGAATCTCAAACTTTTCCCTGTCTATTGCAAGGTTGTCCTGAAGTCCCGGGAATGCCATGCCTATTGCAACCGTTCTTGAACCGTCATTTATAAGCTTACAGTCAGGAGCTGAAATGTTCGTAAACTTGTCATCATCAAGTATAACTCCCGTCATCATCAGGAACGGAACGCTCATGGTCTCTTTCTTTCCGTCAACTATTACCTCTTCTTTAGTTTTGTTCTCATAGTCAAACCTGATCACAACATGACCGGATTTCCCTTTGATCTCCTCGGGTGTTAAAACTTTGCCGTCTAATTCATATGTGATCTTTACCTCTACAGGAAGAGCCTTGTCGGTTGTACCCTGGTAGCTTATGTCTGCGCCATTGGCATCCCATACGCACACATCGCCGTTCTTTGAATAGGTTTCATCGCCCTTCAGGTTTTCGATGTTACTAAGTTCCGACTTGTCGTTCAGCTTGCTTTCCTTTTCTACGTTCTTGATCCAGTCGCTGACGATCACCTTCTCGGTCTTTCCGTTAGCATCCGTTACAACATACACTGTTTCCTCTTTTGTTGTATCCGTAGCCTGTGATGCATCGGAAGCCAGCAGAGTGCTTATTATATCCTTTGCTTCTGCTCCAAGCTGTTCGGTTCCGTCCGTTGTTACGTCACCGGATTGAGCTTCAAGATCGCTGGTATTTACAGAGACGGTCTCTACCGAATTGTTATCGGTATCCTCTGCCATTACCTTTGATGTGGACTTTATACCTGTTGTTACAAGTGCTGTACTCAGTACTACTGCTATGATACCGGCTGTTATCTTTTTCATTTTCTTCTCATTCCTTTCTGAAACCTTCTATATAATTCCATGTATCAATTGATATATGTATGCTTTCCATTATGCATGTCATAATTTATGCACTCTTCATATGCATTTCGGTAGTTTCATTTACTGCCCCGCGCATCCCTAAAGTTGTCCTTATTATCAGCTTGTCAAAAAGCATGAGCAATGCAGGAAGCACAAGCACTACCATAAACATACTGATTATCGCGCCACGGGCCAGCAATACGCACATGGAGCTTATCATATCGATATCCGAATATACCGCTACTCCGAATGTTGCTGCGAAAAGGCCCATTCCTGATACTATGATTGAAGGGATTGAAGTGGCCAGCGCAGTTTTTACCGCATCTGCTTTTACGTTACCTTCAATTCGTTCCTTCTTGTATCTCGTGGTCATAAGTATCGCATAATCGACTGTGGCACCAAGCTGTATCGTACTGATACATATGGGAGCGATAAACGGTAAGCTGTCACCCATATAATGAGGAAGTCCGAGGTTTATGAATATCGCTGCCTCTATGACTGATATCAGTATGAACGGAAGCGAAATACTCTTTTCTACCAGTGCTATGATGATGAATATTGCCGCTATTGAGATGAGATTTACAACCTTGAAATCTCTGTCCGTCGTTTCAATCATATCCTTCATACAGGGGCCTTCACCTATCAGCATTCCGGTATTGTCATATTTCTTAAGGATGTTATTCAGTTTGTTTATCTGTGCATTTACTGCGTCGCTTGCCACTCTGTACTCCGAATTTATGAGCACCAGCTTCCACTTGTCACTTTCAAGCACCTTCCTTATGGAATCAGGTAGCATTTCACGGGGTACCCCGGCTCCTATCAGCGAGTCAAGGCCGAGCACGTATTTAACTCCGTCAACCTGCTCCATTTCCTTCATCATTGCTCTTGTTTCCTTACCGGAAAGTTTGGCATTTACCAGAAGCATATGGGTAGTTGCAACATCGAAGTCATCCTTCAGTTTCGTATTTGCTATGTAATAATCAAGGTCCTGTGGAAGTGAATCCGCCATATCGTAGTAGACCTCATCATTTGTCTTTGAGTAACCTATATATGCAGGTACGATGATCATGACAAACAGGATAAGGAATATCGGGAACCTCTTGGTCAGGAAGCCTGCAAGTCCTTCCATGTTCGGGATAAGTGACTTATGCTCTAGCTTTCTTAAGGGCTTATCAAGCAGAAGTATCAGTGATGGAAGTACTGTTACACATCCGATTACTCCGAGTACTACGCCCTTTGCCATTACAATACCTAAGTCACGACCCATTGTGAATGTCATGAAACACAGGGCTATGAAGCCTGCTATGGTGGTTATTGAGCTTCCGACTACACTGGTAAGTGTGTTGTGGATGGCTATTGCCATTGCTTCTTTGCTCTCACCTTCGTTCTGCTTAAGGGCTTCGTTATAGCTGTGCCACAGGAAGATTGAATAATCCATGGTGACTGCCAGCTGCAGGACTGCTGAAAGAGCTTTGGTAATGTATGAGATTTCTCCAAGGAAATAATTGGTTCCTAAGTTAAGGATTATCATCATGCCTATTGATGCAAGGAACACCATGGGTATCAGCCAGTTATCCAGCAGCAGGAGCATTGCTACAAGTGCAAGCACTACTGCTATGGCTACATATACCGGTTCCTCTTTCTCACACAGATCCTTAAGATCAGTTACCATTGCTGAGAGTCCTGATACAAAGCACTGCTTTCCGGTTATGCTTCGTATTTCTCTTATGGTGTCCATTGTTACATCCGCCGATGTTGAGCTGTCGAAGAATACTGCCATCATGGTCGAATGGTCTGTGTTGAATGCCCTGTAGATGCTTTCCGGCAGTACCTCAAGCGGTATGGATACATCCGCTATTGTGTCGTACCAGACAACTGTGTCTACATGGCCTACCTGTTCGATCTTTTCTTTTAATACTGTTACATCTCTTACCGACATGTCCTCCAGGATTATAAGGGAGAATGCTCCTTTCCCGAAATCCTTCATCAGTTCGTCCTGACCGATGACCGTTTCCATATCACCCGGCAGGTAGTTTAGCATGTCGTAATTTACTCTTGTTCCTACATACCCGAATACTGACGGTACCATTAGTGCTATGGTAAGCACCAGGATCAGTACACGGTATTTTACTACTGCTTTTGCAAAACTCATTTCTGTCGCCTCCGTGATCAGAGTGATTAGCACTCCTTTTGTTTGACTGCTAAAAATATATAGCATGGGAAGCACTTTCTCAATGGGCAAAAAAATACACGTGCCTAATTTTTGGGCACGTGGCTAAATTTGTCTAAAAAGTATTTACTGACGGAGATGGCAGATGACATTTGTCCTCACGCAGAAAGCGGATTTTGCGAAGGGTAGGATATAATACACTCTCCTAGCTATATTTTCACTTTATCGGTATACGCAAAATCCTTCCAGACCTTTTTGCATCGGGCAAACCCGGCCCGATAAGATTGCAAAAAAGTCTGCGCAAGCGGACAGCGTGAGGACAAATGTCATCTTCCATCTCCTGTGCAAACAAAAATCCTACAAGGACAAATTTAAGTCTATGTAGGACAAAAATTTATAATAGTAACTGCTCAAAAACTCTGGTATGGAATTCACAGAAGTGGTCTATTTGCGTTTGTGAATCTTCTTCCATGCCGTTATTTAACCAGTCCATTGCAAATCCAAAACATTCGCATTTATAGAACTTGATGATTATTTCCTGATCAAAATCACTCAGATGGCCAAGTGAAAGAATGGGTTTAAGGTACTGGATGACTACATATTCGCATACTTTCCAAAGATCACGTTCAAAAATGTCACGGTTTACCGAATTAAATATATGAAGTATAGCTTTCCGCTTTGTTGAAACGAAGTCAAGTACTGCTTTCAACCCGGTCTGCATTGAGTCTATGGAACTGTATGAACTGATAATCTCGTCCGCAACCTCAGTGACTATTTCCTCTATAAGTGCCGGAATATCCTGATAATGATAATAGAAGGAATTTCTGTTAATGCCGCATTTCTCAACCAGAGCCTTAACCGTTATCTGGTTAAGGGGCATTTCTTCAAGCATTTCCAAAAAGGTATTTTTGATTTCTCTCTTAGTAAAGGTAGACATCCCTTGTTCTCCTTAAACGCCTAAAGCAAATAGTATAAGCATAATCGAAATAAAACATCCTACGATTCCTAAAACTAAAAATATTATCTTTGTGTTGTTATAAGAAGTCTTGTTCATTTTACCGGACAGCTGTTTGAACTTTACAATGCTCATAACTGAATAAATCAATCCGATTATAGCGCTGAAAACAGCCATATTTCTAAATGCATCGTGCACATGGTCCAACTGGAATACAAGAATAACAACTAAAATGCCAAAAAACACAACCGAACCTATTATATAGGTAAAAAATTGCTTAGTCTGCTTTTTCTTCTCCTCTTCGGAGTATTCTGAAACCATCATAAGGGTTTCTTTTAAATCTTCATTCATTTTCTCACTTTTCCTTTCTCCATTCAGAAGCTCACGGATATCAACATCATAAAAATCTGCAAGCTCAACAATAATTGACAGATCCGGCATATTGTTGCCGTTTTCCCAGCGTGACACGGTCCTGCCTGAAACATTAACTTTCTCCGCTAATTGTTCCTGAGTCAACTTTTTTTCTGTTCGAAGTTCTCGTAAAAAAGCACCGATTTTTTGCTGGTCCATAAAAATTTTTTCCTCCTTTCTTGCAGAAATCATAGCATCCCGAATGGATTTTAAACACGACACAAAGTGAGAAAATGACGTGTTTTAGGGAGTAGACACGTGTGTCTGGTTGAAAAAAGCAGTCCTAAATTCTAAGATTCATGGTGTCCGTTTCGGTTGATTGTTTGAATACCGATATCGCCGTCCCTCTTTATGCGTACGCAACCGCTTCTTTCACTTAGAATTTACTCTGAAAAGCTTTATTTGTCAAGGTATCTTTTCTCTTGCCTATGCGAATTCTTTTTGGTAAAATAATAGAAAAACATAGGAGGCTGGCATCCATATGAAGAAAAAAATATTTTCACTTTTGTTATGTCTGGCTATGGTTCTTTCTATAGTAGGAGTCATTGCACCGCAAAGCGTTGAAGCTGCATCAGTTAAACTAAACAAGAAAAAAGTTACAGTATATGCGGGCAATACTTACAAGTTAAAACTCAAAAAGGCTTCTAGTGAAATTACTTGGACGAGCTCAAAAACATCTGTTGCGACAGTTAAAAATGGCAAGATTACTGCTAAAAAAGCCGGTAAAGCTACCATTACCGCTACATACAAAGGGAAAACCTATAAGTGCAAGGTTACAGTAAAAGAGTTTGAGAGCAGCTTTGATGCAGTTGCTAACATGAAGATAGGCTGGAATCTAGGAAATTACTTTGATGCCACAGGCAGATGGATGAAAGGTCAGGGGATAAATACCTTCCTTACCGGTTGGGGTAATCCGGTGGTAGATGAAAGTCTGTTTAAGAAGCTTAAAAATCTAGGATTTGGTGCTGTAAGGGTTCCGGTTACCTGGATGTATCACTTTGATGAAAACGGTAACATCAATTCTGAATGGATGGCAAAAGTTAAAGAAACTGTAGACTGGGTTCTTGCGAACGATATGTACTGTATCATCAATATTCATCATGATACCGGTGCTAAAGAAGATGATAAGGATAAATGGCTGTTTGCATCCACTGATAATTATGACAAAAACCACGAACTGTATGCAAAGTTGTGGACACAGATAGCTAATGAATTTAAGGATTATCCTCAAACACTTCTTTTTGAAAGCTTCAATGAAATGCTTGACGAGAAGAACGACTGGAATGAAGCAACCGAGGATGCAAGGAAAGCGATCAACAAATATAATCAGTGCTTTGTTGACACTGTGCGCGCAACGGGCGGCAAGAACGCAACAAGGAATCTGATCTGTAATTCCTATGCAGCAACAACCAGCGAAAGTGCTTTGAAATATTTCGAAGTACCAAGTGATAAGGTAACAGATCATATCATTGGTCAGGTGCATTTTTATCAACCATATGAGTTTATCACCGACTCTGGCATCACATGGACTACACCCATTAAGACTTACAACTCATATGTTGAGAAAACGGTAGATGATAAGATTAACTATGTGGGAAAGACCTTTGGCACAATGGGCACCGGTAAAAAGGGTATCCCTGTGATCATCGGAGAATTCGCTACTGACAATAAGAATAACACGTCTGACCGTATAAAGTGGTATACCAGAGTAATAAAAGATGCGAAAAAGTACGGAATAGTCTGCTTCATCTGGGACAATGGTGATTCCAATACTATGGGGCACATCTCCCGTACCGGTAATAACGATGCTTTCTTAGATATCATAAAAGCATGTGTTGACGCTGCAAAATAGTTTTTAAATAGGGGCCATTCCTTTTCAAGAATGGCCCCTTCTAAAACTAATTATCAACTTCCTCGCAATACAGATACCACCTGTCCCAGAGCTTCTCAACCATTTTTGCGTAATCATCATCGTAGATATATCTTACATCTCCGTAGCTTGCGCACTTTACCTTAGTTCCATCCTCAGCATAGAAGTAAAGGGTATCCTGTCCGTAATCACACATTTCATGCTTTGTAGTATATTCTGCATTAGGATCAATATGTACTGCATATGAATACAGTTTCATAAGATAGTCCTTGTCAAGTGTAGCATCAGCAATTGTCCCTTTAAGGTATTCAATTGCATTCTCATCTTTCGAAATATCTATTTGACCAGGATTTTTAGCATAATCATATGTATAGACTCTACCGTCACCTAATACAAAAACAGCCTTTTTCTGATACCCCCATGCCATATTTGAATAAACATCCTCAAATATAATCCTATCGGGGTCAAGCTTCACATCAAGTATCTCAACTTCTATTTCAGGATCCTGTTCATCTATTCCGGCGGTTTTCTCTTCGAGCTTAACCTGTTTCGTGTAAGAAATAAGCTTCTTCTGTATTGACTTTGAAACTGTTTTTCCTGTCACTTCAGTAAAATACAAAAATACATGACTGCCATCTAGTGCCCTGATAACGCCATACTGATCGCCTAAATTGATAATGAGCAGATATTTTCCGTTTCCATCTTTCTGCAGTTTAAAACAATCATTAGCTAATGTCTCAGAAATATTAAAGCCTTCACAAAGATACTTAAACAGCTGTTTCTTGTACTTCTTTTTTGCAAGATACTTACATAACATTTTTGCATCAGAACTATCATTTGAATTCATAATATTAACGATTATCGGATCGCCATTTGAAGTTAAAAACTCGGCATAATTACCATAGCCGGCCTTTTCTGATGCTTTCCATTTACTGTAGTAAGGCACTGAGCATGTAACCTCTACTCCTCTGCCCTCACCCTCTAGATACATAATTAATGTTTTTGTTTTTGAGCTTGATTTCGCATTTGCCGGAACTGTAAACATTCCGATGATCATAGTCAACAAGATAAATACTGATAAAAACCTTTTCATAGATACCTTCCTTTCTCCTTGTGAGCATATCAAAATTTATTAACAACAATTAGACGATAGTTAAATCCGGACGGTTTCATTTTTTTTGACTTTGTGCGAACTTTTGTGAGGCTTTTGTGAGGCTTTGGAATTCCATAATTCCTTAAGATAAAGGATTGCCCAGCTCATCATATTTATGCTTTGTAGTAGATGTTTCGCCATCCGAGATGATGGTATACGTTATACAATCTCCTGCTTTGTTATAGTCGCTGACAACTACATAACCAAAACCATTCGAAGTCGTATACTCTAATTTAGTCTGGAAACCTTTAGAATTATATGTGTACGTATTTTCAAAAGAAGACCTGGATACAGAATTATTATATTTCTCTCTTGTCAATCTTCCCTTTTTATCATACTCATAATTATATACGGTTGTTGGTTCAGAAGCACTTCCATATTCTTCTAAACATTTCTCAAGCAGCCCTTTGTCATCATAAAGGAACATCGTCACCTCAGGATAAGAACCGCTACGCTCCGACTTCACCAAAAGATTATCAGATGAATAGGTATAATTTATTTCAAATTTACCACTCTCAGCACTTTCACCTGCCATCTTAACTACATTCCCATTTGAGTCATAGGAATAATTATAATCATAACTGAATGCTGAATTGCTAGCCTTACATTTGATCCGTATTATGCGCCCGCTTTTATCAAGCTTGACCGAGACAGACTCATCAACCAGATAAATATCTTCATATTTCAAAGTCAGCCGTCTTTTTGATGAGTCATAAGTGCTCTCAACAAAGGGTTCAAAATCATTATAAACAAGCGTGAGATTCTTAACTTTCGCACCCTTCCTCAAAGTAAATTTCGGATCTTCGAAATTTGTGTCATATATTGTCAGACTTTCAACCTGTTTTTTCTTGGCAACAACAAACCCATTTTTCGCCCCTGTCTTTGGACCGAGAATATAATCCTGCATACCTATTATCGGGCCTGTAATGGCAATCCTGTTTCCGGACACACTCTCAGTATAACTTTGGGCACTCATTATATTTATCTCGGCGAATACAGCTTTATTATTGAAAGAAGCATTCGGTGCATCGATAATAAGGAATTTTTCATCAGATCCCTTTACGGACTTAATTGTCACATTAATATATGCACGGGTTCTGAAAATTATCGTGCCTACATCTGCATTTTTCATAGCTGCCTTTAACTGCTTTTCTGTAGATACACGTACAGTTTCACCCGCCTCAGCATGTATCTTAACACCGGTAGAAATTATTACTATGAATAAAGCTATTGACAACGTAGCAATTATTTTTCCCTTCATATCATACTCCGCCTTTCCGTAAAAATGTTATAGTTACCCAAAAACCAATTATATTCTATCATATCCTTCTATAATTCACCATAGCAATTTTATTAATGTTTTATGGAAATCAAATCATTACCTTAATTCTTATTGAAATCCAGGAAAAAAAATTAAAAAAGTCGGTCACTTGAAAATAAAAAAGTCTTGATATGCTAAAACCTAGCTTTATCAAGACTTTTTTAAGAGGCGACAATCGGATTCGAACCGATGAATCAGGGGGGTGCAGACACTAAAGAGAATCAGTAACTACCCAGAAATACAGCATTTCAAAAACTTGTACCCCAAATACATTGTGGCAGTAATCTAACCCTTACACTATATACAATATGCAGCCTAATCATGCCTTGTTATACAAAACATTTCTTACCCTACCTCTAGATTACTTCTATAATGCCATTCACATATATACGAATCAGAAACTGCAGTCTCAAAGTTACCTTTCCCATATCCTTCATATTCACCTATATATATTTGGTAGTATTCTCCCCCGTAATTTTTTTCCTTACTTATTTTACCTTTCCACACTCTATTCTCTGGCATGAAAGGAATATCTATGTCTGAATCTGTATTCCTATAGAAATAAATAGTCATATCATCATCTAATATAAAATAATAAGATTCCCTTCCATCTGCACCGCCAAAAATACAATCTTCATCTTCAATCTCTATTTCCGCCATTCCGCTTTCCTCATCAAAAAAGTATAGTGTTATGCTTTCGTAAAAAGCCCCTCCATAATCAATCTCATAGAATTTCACTATTTTTTGGAGAGGATCCCATCTATAGTCATTTTTATGAATAGTAACTAATTCTGAATCTTCATACTTCTTAATAAAATCTATATTATAGCGTTCGTACTCATTCAAGATATCATCATTAAAATTTTCGGGCTGAATATAACCAAAATACCAATTTTGTGATTCAAAATAATTAGTAAGCGAGGCATCCTTAAATAATCGTCCATGCCTTGCATATATCTCATTTCTAGCAAGTCTACATTCTTCTTTGGATAATCCATATAAGTTACTTTCATCTAAATATGCCCATGTACTATAAAGAATAATATAATGATAATTCAAATTAATGCTTGCATCATTAAAGAATTCCGTTCGTGAACATAATGTCCCAGTTGTAATTGGTGTAATCATCGGTGACTGTGTTATAATCGGGGTCGGTGATTCAGTAATATAATTATAATCAGAATAATCATTAGATTCTACAGAAGAATAAACAGTATTTGCGTTTACTCTCAATAAATCTTCTTTTCCACTTAGGGTTCCCCTTTCCCCATCTTTCTCCCAATGCATACTAAATTTCACTTCAATGTTTGTCTCAACAGAATTAACAAGTACAACCAGCCTGCATGCTATATGTGTAGGAAACTCTGAATCCAACTGATCCAAAGGAATTACTATGAAAAAGTTTACTGCTTCTCCAGCTCTAATTGTTTTATTGTTTTCAAAACTCGTTAAGTCAGATTTTAAAAGTCTTATTGGAACAGTCTTATCAAATGTATCCGTAAGACTTCCGACACCAAATCCAGAATTTTTAAACTCAAATGCTACACCAGGGATCAACTCACATGAAATATATAAACTATCCTCTAATATTTGCGGATTCACAAATTTCCATTCATCTCTGACTGTATTTCCCAAACTGTACCATTCAATAGTTCCATCAACTGCGGTATATCCCGCTGGTCCTTTTGATACATATATAGTTACTTTAGAATCTTCTTCAACTTTAACTCCATTAAGAGGATTTGTTCTTATTACTGTTCCTTTTGTTATTACAGGTGAATATTCATATTCTATAACAGGCAATAAGTTCTTTTTGAGTATTGATTCTTTGGCAGAGTCACAATCAACACCAGCCAAGTCAGGTATTTCAATCCCTTCAGAAACAGGCATAGAACTATGTGATACCGATTCCACTGTGTTTTCAGTATTATTCTGTGCTCTGCATCCAGATAAAGTAAAAATATATATCAGCAATATAGCAAAGACTCTTTTCCTCATATCGTCTATTCCTCCTTTTGATATTCCCATTTAATAATTTGAGCCTTTACTTTGTTACTTCTACTAAATACTTTTCAACATCTTTTCCCGATTTATCATATACTGTAATAGTTGCCACACCAGGTTTAACCCCCGTAACCTTTCCTTTAGATCCTACTGATAAAACATTTTCATTTGAAGATTTCATTGTATATCCACTCTTTAAAGCGATACGCATTGTTTCTCCTGTTTCTATCTCAAAGTCCGGTTCTTCTTCACTTAATACTACTACAGTATATTTTTCTACTACCTTTTTAGTAGACTTATCTTTTATGGTTATTGTAGCTGTTCCAGGCGCAATAGCTTTAACTTTCCCTTTTTTGCTTATTGTTACAATACTTTTATCCGAAGAAGAAAGTTTCCTTGTACTAATCTTCTTTATTGCAAGCTTAAATGTTTCGCCTACTTCAAGTTCAAAATCAGGGTCGACATCATCTTCCTTGGCAGTACCCGTTTTCTTTCCATTATCTGAGTTTTTATCAGTTTTTTCTGTATCAGATCCAGATTTAACAACTTTAACTTCTATCTCTTTTGAAAGTTCGCCAGCTGTTATAGTTACAATAACGCTTCCTGCTTTAATACCTTTAGCATCACCTGTCTTACTGTTAATACTTAAGATTTTACTATTAGAAGATGAATATTTTATCGTTTCACTTCCGGTATACTCCGCCTCAAAGGTAAACTCCTCCCCTACTAATAATTCTGATGCTTCAGCCATTATTGTCAATTCTAATGGTTCCTTCCCAACTTCTATTTCAAATGTAGTATATTTATCAAAGTAATATACCTCTACGGTTTGAACTCCTTTTTTCCAATTTACACAATATATTTGACATTCATCCATTGGAATCGTTACTGAATAATCATCCTCATACGTGATTTTTACTTTTCCACCAGCTGGATCAAAAGTTTCCTTTAATCCATAAGATACCTTATTGGGCATTGTCAATATTTGAACAGATTCTACTCTAACCTGTGGACATTTTCTTAGTTGCGGATAAGGATAAGATGAATTTTTATCAATAAACCAAGTAGCCTCAAAATCAAAATTCGTAAAACACTCTTTCGTTTTCATTTGGGTTTCGGATAATCCAGTTCCTAGTTTTGAACTTCCTTTTGTCTTCAGATAATAAAAATTATCATTTCTAATTATGCAATTTGAAGGACACAAATAATCAGTATTATTTCCAGAATAACTACCTATAGCATAACAATATCCAGCATGTGTATATATATCACTACCCGCTAAACATCCCGCATTGTCAGAATAAATATTTATCAATGAATAACAGTTTACCAATTTAGTTGAAGAAATATTCCCTGAGAAACCTCCAGAATTAATATTGGATCGATTTAACAATTCTTCTACTACAAATCCATTATCTATATTTCCATAAATGTCCTCAAAGTACCATTCTTTATTATAATTGTCTTCTATGTATATACATACGTAGTTCCCTTCATCACTATAATATTTGTAATCATTTCCTTCATAATTTAAAATCTTGTTATTTAATTGTCCCTTGCCCACTATAATAGTTCCTGATATATAACTTCCAGATATCTCGCAGTATGAACAACTTCCAACCATTCCTCCGCAACTAATATCTAATATATTATGTATATCAATATTAACATTTTCTAATGCTGTATTCGATATCTTAGCTTCCTTACACGATCCAAACAAACCAACATTTTCAAAAGGTATATAACCATAAATATTTAAGTTGCTTATTCTATGACCATTTCCATCTAGAACACCTGTAAAATCCTTACAACTTTCTCTATTATCAGAACTATATCCTATTGGTCTCCATCCATACCCAAAATCCCAAGCTCCTCCTTGAGTTGTTTCTGACATGTCAATATCCTTCATTAGTATATATTTCCCATTCAGATTATTATTTATGGCATACAAATCTGAAATGTTATAAATTGGTATATATCCGGTTGGAATATTCTTCTCATCAGTTATCTGAGCATATACTCCAGTAAAACCCATTAGTAAAATAAAACAAAAAGTAACAAGAAATAGCTTAAATGTTTTTTTCATATTCAATCCTCACTTCCATATTTATATTTCTTATCATTGGTTTGTTTAAAACCCATTAGTAATATCCGGAGCCCAACCATCGGCTTCTATAGTAAAATAGAATATATTATCTTGAGTTACATCAATATACAATTTTTCAGAATTTGCATGCCAGAACTTCGATTCAACAAACACAATGTGTTTGCCTTCATGTAATTTTGTAGTATATATATTCTGCTTTCCAGCCGATAACAAGGCAACTCTATCTCCGTCAACATTTAACCATACATCAGGGTCACTTGATAAAAAAGAATCCTCATACTTGGTATAGATACCTACATTATACTCCGTTCCTTCTTTTGCATACTCCTGTTGACCAATCATATTCAATAAATCCATTTTTAGCTTCTCGCCGTTTCCTATAAACAGGCACCAAACAACAAAGACTATGATTGCTAACCCAACTAAAGATTCTAATACTTCAGATATCTTATTCCTAGTTCTGGATATTCCAGAGCTGTAAGTGCTTCTATTAGTTTCCATATATTCGTGCATTCCTTTCGTTTCTCGCACTACAGGAGCATAAGGTGTTTTCTGAACATCCCTTTTTGTATCACTCTCTGTCTTATTCTTCAGCTATAAATCATATTCCCTTCTTCTAGTTTCATCTGATAAAACGTTATAAGCTTCTTCAATTTTAGAGAATTTTGCTCCACTAGTTTCAATTCCAGCGTCAGGATGGTATTTCTTTACTAATGATCTGTAAGCCGCCTTTATTACATCGTCTGACGCATTTGGCGATATCTCCAAAATATCATAGTAATTCATCTTTTATCCCCTCCCATCGATGTGCTCCATGAGTTACCATGTTTTTCTTTGGGTAACTCGGCATCTTTTGGCGTTTTAGTGTAATCCATACCTTTTACTCTTGATATCAAATTAGTCTAACATAGCTTACGGATTTACCTTTCAAAAATGTAAAACTTTAAGTGCTACCTCTCTAACAGTTAGCTGTCTTAGAAATGTTTAAGCTACTATATTGTATATCGGTCAATTGCAACATTTAGTTAACATATGTTGAGATTAAAATATACATTTTGTAGACAATGTATCTAAGCCAATAAATATACTTATACTGTAAAGGCGGTGATATTTATTTATGAAATCTACACTATTATCCAAACGACTAAAAGAGCTACGAAAAGTTAACAACTATACACAGGATTATGTTGCTTCAGCCCTTGGCGTTGTTCGGCAGACATATTCTCATTATGAAACCGGAAAACGTACCCCTAACTCTGAAGTACTATATAAACTCTCAGGATTGTATGGAATATCGGTTAATGACTTAATCCAACTTTCTTTTGAAATTGATAGGGATATTTATTATGATGCTCCTGGACCAACTCAGTCAAGTGATGATCTTGCTGCCTTTCTTGATTTCTTTAATAATCCTAAGAATCAAAAGAAATTTCAGAATAATACAAACCTAGAAAAAGAACTATTGTATTATTTTGAAAAGATATCCCATGAAGACAAAAAGGAAATCATTGAATTCACGAAGATAAAGGCAAATAAGAGAAGGCAATAATAAATGGAGTCCCCATCTAGAGACTCCACTTAATTTGTAAAATCAAATATCAATAAATAAAACCGCTAAATAGTCCGTACGAAACGCCCCGCTCAAGCTATTATTTTCTATTTCTGTCAAGATATTCATCTAACAGACCTTTGTCTTTACAGTATCCATATAAGTTTACATATACATCATGAGTTCCGGCTATGAAATTTCTTATCGACTTAAAGCTGTTTCAAAATGGATTTATCCAATTTCATGCAACAATTTTCTCCTTTATTTGCTTAAGTTTTTCTTCACAAACATTCTTAAAATCCTCGAGTTCCTTAGGATAATAATCCGTAAACTGTATCTGAGCTCTAAGTGGAGCAACAAAGAATGGAGCCGGTACCGTTAGATCTATATAAAAGATATCTGTCTTGACACCTTTTTCCCAGAAATAGATTTCAATTATTTTCGCAATTTTTTTGTATAATTCAAAATCCGATGTATATACCGCTATATCTGCATCACTTTCATTCTCTTTATACCCTGTAGTGGGATAGCTACCGAATACAAAGACATTATATCCGTCTTCTCCGTATTTAGCAGATATTTTCCCTTGAAGAATCAATAAATCTTCTATGCGCTTTAATGCAGCTTCTTTTTTTCTATCTTCCATAATTATCACCAATATTCTATAGAATTATATCAAGATCAATAGATACTTTCTCCATAAATTTAGTATATAATGATTTTTTTAATTCGTCAATTAAAACTAGATAAAACTCTAATTGTTTCCTTTAACTACTGAACTTATATTAAAAAAAAAAAACCTTAAAAGTTATTAAATATAACTTTCAAAGTTTTATGAGAGGCGACAATCGGATTCGAACCGATGAATCAGGGTGTTGCAGACCCACGCCTTACCACTTGGCTATGTCGCCAGAAAAATTTATTATGCTCTGTCACCAAAGCATTAGCTCCCCGAGTTGGGCTCGAACCAACAACC
>JAFYYN010000167.1 GCA_017557525.1 Lachnospiraceae bacterium
AAGCTGCGCATCAAAAGTGTGCAGAGTACCATGCAGATCACCAAAGCAATGGAATTGGTCGCATCCTCCAAGCTGCGCAGGGCAAAGGAACGTTCGGAGAAATGCCGTCCGTATTTCGATGAACTGTACAGCACCCTGGTAAATATCGCAAACAGCAACACCGATTTTTCATCGATATATGCCAAGGACAATGTAAACGAGAAGGTCTGCTATATCGTAATAGCAGGTGACAGAGGCTTGGCCGGTGGCTATAACTCTAACCTTTTCAAGTGCTTTGAGGCTGATGCCAAGGGAAAGGAATATTCCGTACTTCCCATCGGTAAAAAAGCAGTCGAGTATTTCAAGCACAGAAACGCAGAGATCCTTACCGAGGCCTTTGGTGAAATAGCACCGATAGCCGTAGCAGACAGCTTTGCAATTTCCAATCTTGTATGCGAAGAGTACAAGAAAGGCAGCTTTGGCTGTGTATCCCTCGTTTACACCGAATTTATCAACATTTTATCACAGGTTCCGCACGCAGTAGCCACTCTTCCGCTTGCCGATATCAGGCATAAAAAGGATGAGCAGGAGACAGGCGGAGTAAAAAACATAATCCTGTATGAGCCTGACAGTACCGAAGTATTTAATACCATAGTTCCCGAGTACCTTGCAGGAGTTATCTACGGTGCAATATGCGATTCCGTAGCCAGCGAGCAGGCAGCCCGCCGCACAGCTATGGATGCCGCAACGAGCAATGCGGAGGAAATGATTGAAAAACTGAACCTCCACTACAACAGAGCACGTCAGGCAAGCATTACCCAGGAGATCACCGAGATCGTCGGTGGCGCTGAGGGAATTTGATGACATCGCGAAGCGATGTTATCATACGTCGAATGCTGCTTTAGCAGCGTTTGACTTCCGGTCTGCGCGGAAGTTTGCCCCTTCGGGGCACACGTAGTTTGGCGCAGTATAATAAAAGAAAACCCGAAATGAAATGGAGGGTTTTCATCATAAAAAGGAGAAAAACAAATGAGCGATAGACACATTGGTGAGGTTGTACAGGTAACCGGTCCCGTTCTTGACATTAAGTTTAAGCCCGACGAGCTACCCGCACTTCTTAACGCCATTGAGATCGAGACACAGGGCAGAAAGCTCGTTGCCGAAGTAGCTCAGCAGATAGGCGACAATACCGTCCGCTGTATCGCCATGAACTCTACCGATGGTTTGGTAAGAGGTATCGAGGCAGTGGATACCGGCTCTTCCATCACCGTTCCCGTTGGTGAGGAATGCTTAGGCCGTGTATTTAACCTCTTAGGTGAGCCCGTAGACAATCTCCCTGCACCCAAGACACAGGAACGCTGGTCGATCCATCGTGCCGCTCCTGCTTATGAAGAGCAGGCCGCTGCAACAGAGATCCTTGAGACCGGTATCAAGGTCGTAGACCTTATCTGCCCTTATGCAAAGGGTGGTAAGATCGGTCTTTTCGGCGGTGCCGGAGTTGGTAAAACAGTTCTTATCCAGGAGCTTATCCACAACGTAGCCACAGAGCACGGCGGATACTCCATCTTCACAGGCGTTGGCGAACGTACCCGTGAAGGTAACGATATGTATAATGAAATGAAAGAATCGGGGGTTATCGAAAAGACCGCCTTAGTCTACGGTCAGATGAACGAGCCGCCCGGAGCACGTATGAGAGTAGGTCTTTCAGGGCTTACCATGGCTGAGTATTTCCGTGATGTAAAGAATCAGGACGTGCTTTTATTCATTGACAATATTTTCCGTTTCACACAGGCAGGTTCCGAGGTTTCGGCACTTCTTGGCCGTATGCCTTCAGCCGTAGGTTACCAGCCCACCCTTGCTACAGAAATGGGTGCCCTTCAGGAAAGGATCACATCTACCAGAAAGGGTTCTATCACTTCCATACAGGCTGTATACGTTCCTGCGGATGACCTTACCGACCCTGCTCCTGCTACAACATTCACACACCTTGACGCTACCACGGTTCTTTCACGTGATATCGCCAGCCAGGGTATCTATCCGGCAGTTGATCCTCTTGACTCAACAAGCCGTATCCTTACTCCTGACATCGTAGGTGCAGAGCATTATGAGATCGCCCGTTCAGTTCAGCGAGTTCTCCAGCGTTATAAGGAGCTCCAGGACATCATCGCCATCATGGGTATGGACGAGCTTTCGGAAGAAGACAAGATGACCGTATCCCGTGCAAGAAAGGTACAGCGTTTCCTGTCACAGTCCTTCTCTGTTGCAGAACAGTTCACCGGTCTTCCCGGAAAGTATGTTCCTCTTAAAGAGACCTTGAGAGGCTTCAAGATGATCCTTGACGGTGAGTGCGACTCATTACCCGAAAGTGCGTTCCTGTTTGTCGGAACAATCGATGAAGTGTTTGAAAAAGCAAAAAATTAAAGAAGGTATGATAAATGAATACATTCCCTATCCAGATTGCAACGCCTGACGGTCTGATCTTCTCAGGCGATATAGAAAGAGTAAAGTGCAGAACAGTCACAGGTGACATGGCAGTACTTGCCGGTCACTGTAATTTCTGTACTGCTCTTGGCATGGGAGAAGCCTACATCCGTCTCGAGGATGGCACACAGCGTACGGCAGCCTGCATAGGCGGTATGCTGTCGGTAATGGATGGCTCCTGCCATCTTTTGGCTACCACCTGGGAATGGAAAGAGGATATAGACGAGCAGCGTGCTCTTTCCGCTAAAGAAAGAGCCGAGGAACGTCTCAAGGATGCCAACTTAAGCGACCGAGACCAGCGCATTGCCGAAGCAAAGCTTAGCCGTGCTCTAGTCCGCTTGAGCATAAAACAAAGCTAAGGAGGGTTTACAAGGAAAATGAAAAGATCACTCAAAAAAACAATTGCTTTTGTTCTTACGTTGGCACTTGCTCTTCAGCTCATAGTCTTTGAAGCTCCTGCAAAATCAGCTTTTGCATCAGAGCTTTCAGACTTTGATATCAGTGAAGACGGTACCTGCGTATGGGGTTATTACGGAACTGACGAAGATGTCGTTATCCCTGCCGATTCCGGTATAACCTATGTGTCCATGTGGGTCGGTGAAAATATAAAATCGATCACTATTCCCGAGGGTGTGGAGAGTGTTTCCATTTCAGCCGACGGACTTGAAAAACTGGCACTGCCTTCCACTCTTACATATCTTTATCTTTCCTACTGCCCTGCTCTTAAGGAGGTTGATCTCTCAAAGATTGTTAATACTCCGGAATATTACAATTCCTATGAGATTATCAACTGCAATAAGCTCGAGACAATTAAGTTTGGAAAGATTATGGGTTATTTAAATGTAAGCGGTTCCGAAAGCCTTAAATCACTCGATCTTTCCAAATCAGATCTGGATGAAGTTTACATCTGGGAATGTCCCAACTTAACAGACATAAAGTTTAACAAGGATGTTCAATATGTAAGTCTCGGCAGTCTTGACAGCATCAAGAATGCAGTTATTCCCGAGAATGCCACTCTTTATCTTTGCGGCGACATTGATTTTGACAAGATAACCGTAAAGAACAACAAGAATGGTTATTCAATCAAAGACGGCGGTCTCTATCATGAATATTACAACAGTTACTATGATGCGACCATTAAGAGTCTTGAGGCTATTGATTTTAACAAAAAAACCATCAACGTTGCCGAGGGTACTTTATTTATCGATAACCTGAGCCTTTCAGGAAATTACTACAATACCGAGGTTATCAACTTCCCTGACTCTGTTGAGATATTCGGTTATTATGCTTTCGAAGGCGGCGATAAGATCAAGGAGTTTAACTTCCCTAAAAATCTTATCACTATGCAGAGCTACTGCTTCGCAGGCTTTAACCCCGATGTAGAGCTGGTACTTCCCGAATCACTTAAGGATATCGATTATGATGCCTTTGCAGGTTTTACCGGCAAAGTAACTCTTAATAAGGAAACTCCTTCCTTAAGTGAATATAAGGACGGAATTTATTACTACTATCTTGATGAAAATGACGAGAGATCACCTTTCCCCTGGCTTATATACTATCCTTCGGATAAGACATCGATAGAGTTTTTGCCGGATACCACATATATCGCGCCCGGTGTATTTAAGAATTCTGCTATCAAGTCACTTGATATCCCCGAAGGCGTTATGTGGCTTGACCTTGACTTAAAGACAGCCTGGAACCTCACCTCTATTTCGATCCCTGCGAGCGTATTTTCTATTTACACTCCTATGATCGCTTATGCACCTGCATTAAAGAAGGTGACCATCCATCCTGACAATGAATCCTACTGTTCATATAAGAACTGTATCTACAATAAGGATATGACGGCCCTGGTTGATGTTCCGGCTACTTTAGAGAATATCGAGATTCCGGAAGGTGTTATTTCTCTTAACTACTACACCGTAACAAACCACTTTATAAGCGGTCCCGAAGAGGATATTTATATCCAGCCGACAGTTTCCTTCCCTAAGAGTGTCGAGGAATATGATTATTATTCGCTTTCCTTTAAGTCTGCAAAGGTTTATGCCGATACTCCTATGGCTAAGTTCATCGTTGATACAAACGATGAATTCAAGTATTACGCAGAGTATTACGGATATGAACCAGAGCTGTACGAGTACACCTTAAGGGATTCCAACAAGGATCTTCTTAATATGATCTATGTTGTGGATTCCATAGGGATTAAAAAGGGTAAGAAGACCACCGTTTCGGTTGATCTGCCCGTCGGCTTAAATGCGGTAAGCAAACTGACACTTGGCAATAACACCGAATGCAGCATTAAGTTCTCATCCTCTGACAAGAAGGTTGCCACAGTCAATTCAAAGACCGGTGTTATAAAGGCTAAGAAAAAAGGTACCTGTACGATTAATGTTAAATGTACCATTGATAACGGTAAGAAAAAGACTTCCAAGACCTTTAAGATTAAGCTCAAAGTTAAATAAAGTTTTGAGGAAGGGTACGAGATATGGATATTGAGAACCTGCACCTGTACAGAAGAAGATTCATCCCTGATGAAACGATCGCGCTCACCAAGGATAACATCTTAAAGCTTGAGGATAATCTGCTGATCACGAGTTGGAAGACTCTTAATCCCAAACAGGAATTTGCCTGCGGTGTCTCTGCCTTTTTCCTGGATAAAGGCTGGAAGGTCAGCAAGATCATGGACTGCGAGGGAAATCTCAAGTACTGGTACTGTGATATAATCGACTGTATCATAGACGATGAAACAAATTCTTTTACATACGAAGATCTGCTCTTTGATGTGGTTGTATCTCCGACCGGCAGCCTCAAGGTCCTAGATTGTGACGAGGCGGCTGAGGCCAGGGAAAAAGGGCTTATCACCGAAGAACAGCTGCTGAGAGGCCTTAGATCAATGAACGAGCTGCTCTACACGATATACCATGGCAGATTCGACAGACTTCAGGCAGTGATTGAGAACGCAATTGTCGAAAACAAACCTTAAAAAATCACATTAATAGCGAACGCCACCCTAAATCTATCGGGTGGCGTTTTTGTGTATTATATGTATTACAATTACATAACAAGCTCAGTTTACTTTGATGATATTGTAGCCTGCTGCCTTCATCAGCCTGTTCATTATGGCCTGACCGAGACCTCCTTCATTAAAGGCCTCCGCATATATATATTCAGCACCTGCTTCATCGAAATATCGTAAGGCATCAAAAAGGCCTGCGGCTATCTCCGCCTCGTTATTTCGGGAGCCTATATCTCTTATATAAAGCTTACTTTTTTCCTGTATGGCTTTATCCCTGCTATCTCCGGATAAATCTTTAGCATCTGCATGTTCGATAGCTTTATAGTTTCCTGCAAGCTCGTCACTCGTAAGTATCCCTACCGAGTGTCCTGCTTTTAGCCTGCTTTCAGCCTCCCTGACTATAGCCCGAAAGACCGCTCCGATATCGCCCTCAAAGATGGTAAGTTCTCCCTTTGGTGCATAGTGCCTGTACTTCATGCCGGGTGCCTTGGCAACTATGCTGTCATCCCTCATCCTTTTTAGTACCGCTTTATCATATTCTATGTCAGGGAGTACCTCTCTTAACATCTCAATTGTAATATAACCTGGTCTTAAGATCAGTGCAGGCTTAACGGTTAAGTCCACGATAGTTGACTCCAGCCCGATATCAGACGAGCCTCCGTCAATTATCATGTCTATCTTTCCGTTAAGATCCTCTATCACATGCTCCGCTTTAGTAGTGCTCGGACGCCCCGAAGCATTGGCACTTGGAGCTGCTATCGGTATGCCTGCCTCCTTTATAAGCCTGTTTGCTATAGGGTGCGATGGCATCCTTATGGCAACTGTATCAAGCCCGCCTGTTGTCTCCTTCGGTATCCTGTCCGACTTGTTAAGTATCATGGTTAAGGGTCCCGGCCAAAACCGGTCGGCCAGAGCCCTCGCCTCATCAGGTATACCGGATACCAGAGGGTCTATTTCTATAAAGCTGGAAATATGGACTATCAGAGGATTATCCGATGGTCTCCCCTTTGCTGCGTAGATCCTTGCGGAAGCAGTGCTGTCATACGCATTACCCCCAAGTCCATACACCGTCTCGGTAGGAAATGCCACGAGCTTTCCGCTTCTTAAGAAATCTGCAGCCTCCTTAAAATCAGAAGATGCCATACGAGAGGCATCTATCTTTTTTATCACTGTATTCATTTTATTTCTTTCTCTATCAACTTACTAAACTTGCGAATTGTTTCGCAATCTGCCCGTTATAAGACGAGTACGTCAGCTTGTAATCCGGTATTTATGACAGCTTAGAGATTCTCCTGATATGATTTGCTCCGTTTGAAAAGGGTGTGTCAAGGAAGGTATCAACTATCTTTAATGCAAGACCGCCTGCAACTACACGGGCCCCCATTGCAAGCACATTGGCATCATTATGCTGACGTGTAGCCTCGGCACTAAAGCAGTCTCCACAAAGTGCAGCCCTTATCTCTCTGTGTCTGTTAGCTGCTATAGAAATACCGATGCCGGTACCGCAGATAAGGATACCCTTGTCAGCCTCTCCCTTGATGATGGCCTGACTTACTGCCTCTGCATAATCAGGATAATCACAGGATGCCTCACTGTAGGTCCCATAGTCCTTAAATTCTTCTCCTCTTTCCTTTAAATGTGCCATAACTTCCTGCTTTAAAGCATATCCCGCATGGTCGCTCCCAATTGCTATCATATGATGCCTCCTATATATTTAACTTACGAATTACGAGCAAGCTTAAAACCACCACCTTGTCACCTTATATCATATATCAAAAATCGTGTTTAGTCAATTCAAAAACGCTTTATTAAAAATTTATTAAATTTCATGTGTCCCACTACTGTAACTATCTTAATTATGCCGATATAAATAGAGCAGGGTTATACCCTTTTTTTGACGTGGAACGAAGCATAACCCCAAGTATACAAATTTATTTTTATCTCTGGAATTAAGGACTATGACTTATTTAGGAAGAAAGAGGCCGGGATCATGAGAGTAGAATACACCATAATTTATTCTGTACTCAGTATTGTCCTGACAGTCTGTACCATATCAGCCATGCATATGCGTAAAAGCAAGGCCATTGGTGGGGCTGTTGCCTTTTTTGTATGCTCTCTGCTCCTGCCCGTCATAGGAAATCTTATAATTATCAGTACATCAAACAAATACATTGCCGAGGTTGGATATTATATCTATTTTCTCGGCATGGATATAATGATCTTTTCCCTCTTAAGGCTTACCTTCAACTACTGCCGCATAACCTGGCACAACAGGACCATCAAATATGCCGTTTATTTCCTGTTCTGTGCGGATGTGATCCAGTATGCCTTAAATCCTTATCTTGGTCAGGCCTTTGGTACCGAGCCCCTTATAGTCGAAAACGAAACCTACTACAGGCTCCTGCCGTTCTTTGGCCAGCTTTACCACCGCATCCTGTGTTATGGCGTTTTCATAGTGATCCTCGGGATTTACTTTGTGAAAATGATAAAAGCAGTACGTATCTACAAGGAACGCTACTATGTAATATTCTTTTCACTCTTTGTCGGCTGCATATGGGAGACCTTCTATATCCTTTCGGGTACCCCTATAGACCGCTCTATAATCAGCTTTGTATTCTGCGGGATCCTCGTATATTATTTCGCCCTGTTTTACAGACCCATGCGTCTGCTCGACAGGATGCTTGCAAGTATGTCCTCCGAGCTCCCCGAGTCCTTGTATTTCTTCGATAATAACGGACAGTGTATCTGGGCTAACAAACCAGGCTTAAAGCTTGCCGGCATCTCCGATGAGGATTATTCGCTCGCAGAAAAAAAGCTCCTAGGTCTTTTTGAAGATCTGGATTTCAGAAGCAGGGAATGGAGTACCACCAAAACCCTTACAATCGGCAGGGAAACCAGATACTACGTCCTTGAGATGCATCCCATCCCCTATTCCGAGAAAAAGGATGCGGGCTCTTTTTTAAGCATACGTGACAATACAGAGGAGCAAAAGGCATTGCAAAAGGAAATGTACAGCGCCACCCATGACGCCCTTACAGATCTTTTTACCAAGGAGCATTTCTTAAGGAAAACCGCAGAATTATTACAGTCTGACGATGAAAAACACTATGTTGCGGTTTATGCGAATGTCAACAACTTCAAGATGATAAATGATATCTTTGGGAACAGCTTTGGAGATCATTGTCTTAAATGTATCGCAGACAAGCTCCGTGAGATCGTACCCGAAGGCTGTATTTACGGACGTATGGTAGGTGATACCTTTGGCATGTGCATACCTGCGGACAGCTTTGATGATGCGGAGCTTGAAAGCGCTTTAGGACATTTTACGGTTAATGACGGAAAGCTTGAGCATACCGTCCTGATCCATATCGGAGTATATTTCATACCCGACAAAACCATTGATGTCTCTGTAATGTTTGACCGTGCGAGAATGGCTGTAAACACCATAAAGAATGACTACCAGATTTTCATAGCCTACTATGACGAAGCTATGAGAAATCAGGTATTATGGGATCAGCATATATCTTCAGAGCTTTCATCGGCAATCGCCAATAAAGATATAGTACCATATCTCCAGCCCATAGTAGATGCAAACGGAAATACCGTCGGCGCAGAGGCCCTTGTCAGATGGATACACCCGCAGCTCGGGTTCCTGTCTCCTGCAAAATTTGTACCGGTATTTGAGAAGAACGGCATGATCGCCGAGGTTGACCGCTATATGTGGAGAAGTGCCTGCGAGATACTTCAGAAATGGAAATCCGAGGGCCGTAATCTCTTCGTATCCATAAACATTTCGCCCAAGGATTTCTACTTCATGGACGTGGTAACCGTTATAACCGGTTATGCGGATAAATATGATATAGACCGTAACAAGCTCCGTATAGAGATCACGGAATCCGTAATGATGGACGATAACCGCTACAGGATGAAAATCTTAAATGAGTTCCGTGAAGCAGGATTCATAGTTGAGATAGATGATTTCGGAAGCGGCTATTCCTCCCTAAATATGCTTAAGGACATGCCTGTAGATATCGTAAAGATTGACATGGGATTCTTAAATCAGTCACAGGTTAATGACAGGGCAGCCAAGATACTTCACAACATAATCAATATGAATTCCGATCTTGGCATAGTCTCTCTTACAGAAGGCGTGGAAACCCTTGAGCAGTACAAGATGCTCTCAGATA
>JAFYYN010000168.1 GCA_017557525.1 Lachnospiraceae bacterium
GTAAAATGCTTATCAGGTCTAAGTAACATCAGCAGATTTTCTGCGGTTGAAAGCTTAGGATCCGGATGATGTATGATCATGCTGGCATTTTTCTCGTAATGGATATATGCATTGTAAGCATAGATAGCAAGCATAGGAAACTCGCTAATAAGCTGTATACACTGCCTGAGTGAATTACTAATGGAGGTGTCAAGTGCCTTATCATCATATGATGCAAGTGTAAGAATACTCCTGGTCATGGAGTTCATTATATCATAAGAAGGCGCTTTCATTATTACATCACGGGTAAAGTTGGTGGGAAGTATACGGCATCCGCCGATAAGCTCCTTAAACTCATTTTCCTCGTCTTCGGTAGGCATAACACCCATAAGTAAGAGATAAGCGATCTTTTCAAAGCCTAAATTATCACCAAGATTCTCAATAAGCTTCTCAATCCTGTAGCCTCTGTACCAGAGCTGGCCTGGTATCTGTACCTTCTTTCCGTCCTCCATCTTTGAAGAAATAACCTCAGAGATGTTGGTGAGTCCGGTAAGTACACCGTTTCCGTTAATGTCTCGTAGTCCCCTGTTTACGCCGTACTTAGCGTATAATTCCTTCGGGATGGAATCGTTTTGTAAGCAGACAGCCTGTTTCTGATCGGCATAGCTGCGTACCTGTTTTAAAATATTCATGCGGTTCCTCCTTTTAAATTTTTTGTTTACGACTGTAAATTTTGATTATACCTTATAAATATATGTAAGTTCATCAAGAACACTTAATCAAACAGCCAATAAACAAAAGATATTGTATCAGAAAATTGCACAAAAGTCCACAAATTTTTTGTAAATTAATCAAAATGATTCAAGTATAAACTCATTTTGAAGATAAAATATCCCGAAAAATCAACAAAATAGTTGGTTGAATTACTATTCAAATGTGGTAATATATAAATCAAGCAGATTTGTTTTTGCGTATAACCAGTACATGAATAAAATCTTATTTCTATATTTTCATTGGAGTCTCTTATAGTGGAGCTATATAATGATTTTTTGAAAGCAGAAGCTAATGACAAGATAGAAAAAGAGTAAATAATTATAGAAATATGAGAAAAAACAAAAGCAGATACCTTGCATTATATGAAAGAGTACGGGATGACATAATATCGGGTGTGTACCCGCATTCCAAAAAGCTACCGTCAAAGAGGAATATGGCAAACGACTACGGTGTGAGCGTCATAACCGTAGAGCATGCATATGAGCTATTGGAGGAAGAGGGCTATATCACTTCCTCTGAGAAAAAGGGCTATTTTGTTATCTATGATCCTGACAATCAGTTTCAGGTATCGGGTAACAAAGCCTCAAATAATACGACGGCATATAAGCCTGTTGAGTTTAAAAGCACCGATAAAGACGGGCTTACTTTTTCCCAATACGCCAGGACGGTCCGAAAAGTAATATCCGCTTACGGCGAAAGGATCATGGAGCGATCCGAAAGCTTTGGATGCGAGTATATAAGAAATGCGATTGCTTCCTATATATTTAGGAGCCGAAAGCTGCAGGTGGACCCCAAACGGATAATAATAGGTTCCGGAGCAGAGTACCTTTACGGCCTCATAATAAAAGTCCTCGGAAACAGGATAGTCTACGGTATAGAGAGCCCTTCTTATAAAAAAATAGCCTACATATACGAGTCCGAGCACGTAAAAACGCATGCATTGAGCCTGACGCATGACGGTATAGAGAGCTCCGAGCTCTGGAATGCCGACATACAGGCACTGCACATAACACCTTACCGTAGTTATCCCAGCGGAGTTACGGCCTCGGCATCGAAAAAGCATGAGTACCTTAAATGGTGCAATGAGAAAAATGCCATTATTATAGAAGATGATTTTGAATCGGAGTTCTCCCCGTCGAGAAAACCTGAAGAAACCGTTTTCTATTTAAATAACGGAAAGAATGTAATATATGTAAACACATTTACAAGGACCATCGGTGCATTCTTAAGAGTTGCTTACATGGTTGTCCCTGAGGACATGGTGGATAATTTCAAAAAGACCGTCGGATTCCTGTCCTGTACGGTGCCCACTCCTGAGCAGTATATCATCGCAGAACTGCTTGAAAATGGGGAATTTGAACGCCATATAAACCGTGTACGCCGCAGGAAACGAGAAGAATTAAAAAATGTGCTTGACAATACGTGAACTTTATGTAAAATTATTAAAGGTTTATAGAAAGGATGTGAATTTATGGACGCAGGATATGATACAGCTCTGGGTGAGGTTTTGATTTCAACAGATGTTATTGAGAAATGTGCCGGCGCATCAGCATGCGAGTGCTTTGGTGTAGTTGGTATGGCATCCAGAAATGTTAGGGACGGTCTGGCAAAGCTGCTTAAGAAGGAGAACTTAAGCAATGGTGTGTCCGCCAAGATGGAAGATAACAAAATAACGATTGATTTACATATCATTGTTTCTTATGGTGTGAATATTCCCTCGGTTTGTGACAATCTTCTTGAAAATGTTAAGTATAGAGTTGAGGAGTTTACAGGTCTTAAGGTTCTTAAAATCAACATTTTTGTTGAAGGTGTCAGAGTAATCGATTAATTGGAGGAACAAAAAGTGTCAGTACAAAAAATAGACGCCGCACTGATGAAGAAAATGTTTATCGGGGCTGCGGCTGAGCTTAGTTCTCAAAAAGAGGTAATCAACGAATTAAACGTATTCCCTGTACCGGACGGTGATACAGGTACAAATATGACCATGACCATTATGTCAGCGGTCAGTGAAGTTGAAGCTTTGGAAAATCCCAACATGGCTGAGCTTGCAAAGGCAATATCCAGCGGATCGCTGAGAGGTGCAAGAGGAAACTCGGGAGTTATCCTTTCACAGCTACTCAGAGGTTTCACAAAGGTAATCAGAGAAGTTGATGAGATCACTATAGAGACAGTTGCTAATGCTTTCCAGAAGGCAGTTGAAACCGCTTATAAAGCAGTTATGAAGCCTAAGGAGGGTACAATCCTTACAGTTGCCAAGGGCGGAGCTGACAAGGCTATGGAGCTCGTAGGCACTACAGATGATTTTGTGGTTTTTGGCGAAAAAGTCATTAAATATATGGCTGAAGTACTTGATTATACACCCGAGCTTCTTCCTGTATTAAAAGAGGCAGGAGTTGTTGATTCGGGCGGACAGGGACTTTTGGAAGTTATGAGGGGTGGATATGCCGTTATGTGCGGCAAAAAGCTCGAGATCAAGCTTGCAGAGCCTGTAAAGAAAGCAGAAACTGTGAAGGTCGTAAATACAGAAGATATTTCAACATCCGATATAAAGTTTGGTTATTGTACAGAGTTCATCATCCTGCTTGACAATCAGTTTACAGAGCTTGACGAGACCGAGTTTAAGGCATACTTAGAATCCATCGGTGATTCGATCGTATGTGTAGCAGATGATGATGTAGTTAAGGTACATGTACATACAAACGATCCCGGTCTTGCAATACAGAAGGCACTTACCTTTGGCCAGCTCACAAAGATGAAGATCGACAATATGCGTGAAGAGCATAACGAAAAGCTGGGCTTAGAGGCTGAAAAGGCTGAGGCAATGAAAGCAGGAGCAGTAAAGGCTGCAGCAGTTAAGAAACCTGCACTTCCTCCTAAGGAGAACGGATTTATCTCAATCTCTGCCGGAGAAGGTATCAATGAGATATTTAAGGGTCTTGGTGTTGATTTCCTTATCGAAGGCGGTCAGACAATGAATCCTTCCACAGAGGATATGCTTAACGCCATCGAGCAGGTAAATGCTAAAAACATCTTTATCCTTCCCAATAACAAGAATATTATTCTTGCAGCAGATCAGGCAAAGGCTATGACGAAGGATAAGAATATAATCGTTATCCCTTCAAAGACAATACCTCAGGGTATCTCGGCTATCATCAATTTCGTTTCCGGTAAGTCCGTAGAGGAAAATGAAGCAGAGATGAAAGAGGCTATGGACCATATCAAGACCGGTTCTGTAACCTATGCCGTTAGAGATACTAAGATTGACGGACTTGAGATCAAGAATGGCGACTTTATGGGTCTCGATGACAAGTCAATAAAGAGCACCGGCGCTGATATCAAGCAGGTTACAATCGATCTCTTAGATACCATGGTCGAGGAAGACAGCGAGCTTATCACATTATATTACGGCGAGGATGTAACTGAGGAGTCAGCACAGGAGATAGCAGATGCTCTCATGGAGAAATATGATTATCTCGATGTTGAGATCCACCCCGGTAACCAGCCCGTATACTACTACATACTTTCAGTTGAATGATACTATAGGGAACCTTTCGAGGTTCCCTTTTTATATATTTATGGCTATATCTATTTAAGGGCATTGTCAGCGAAGCTGACTGATGAGGTGTAAAAGAGAATTTTGACAAATTTATAAAAAATTAATACAAAATTAGCACTCAACACTTGACAGTGCTAACAATTTGTGATATAACATATTTGGTAAAAAGAAAGATAATCAAAACAGACTATCAAAAGGTAAAAGTAAAACAATTTGAAAGAAGGTGATTTCATGAATATTAACAAGTTTACACAAAAGTCCATAGAGACTATACAGCTTTGTGAAAAGCTGGCGAACGATTACGGCAATTCGGAGGTTGATCAGGAGCATTTAGCATATGCGCTTGTTTCTATTGATGAAAGCCTGATAGCCGGTCTGATCGAGAGGATGGGTATAGATCTAAAATCCTACAAAGCCGGCCTGGAGTCGTTGCTCGCTAAAAAGGTAAAAGTTACAGGTAATTTCCAGGTAGGAGTATCAAAGGTATTAAACAAGGTACTTACCGATGCAGAGGATGAGGCTAAGGCCATGGGTGACTCCTATGTATCTGTAGAGCATCTGTTCTTAAGGCTTATCAAGGAAGCAACAGGTGAGCTCAAGAGCCTGTTTAAGCAGTTTGGCATCAATAGGGAAAGCTTCCTGCAGGTATTAAGCCAGGTAAGAGGAAACCAGACTGTACAGTCAGATAACCCTGAGGCCACATATGATACCCTTAAGAAATATGGTACAGACCTTGTTGAAAGAGCTAAAGAAGGTAAGCTTGACCCTGTTATCGGCAGGGACTCAGAGATAAGAAACGTTATCCGTATCCTTTCACGTAAGAC
>JAFYYN010000169.1 GCA_017557525.1 Lachnospiraceae bacterium
AGCAAGAGCCTTAGCTACAGCGATAGTTCCCTTTGCAAGAGTAGGATTCTCAAATACGCCCATAGGTCCGTTCCAAACAACGGTCTTAGCTGTCTTAGCTGCGTTAGCGAAAAGCTCGCAGGTCTTAGGTCCGATATCAAGACCTTCCATATCAGCAGGGATCTTGTCTGAATCTACATACTTAACATCAACAGGTCCGTCGATAGGATCAGGGAAGCCTGCTGCGATACCTGTATCAACCGGAAGAAGAAGGTTCTTGCCAAGCTTAGCTGCCTTCTCCATCATTTCCTTACAGTAATCGATCTTCTCATCATCACAAAGTGATTTACCGATCTCATATCCCTTAGCCTTAAGGAATGTGAATGCCATACCACCACCAATGATAAGTGTATCACACTTCTCAAGAAGATTGTTGATAACGTTAAGCTTATCAGCTACCTTAGCGCCGCCAAGGATTGCTACGAAAGGTCTAACAGGATTCTCTACAGCGTTACCTAAGAAGTTAATTTCCTTCTGCATAAGGTATCCAACTGCACAGTTTCCACCCTTCTTACGAACATACTCGGTAACTACTGATACAGAAGCATGAGCTCTGTGTGAAGAACCGAATGCGTCACATACATAATCATCGCAAAGATCAGCAAGTTCCTCAGCAAACTTTGTGCCGGCCTTGTTGGGCTTTGTCTCTTCTTCCATTCTAAAACGTGTATTCTGAAGAAGGATTACGTCGCCTTCGTTCATAGCTGCTACAGCTGCTGTTGTCTCAGCGCCTGTTACATTGTAATCAGCGATGAATTTAACATCCTTGCCTAGCTTCTCAGCAAGTCTCTTTGCTACGGGTGCTAAAGACTCCTTCTCATTAGGGCCTTCCTTAACCTTTCCTAAGTGTGAGCAAAGGATAACCTTTGCACCATCATTAACGAGCTTGTTAATGGTAGGAAGTGCTGCTACGATACGGGTATCATCTGTAATCTCACCGCTCTTTAACGGTACATTGAAATCGCAACGAACGAGAACTCTTCTTCCCTTTGCGTTGAAATCGTCAACTGACTTTTTGTTAAGTCCCATGGATATTGCCTCCTATAATTTGATAAAATTTATTACACCTCATCAGTCGCCTTTGGCGACAGCTTCCCCTCAAGGGGAAGCCTTATCTGTAGGTATGCTTTCATAAGAAAAACAGGGTCCGGTCCAATTTTGACCGGACCCTGATAGGTCTTGATTAATATCAAACAACCATTACCTTACAGCTTAATTATTTAAGCTCTGAGAAGTACTTGATTGTACGAACCATCTGTGAGGTGTAGCTGTTCTCGTTGTCATACCATGAAACTACCTGTACAAGGTTGTCAGCGCCAACCATTGTCTGTGTAGCATCAAAAATTGAACCAAATCTGCTTCCTACGATATCGCTTGAAACGATCTCATCCTCGTTGTAGCCGAATGACTCATTTGAAGCTGCCTTCATAGCTGCATTGATCTCGTCCTTTGTAACGCTCTTCTCTACTGTAGCAACAAGGATTGTTGTTGAACCGGTAGGGGTAGGAACACGCTGTGCAGAACCGATAAGCTTGCCGTTAAGCTCAGGGATAACAAGGCCGATAGCCTTAGCAGCACCTGTGCTGTTAGGAACGATATTGCAAGCGCCTGCACGTGAACGACGAAGGTCACCCTTTCTCTGAGGACCATCAAGGATCATCTGATCGCCTGTGTAAGCATGGATTGTGCTCATGATACCTGACTTGATACCAGCAAGGTCATTAAGAGCCTTAGCCATAGGTGCAAGACAGTTAGTTGTACATGAAGCTGCTGAGATAATGGTATCCTCAGGCTTAAGTGTTGTATGGTTTACATTGTAAACGATGGTAGGAAGATCATTTCCTGCAGGAGCAGAGATAACAACCTTACGAGCGCCGGCATCGATATGAGCCTGAGCCTTAGCCTTGCTTGTATAGAAACCTGTACACTCAAGAACTACGTCTACCTTTAATTCGCCCCAAGGAAGATCCTTAGCTGCGGGCATAGCATAGATGGTGATTTCCTTACCGTCTACTGTGATTGATCCGGGAACCTTAACGGTCTTTCCGTCTTCCTCAAAGATAGCATCCTTGTAAGTAACCTTATCAGCTAAAGCGTACTTACCCTGTGATGAATCATACTTAAGAAGATGAGCAAGCATCTTAGGGCTTGTTAAATCGTTGATAGCTACTACTTCGTAACCTTCTGCACCAAACATCTGTCTGAATGCAAGACGACCGATACGGCCGAATCCGTTGATTGCAACTCTTACATTTGCCATGTCAAATGACCTCCTAAAAATCTTTTAATTTATATGCTATAACCGTACCGATACCACGAAGCAAACGTCGGTTATACTCATAACTACTTAAACAGCAAAACCTATTTTATCTTGCTTTTGAAAAAAAATCAATATATTTTTTATTAAATATTTTTAACTTCTGTCTTCAGAGCATCAAACACTCTCTTCAGCACCCTCAGTTTCTTCGGAAACGGCACTCTTATCAAGAGCAGCCTCTTCCTCGCTTAAAATTTTAACCTTTCCGGTAGCAAGCTCCTCAACTGCGATCGAAAGGGGCTTGTCACACTTGGGTGAAGCGTAGGGTGTTGCTCCATCGATAAGCTGTCTTGCTCTCTTTGCTGTAGCAAGAACTATAGAATACCTGCTGTTAACTATGGGCTGGGTGTTATTAGCCTCGCTGTCGCTGTTAACTACCTTCATAAGATCGGTGTAAGACGGATGTAACATATTTTATCTCCTTAAAAAATCATATGTATTTTTCTATACGGCCTATACGCCGCCTGTTACTCGATGTTTTGTATCTGTTCCCTTACCTTTTCAATATCTGTCTTAAGATTAATGGCTGTATTGGTAATATCAAGGTCACTGGACTTTGAAAGGATGGTGTTTGCCTCCCTGTTCATTTCCTGTGCGATGAAGTCAAGCTTTCTGCCGACATTTTCTGCCTCGTTAAGGGTATTCTTCATGTTATTGATATGTGCTCTCAGCCTTACGGTCTCCTCATCTACACATATCTTATCGGCAAATACCGTTATCTCGGTAGCCAGTATACCCTGATCCATGTTTGTGTTGCCTAAAAGCTCTTCAACCTTGGCATAGAGACGGTTCCTGTACTCGTCAACAACCAAAGGAGACCTCTCCTCTATGAAATCTATCATAGAGATCATGCCGTCAAGCTTACCGATAAGGTCATTCTTTAAGTGCTCGCCCTCGGCAATCCTGGTTTTAACAAAGCTCTCGGCCGCATTCTTAATGGCGTTCTCTATAAAGCCCCAGATCTCGTTTTCATCGGCCTGCTGCTCCTCCAATGTAAATACATCAGGAAATCTGGCAAGCTGTGAAGCATTGATGTTGCCGTCTATACCGAACTGACTGCCCATCTTCTTTATAAGCTCAAAATAGCTCTTTGCGATATCTTCATTATATTTTACGAGTTCCCTTCCCTCGGTAAAATCCTCATAAGTGATAAAAATATCAACCTTACCCCTGGATATATAGTTCTTCAGCAGATTTCTGATGGCCGACTCAAAGAAATTAAGCTTCTTTGGCATCTTGAGACCTATCTCACAATACCTGTGATTAACGGCCTTCATCTCAACCGAAATCTTTCTTTCGGGAGTCTCGGATTCAAAACGTCCGAAACCGGTCATACTCTTAAGCATTCAATTTTCCGCCTTTCCCCATTACATCTGAAACCAATTTATTATAGTAAGATTTTCCTGTTTAGTCAAGAGAAATTATAAATATTTTTCTTTTTATGTGAAATAAACAATCTCTTCCTCGGCAGGAATGGAATCCTCCAGTTTGGTTACATAAAGCACAGGCCCCTTGCCCCTGTATTCAAGCCTGAGCTCTATCTTGATCTTTGCTTCTACATAGATCCAGTCTTTGTTGTTATGTGTATTTAAGAAATCAGCATAAGTCGAAGGGATCCTGGCGGTAAAGCCGATAAAGCCTATGTCGTTTGCACAGCACTGCATAGCAAATCTTCCGGGCACAAAGACACCCTTTCCTGACTTGGGATCCTTATAAAACTGAGCCTTAAAGCTGATATTCTTTCCCTCATACTTTTTAGGGAAATCAAGTATGTCAAGATACCATAAGCCAAAATCATCATCCTCGATAACTATGGGGTTGGCATTTATATCAAAAGGAAGCTCGTCCTCTTCCTCCGTATCCATATCCGTGCCGTCCATGCTCTCATAGATGATCTGCGCTTTTCTGTTTACAGGCTTAATGATACGTCTTACTTCGTTCTTCTTTGTATCCTTGGTGCACCTGTTAAGGATAATGGTATCCGAATACTTTAACTGCTCCATGATGAGAGAACGCATGTTATTCACATAGTTCATGAAGGTCGTTGCATCCACCATCGTAATAAGCTGTACTATGGTCCATCCTGCAGGATACTCCATATTAAGGATCTCAAGCATCTGCCATACACCGTTCAGCTCCACGATGATCTTGTCAGGATGATACTCCGCGTTAAGCTCTGCAAGCTTTTCTGCAGAAAAATCTTCCCTGCTCTCTATGTATTCAGTAAATATATTCTTTTTTCGGAACTTCTCTTCATCATACTCTTCCTCGCCCTCTTCACAGACAAGCAAAAGTATCCTGTCTCCGTTTATAAACTCGGGATCCTCCAACGTAACCTTTATAAAGTTGGTTTTACCCGACTCTAAAAACCCGTTTATAAGATATACCGGTGTTTCCATGTTTCCACCTCAAATTTGTGACAAGGGGACGGTTCTCCTGTCACTATTTATGAAAATAAAACTCTGATCTGGTCTTCGTTAATCTTGCTTCCGATAACGCAAATCTTTCCAATTACATCTGCACTGCCGCGTCTTACCTCATATTCTTCGGGTACGTGGTCAAAATGAATCCACTCGCCCTCGGTAGCTGCAACGATACCCTTGGCACGGAGGATTGTACCAAACTCCTCAGAGTTATCCAGTCTCTTTAAGATATCTGCAATTTCTTGCTCGGTAAACTTCTTAGTCGTCTCTATGCCAACGCTTGTAAATACCTCATCCGCATGATGATGTCCTTCATGCCCGTGGTGATGATGATGTTCATGCTCATCCTCGTCGTCATCGTCGTGATGATGGTGATGATGCTCATGCTCGTCATCGTCGTGATGATGGTGATGATGCTCATGCTCGTCCTCATCGTCATCGTCATGATGATGGTGGTGATGCGCATGCTCATCCTCGTCATCATCATCGTCATGGTGGTGATGCTCGTGGTGATGATGCTCATGCTCATCCTCGTCATCGTCGTCGTGATGGTGGTGATGGTGGTCATGTCCGCAACACTCCTCGCCATCCTCATGGTGATGTCCACACTCAGGACAGATGCCGGCAGCCTCTAAAAGTTCTTCCTCAAACTTAGACTTCTCTTCCATAGCCTCTAAGATCTTAGCGCCGTCAAGCTCATCCCAGGGAGTTGTGATAAGTACAGCCTTATCATTATGCTCACGTATAAGCTGTACAGCAGTAGCCAGCTTTTCCTCAGAGCAGTTCTGGGTACGGCTGAGTATTATGGTCTTTGCATACTCTATCTGGTTATTGAAGAACTCACCAAAGTTCTTCATATACATCTTGCACTTGCCTGCATCTACTACTGCCACAAAGTTGTTTACAACGATACCTGCTTCATCAGCAACATCCTGTATTGCCTTGATAACATCGGAAAGCTTTCCGACACCTGAGGGCTCAATTATGATCCTGTCAGGAGCAAACTGCTTCATAACATCCTTTAATGCCTCGCCGAAATCACCTACCAGTGTACAGCAGATACAGCCCGAGTTCATCTCAGTGATCTGTATGCCCGAATCCTTAAGGAATCCTCCATCGATACCGATCTCACCAAATTCGTTTTCGATAAGGACCAGCTTCTGTCCTTTAAAAGCCTCCGAGATGAGCTTCTTGATAAGAGTAGTCTTTCCTGCTCCTAAAAACCCGGAAAAAATATCAACCTTTGTCATTTCTTTTATCTCCATTCTGCCATTTTGTGGCTGTTATAAAATATTTGCAATTTATATAATCTTTTAGCATCCCGTCATAAATCGGGATTATCCCAAACAACTATCTGTCATATCCCGCAAAGGCATCGATACCGTCAACAATACCTTCAACTATAAGCTCCTGATAGTCATCATCTGCAAGCTTGGCAGCCTCCTCGGCATCAGTAACATATCCGCACTCAAAAATTATAGCGGGCATTGTAGTCTTACTTGTAACTACCAGATTGGTCCTTGTACGGGTACCTCTGTTCTTTGCTCCTGTTTTCTTTGATACCGCTTCAGCCACGGCATCACCGAGCTCCACACAGCCCTCTCTTTTGTATGTCCAGGCTTCAAGACCGCTCGCAGAACCCTCTGATTCATCCAGCGAATTTTGATGGATGCTTATGAGACAGACAGGGTCATCCTGTGAATTTGCAAGCGAAGCACGCGCGTTTAGACCTACAAACTCATCATTGGGTCTTGTCAGATAAACCGTATACCCCCTAAGGATCAGTTCATCCTTTAATTTGTATGAAATCTCCAAATTAAGGTCCTTCTCCAAAACTCCGTTAGCCTCAGCGCCTCCGTCATATCCGCCATGACCTGCATCTACGATTACAAGCCCTTTACTTCCGGGTATAATATCCTTGTACTTCTGTGCTTTCGGATTAACCTTAACAGTCTCCGTATTTTCATCTTCGACTTTTTCCTCTATCACATAAAAGGCTCCTTCATCACCCTGCCTCGCATGTGAATTGTCTACAAGCCATATCTCCTTATATTCGCCGGTATAATCGACATAGGTAACTTTCTCATTATGATCATTTATGAGTTTTTTAATCAATCCAACCGTTAAACATATAATGAGTATAAGGAGTCCGAGGGCAACAGCAAACATTGAGAGTATGACAATAAGCCTTTTCCGTTTTCTCTTACGGATAAAGGCTTTTTTACGTCTGTCTCTTTCACTTGAGTCATAAGGCACATTATAAGTTGCACGAGATGACATAAGGATACCCTTTCATAAATTCCCAAACATCATTATCAATACTTAACCTGTCGGGATGGAACCCGATCTTGACCGTATAAACACCGTCATTTTCTCTGCTGAGTGACAGTACGCGCACCGAGCTGTCCTGTTTTTTTAGAGAATCAAGCAGTTCATCCAGGTGCTTTTCTCCGTCAGCTATCTCCAGGGTACATTCGGTTGACTGTCTGCCCTCAAAATGGTCCAGTGAGTTATGTAAAGTATACTGTATAACAACCATTATAAAGGTTCCGGCTAATGCTAAAATATATAAACCGTTACCAAAGCACATACCAAGAGCTGATACAGCCCATACTCCTGCCGAAGTGGTAAGACCCTTAATGGTCCTGTTCCTTAATATTATCATACCGGCACCAAGGAAACATATACCGGTTACTACATTTGCCGCAATACGTGAGGCATCTACGGAAACACCCTGGTAAACAACAACATCAAAATAGGAATACTTGGAACAGATAGAGAAAAGCGCACTTGCAAGAGCAGCTATGATATGAGTACGCATACCTGCAACCTTTTCTCTTTTCTTTCTTTCGTATCCTATAACGGCACCTGCCAGACATGACAAAACGAGCCTTAAAATAAGCTCTATCTGAAACGGCAGACCAAATATATCATTTATCAGATTTTGTCCAAACATATACTATCCTTTTAATGATTATCATCACGCTTCATATGATGGTGTATGCACAAAACATTCATTATATTATACTACATGGAAATCATTTTTTCAAGTCCCCTAAAATCCGGGGCTATTCGTCCCTTAAGTTTAGATCCTTTTGCATCATGTCTAAATATGGGATATAGTATCCCTTTGATGCCTTGAAAAAGAAGTCCTCATCAAGCTCGTCCAATCTAAAGCTCTTTCTTCCGCCGTCCTCAGCTCTCTTCCAGAACCTTTCCAGCTCCACATCCCGCATATAATAGTAAATATCCCGTTTGGTAAAATATATCAGGATAAAGGCAACACCGTCCTGTCTCTCAAAATCACGCATAAAAAGGACCTGGTGCTCATGGATATTCTGCAGGGCAAAGGTATCCGCCGCGCATTCCTTGGCATCAAAGCATACCGGCACTCCCTGTACTACCCCTATGTAGTCAACAGTACTTTTCTTATCAAAGTAGGCAAGAGTGATATGCCCATGCTCCTTATCCATCTCCACAGGTGTGATCGGAGTAGGTACCTTCTGGATGAGAGCCAATCCCTGCTCACGGTATTTATCATTTGTCATATTGACGGATTCCTCAAGTGCCGATCCCCTGAGTCCCCTGGAATTCCATGATGGCATACCCTTCTCCTTTCCCGGTAACTTTAAAATTCCTTCCCGCCACTTAAAGCACTTTATAAGGTGGGTTTCTCTAATTGATTTATATAAAAAATCCTGTAGGCTTATCTATAACAATCTCTTTACCATTAAGCCTGCCAAGTTCCCCGCAGTCCTTAGGGAACTGCAGACGGTATGCGCAGAGCAGCTGACTTTTAACCTTATACTTATCCCTCACCAGTCTGTTAAAGCTCTCATCACCGTATTTTACATCCCCTGCTATCGGATGCCCGATAGATGCGAGATGAGCTCTTATCTGGTGTGTTTTACCTGTAAGCAGCTTTACTTCAAGCAGAGTGCATCCGTTTTCGCTTTTTAACGGCTTGTACTGTGTTGAGATTCTTGACAGATCCCTTTTATCATCATCCTCACGGAATTCTGTATTTTTTCTGGAAGCCTTCTCCTCTTGAGACTTAGAGAATATCTTTACAGTATTGGTCTTTTCATCCTTTACCAAAAACCCGTCTATCCTCTCTTCCTTATCCACAACTCCCTTAACAATACATAGATAATACTTACCGAGATCTCTGGTCCTAAAAAGCTCTGAAAGCCCGCGCAGACCTTTTAGAGTCTTTCCGCCGCATATTAACCCTTCCGTATTTCTGTCAAGCCTGTTACACATGGACGGTCTAAAGGTACTTAGCTGGTTTTCATCTATTTCTTTAGTTTCAAGCATATGCTCAATGAGTAGCTCATTTAAGGAAACATCACTGTCTAAAGCCTTTTGGGAAAGAACCCCCTTGGGCTTGTTTAGGATTATCACATCCTCATCCTCATATACGGTAATATCCTTTATACTTATTTCTGTCTTTCCATGCTGTTTACTGCTCTCTTTTTCGCCAGCTTTAGAATCCGGAAAACTTTTCTCTTTATTATCTTCCGACAGCTTTGCAAAGGATTCATCAGAAAAAAACAGCTTTATCTCGTCCCCAGCGGTAAGTCTCTCACTGCCCTCAGCCTTTTTCCCGTTTAAGACTATGTTTTTCTTTCTCAGCATCTTAAATATAAAGCCCTTACCGGCATTAGGGAAAAGCCTTATCAAGATCCTGTCCAGACGTTGACCGTCTTCATTTTTTCCAATCGTAATTATTTTCATGTTTAAATGTTTAAGCCATAAAGCTTTCTAATACTTCGCAGAGTCTTTCTCTTTCCTTACCTGCTGCCTTCTTTTCATCCTCATCATCATATTTCTGTTCGCCATAAGAATCGGCACTCTTTAAGAAATTCTGAAATTTTGCGGCATCATCCGTACAGGTAACCTTATAAGCCAGGGCACGTCTTTTTATAATATCTGCGAGATAATCCTGAAGCTTTTCGGATTTTTTACCTGAAAGTGCAAATATTTTGTCCGATGTAACCACAATAAAGGAGGCACAATAAGCTCTTTCTGTTGAAGTAAGAAGTACATCGCTGTACAGGAGATTCCCTTGTTTCATCAGAGAAAACACCTTGTCATATTCCGTTTTGGAAACTGATCTGTAGGGCAAGAATAAAAACCATACTGTAAGAAACCTTGCCATGGGGATAATAAATAACGCTCCTATGATCGTCAGAATATTTCCCTTGGTTTCATATACAGATAACCCGATGATAAATAATATTGCCGCAATTACAAACAATACGACACTCACCAGCAGATTAAAAGACTTCATAAAGCTTATGTAGCCCTGTTCGCCTTTTCTTTTAAAACTCATATATAATCTCCGATCGTTTAAAACCTATATTCTATTGCAATGCCAAGCAACCTTTAGCTCAAATAAGAGAAGGTGCATCCATCAGGACATCAAAGCCTTTAATATAGTAATCCGAGTATTTCATTGCAATATTTATATCCTGATGTGCATATTTGTCATACACAGAGCATACCTTCATCCTGGCAGCCCTTCCTGCCCAGATTCCGGGGAGTATATCCTCAAACACAAGGCATCTCGCATTATCGACTCCGAGCTTTTCTGCAACTAAGAGATAAATATCCGGAAAAGGCTTTCCGTGCTTAACCTCGGATGAAGTATGTATCTCATCAAAGTACTGATGTGCATCAAGATGATCAAGCACAATATCCACCAGCTCCATAGAGTTACTGGTAGCCATGCCGGTCTTTATACCTCTCTTTTTGAGCTCTTCCAAAAACCAGCGGGCTCCGGGTTTAAAGTCCACCTTAGTCCTGTAAAATTCAAATGCCATATCATTCCATGTTTTCATCATGGTATCGATATCTTCAGGAATGTTAAATCTGTCCTTGATATAAACGGCGGTTTCATGAAAGCTCATGCCCTCTATGCATTCCTGCAGGTCATCGGGTAATTCCATGCCAAATTTTGCCAGATAGTCAATGTCTATCTGCTCCCACATCCACATGGAATCTATAAGAGTCCCGTCCATATCAAATATCACTGCGTCTATATTGTCTAATAATCCCATTTCACTACCACTGCTATAATTATTTTTTTCCTGTCGTACTTAATCGTATTATCTTGATAATGCTTCAAGCTCCTGTACATTCAGCTCCCTGTATTCCCCCTCGGCAAGATTTTCATCAAGGCACAGCTTTCCCATCGAAAGCCTCTTCAGCTGTACAACCTCACAGCCAACCTTCAGGAACATTCTTTTAACCTGATGAAACTTTCCCTCACTGATCGTTACTTTAGCTGCTGAGTATACCTCACCCTCACAGTTTGTACTGTATCCGGCTGGTGTCCCATCATCATTACGGTCTAATATCTCTAATTTTGCCGGAGCGGATGTAAATTCTTTAAACTCAAAGCCCTTTTCAAATGCGGAAACCGCATCTTCCTTAAGCTCTCCCCTTACCTTTACCAGATATGTCTTATCAACATGCTTTCCCGGAGCAGTAAGCCTGTGCCCGAGTTCCCCGTCATTTGTGATTATCAAAAGTCCGGTAGTATCCTTATCGAGCCTGCCTACCGGAAATAACCCCTTTATGCCTTCACTCTTAAAAAGACTTATCACATTAGGGCTGTTATCCCCGGGCTCCGGTTCTGTTGATGAAATATATCCTTCCGGCTTGTTAAGCATGAAATATCTGTATTTCGCGGTGTTTATTGCCTTTCCATCCACTAATATCTCATCACTGTCACTAACCTTTAGACCGGGATCCTTAACAACAGCGCCGTTTACTTTTATGCGTCCGTTTTTTATATAGAGTTTAGCGTCTGCCCTTGACAGTCCCCCATTGTTTGATAAAAGCTTATCTATCCTGTCCATTTATATTTTCCTATTGCAGTCTCCAGGAAGGCAGGTACTTGTTTTTAAAGTGACCCTTATCAATCTTTCCCCAGCCTAACGGGTATCCGTCCACAGCTATAAGACAGTAACCGTCCTTTGCTTCGCCTTCCTCAACATCTATACTTTCACATTTTAGATACCGCACAACTCTGTCATCCTCTACAGAAAGATTAAGCACATTCGGATATTCAGAAATTTTAAGTGCCAGGGCAAGCGACTGTGAAGGTTCAAACCTTCCTTTTTTCATTTCTCCCAGGAATAAGCCGGTCCTTAAGACTCTTAATCTGTTAAAAACATCCGGGTCGGTAGAAAGCATATATAATCTTTCTTCGCTTACCCTGAGCTTTGATGCGTCTATCTTAAACCCGATATTCTCAAAGAAATCAAAGGTCTCATCGCTTATCTTTTTATACTTTGCACGGGTCTGGTTATCATACCGGTTTACAGACTTAAATCTGTTATTATCTTTATCATCTTCGTTATCTGCGTTAGTATTACTACTTGCAGTCCCTAAAGACAAATCTTTTACATTAAACCCGGTATCACCTTCTGCTTTCTTCCTTAGCAGAGCTGCAAAATGCCCCTCGCCGTTTATCCTATGCGGGAAAAGTCTTATCGCTTTATCTGTTTCCGCGCCGTAACCCCTGCTAAACCCACGGTATCTCTCATCTTCAAAATCTATTGCGCTTACAAGCTCCATATCAGGATAATTTGTAAGTATAAACGACAGGCTGTCCTCATCCTCTAATTTAGAAAAGGTACAGGTGGAATATACCATCATTCCTCCGGGTTTAAGCATCTTAACCGCAGACGGTAACACCTGTCTTTGTATGTCGGCATAATACTGTGAGCCGTACTGCTCCCAGTTTTTTGCAATCGAATGCACCTTTCTGAACATTCCCTCACCCGAGCAGGGAGCATCCACAAGTATTTTATCAAAATAGCCCTCAAATCTTTCGGCAAGCTTATCCGGTGCCTCACTTACAACGACCGCATTCTTTATGCCGAAAAGCTCAACATTTTTGACCAGTGCCTTAGCTCTTGAAGCACTGATATCATTGCTTACTAAGAGTCCCTCCCCCTTTAGCTTTGCTCCGAGTTCGGTAGTTTTTCCTCCGGGAGCTGCACAAAGGTCAAGAATCCTGTCCCCCGGCTCTATCGGTAAAAGAGCAGCCGGAAGCATGGCGCTTGGTTCCTGTATATAGTACAGACCTGCAAAGTAATACGGATGCTTTGCGGGCTGATCGTCTTCTTTTGTATAATATCCGTTATCTGTCCATTTTACCTTTTCGGAAATAAAAGGAGCTTTTCTTTCAAATTCGGAAGATGAGATTTTTAAGTTATTGCATCTCATGCCCCTGAAATAGTCGCTTTCATAAGACTTAAAGAATGCATCAGATTCACTTCCAAGCATTTCCTTCATTTCCTCTATAAACTTTTCCGGAAGCCAGTTTGTCTTTTCACTCATAATCTATGTCTCTTAAAACAAATAGTCTCTAATTCACCAATTTTACATCTTACTATTTATATATTTTTTTGTCAAGAAAAAGGTGCAGGCCACACTACGGTCCGCACCTTATACTCTTTTTATCTTAATGACTGAGCTCTGTAACCTTCCGAAATAGTATCCAGCTCCTTGGCAAATCTTTCAAGATGCTCAAGATCCTCCGAATCGTATATCTTAAAGAATTCATCCTGAATCTTTACGATCTCACGTTTATTTGCCACCTTATACAGATTCTGGATATTGTTTAATATATCTGCCACGAGGGTTGAACGCAATGTAAAGGTATTCTGAGCGTCCATGATCTCCTCTCGTACCTCTGCCATCTCGCTGTCCAAGACACCGATGGCATCTGCGGCCTTAAGCAGTCTTGCACGCAGGGAATCAGGCATGTTCTGCTTATACTTATATTGCAGCGAATGTTCTATGGTCGCCCAGAAATTCATTGCAAGAGTCCTTATCTGTATCTCTACATGGATCTCTTTCGGACCGTTTATCGTCTCAACCACATATTTTACAACCATATGGTAGCTGCGATAGCCGGATGCCTTCTGATTCTTAACATAGTCCATTTCCTCTATGACAATCATATCGCTTCTCTTATTGATCAGCTCGGCAACCTTGTAGATATCCTCGACAAACTGACAGATAAGCCTGATACCGGCAATATCATCAATATTATCCTCTATATCATCCAGTGAGATATGCTTTTTCTGCACCTTCTCCAGCAATGAAGAAATAGATTTTACTCTGCCGTATATCTGCTCAATAGGCGAATACAGACCTGCATTTTTATAAGAGTTCTTAACATGCTCAAACTTAACCTTTAGCTCTTCTACCGCTAAGGCATAAGGTTCAAGCCTTTCCCTCCACATTTGTATTTCCATTAAATTTTCCCCTTTTTACTTCTCCAAATTTAATACTGCTAAATCAGGATGCCTTTCCGACAGGTGTCGGTGTAGGTATCGGTGATGGCGTAGGTGACGGCATAAGAGTCGGTGTAGGTGTGGGAGCATCCGCATTTTCAACATAGTCACCGTATATGAAATCATGTAAAGCTTCCCTGTTCTTTGCGATATCGAGCTGGGTAACGCTCATCTTACGGATAGTGACAAATTTATAGGTACCATCCATAGGTATACGCATTTCCTTGATAGTAATATCCTTACCGCCGATATCAAGGATCATCTGAGTATATCTTTCAATCTCCACCTCGGTAACATCGGTTGTAACCATAGGCAGACACTCTAAACCCACTCTTACAAGATCTGCATAGCCTAAATCCTTTACCTTATCGATAAGGGCCGATATAGCCACACGGTGCCTTGTAGTTCTGCCAAAGTCGTTTTTCTCACCGTCCTTTGCAACATAACGTACACGGCAATAACCAAGTACCTGGTTACCGTTCATATGGTTTACGCCCTCTTTTACAGTTCTGTATTCAGGCTTTGAAATATAATTGGTCTTATTAAGATATTTTGCCTCTTTTGCAGAAAGCGTTATATCAACTCCGCCTACAGAATCAACTATTTTTTCAAAATCATCAAACCTTACCAGACAGTAGCTGTCCGGTGTGATACCGAAATTCTTTTCGATTGTGGCGTATAAAAGCGGCACGCCGCCAAGAGCATATGCTGCATTTATACGGTTATCGTCATAACCGGGTATCTGTACAAAGCTGTCCCTCATAAGAGAGGTAAGCTTTACAGTCTTTGAAATAGTATCAATCGTAGCTAAGACTATCATATCCGTCCTGCCGCGTGATGTATAACTGCCGATATTTTCCTCTCCAAGCAGCAGGATGTTTATGATCTTTTTCTCATAAACAGGCTGTGTGGGAGTAGGATCGGGCGGCGTAGGTGTTGGCTCTGTTGTCGGTATCGGAGTCAGCTGATCCATAAACTCTTCGATACTTTCAACATTTCCGGGCATGATCTCAGTATTTTCAGGGTCAAGCGGCTGATAATCTACTGTAACGGCAGCAACCTTTGCACCGAGCTTTATAAGCAGCTTTTCACCGAGTCCGCTCGCATCAAGTATCCATACAAGGATAATGATAAACAGAGCAATACCTGCAAGGATATAGATCCATTTGGGGATCCTTGAAAGAAAGCCTGCAATCCCTTTTTTCTCTTCCTTTTCTTCATCGGTTGGCTCCGGATTTTCCGCACTCTCTGCTGCGGCTTCGATCTCCTGGTCAACCTGATCCTTTATGGAAGCCGAAACTGATTTTACAATTTCATTATCCTCAGCCTCGTGTTCTATCTCAGAAAGCTCGTCTGCAAACTCCTCCGAAGGGTCGGTGTTTGCGGCCTCATCCCTTGCTGCCTGCTTTCTGCGGGCCTCTTCGTCTTCCTTTTTGATAAACTCGGCATCATCCTCATCTATTACATCGGATGTTTTCTTCTCATGCTTAACTACTTCTTTACTACCCTTTTCATTTATCTCTGCTATCTCAGAGCTGCCCTGCTTTGCCAGTTCCGTACCGGTTTTTTTAGCCAGCTCCGAGCTCCCCGTTGTTACAAGTTCGGTTCCTGTAGACTCTCCGTTTACGTCTGTCCTGTTATTATCTTCCATTTCACTCTCCACAAAATCAAGCCGCGGGTGATGCACTCGGTGACGCTACAGGTGTAGCTCCGGCCTCGGCAGAAGCATCTGTAGCAGCTTCTTCCTGACCGTCTAAGAATACAAATTCATGTAAAGCTTTAATATTATCCTCAAGATATTTATCAAGAACCAAGGCGTAAGTAACAGTATACTTTCCATTAAATATACCCTTCTTACTGCTGTCCTTAAATTTGCCATCGATTGGCAGTCTCAGCTGATCAACCTGGAAGGTCTTATTTTCTACAATATTCTTAAGCATTGTTGAAAAATCTTCCTCGTTAAGATCTGTGATGATATAACCGAGACAGTCCTTTAAGGCTGAATACATATCTGTTATAGGAAGTGACTTGTACTGCTGTACTATAGCATTAATAACACGTCTGTGACGTAGTGTACGTCCGTAATCAGCGTTTTCTCCGCCAAGTGTAACTATCTTACGTACACGGCAGTATCCAAGTACCTGGTTACCGTTCATATGATTCCATCCGGCCTGTACAGTCCTGTATGAAGGATTGGAAATATAATTGGTAGTCCTTAGATATGATGCCTCCGCTTTACCAAGCTCAAGATCTATACCGCCGAGTCTGTCGACTATATCCTGGAAAGCTCTGAAATTAACACATGCAAAGCCTTCAATCTCGATATTAAAGGTCTTTTCTATAACCTGTGTCAAAAGCTTTCCGCCGTTCATACGCTGCTCAGCTAAGGTATCACCTGTCTTTAAACCGTGCGCATAAACGGAATTAATCTTATTGCTGTAATAACCGGGTATTTCTACATAAGTATCTCTCATTATTGAGGTCAGCTTAATAGTATTATCCTTGGTATTGACGGACATTAGCAGGATCGCATCGGTATTGGCTGCTCCACCTATCTCTTCTATACCAAACAGCAGGTAGGTCTTAACATAGTCCTCGGATCTGAATTCAGTAGCTGGCCTAACCACAGGGACAACATCTCCTGAACCTTCAGTAGGAGTAGGATCCTCCAGAGGGATGATACTCGGGAAGTCATGCTCCGTATCTACTCCCGTTGGCAGGATATCCTCAGGGGCAAGCTCCTTATCTATATCCCTGTTAACATTTCCGTAAATCCATGATCCTACCAGATCAAATATATATTTTCTTCCGGAAGGTGTAATTATTGTTACTGCAACTGCAACGATCAGCATCAGTAATATGCCAAGCAGGATCTTTCCTACCATGCGTCCTGTCTTTGGCTTTTCTTTTTCCTCTTCCTCGTCAAAATCATCCTCATCATAGTCAAAATACTCTGCATCACTCTCTTCTTCATCAAGAGATAATGTTGAGGGTACCTTTGCCTTTGATTCGGGAACATCGAGAGCTTTAAAAGCCTCAGCCTGTATGAGCGCTGCAAAATCTTCGGAATCGTCAAGATCCTCCTCGTATTTTTTCAGCTCATATTTTTTTGATGACCCTGAAGAATCTTTTTCTTCTTCCTCAAGATCAAGATCGCTTAAATCGAGTTCCGGCAGATCATCATCAAACTCCAGATCCTCGTCGTCAAAATCCTTCATTTTCGTTCCTTTACTAAACCTTAATTCTTAAAGCTGTGGATCGGCGCAGGGATCCTGCCCTTGCGGTTAACAAATCTGTCGCACGCAAAGGAATTAACCGGCATAACCGGAGCGTATCCGAAAAGACCGCCGAAATTAAGCTTATCTCCCACCTTCATACCGATGGCAGGAATAAGTCTTACAGCTGTTGTTTTATTGTTTATCATGCCTATAGCCATTTCATCTGCGATAATACCCGCAACTGTTTCCGCAGAAGTATCTCCGGGTATGGCTATCATATCAAGTCCTACAGAGCATACGCAGGTCATGGCCTCAAGCTTTTCGAGTGTCAGTGCGCCTGCCTCAACGGCATCTATCATGCCCTGGTCTTCGCTTACAGGTATAAATGCTCCGCTTAAGCCTCCGACATAGGAGCTTGCCATAACGCCGCCCTTCTTTACCTGATCGTTAAGAAGCGCAAGCGCTGCGGTTGTTCCGGGTGCGCCGGGATGCTCCAGTCCGATTTCCTTTAAGATATCAGCCACACTGTCTCCTATAGCTGGAGTAGGTGCTAAAGAAAGGTCAACGATACCAAACGGAACGCCGAGCATCTGAGCAGCTTCTCTCGCAACCAGCTGTCCGACTCTTGTTATCTTAAACGCTGTCTTCTTTATTGTCTCGCAAAGGAACTCAAAATCAGCTCCTCTTGCAGACTCCAAAGCCTTTTTAACAACGCCGGGACCGCTTACGCCGACATTTATAACACTTTCGCCTTCGGTAATACCGTGGAAGGCACCTGCCATAAACGGGTTGTCATCGGGAGCATTGCAGAATACCACAAGCTTTGCTGCACCTAAGCTTTCTGTGCCATAGGAAGCCCTGGCGGTATCAATGACTATGTCACCCATACGCCTTACCGCATCCATATTTATACCGGTCCTTGAAGAACCCACATTTACAGAGCTGCATACTCTGGCAGTAACCTTTAAAGCCTCGGGTATCGAGTTTAGGAAAACAATTTCCCTGTCTGTGTTACCCTTAGCAAGCATGGCTGAATAACCGCCTATCAGGTTAACTCCGACGTTTTCCGCTGCTTTGTCAAGAGTTTTTGCGAGCTCTACATAGTCCTCTTCAGATTTACATGCAGAAGAACCTACCGTTGCAATAGGAGTAACCGATATACGCTTATTTACTACCGGAATACCATAGCTTTTAGAGATATGCTCTCCGGTCTCAACCAGTCTTCCTGCTTTACGGCAGATCTTGTCGTAAATATTCTTCTTTGTGTTTTCAAGTGAAGAATCGATACAGTCAAACAGGCTGATTCCCATTGTGATCGTACGTACATCAAGGTTCTCATGCTGTATCATTTCATTTGTTTCGTTAACTTCTGAAATGTTGATCATTTTTCTTTCTCCCATACCATCAAAAGATTACAGTCTGTGCATCATATCAAAAATATCTTCACGCTGGATCCTTACCTGTACTCCGATACCGTTTCCAAGCTCGTCGAGTTCGGTCCTTACCTTCTCGAATTCATCCTGCTTCTCGCCCATGTCCGCGATCATCATCATATTGAAATAACCGGAAACTATGGTCTGTGAAATATCCAGGATATTTATCCCGTTATCTGCAAGATATGTGCAGACCTTTGCCATGATGCCGACCTTATCCTTGCCAAGCACTGTAATAACAACCTTTTGCACGATGATTACCTCCATATAATAACTGTGTTTTTTTACAAAGATACGAAATCCATGTTAAATAAATGTGAAAAATCTTAACTAAATTATCGAAAAAATATCCGATGGAGTATTTCTGCCCGCCACATCCAGCTTAAGTTCCTTATGCGGACATCGTGAAAGCAGCTCTGCTCTAACCGTCTCGTAGGCAAGTTCAGCATAATTGTTGTCCTTGCTTAAATGTATCAGCAGCACATATTTAAGCCTTTCACAGAAAATCCTGCAAAGAAGATCTGCTGCCGAATCATTTGAAAGATGTCCCTTAGGTCCCGAAACCCTCTGTTTCAGATTATAGGGATATTTTCCTACCATCAGCATATTTATATCATGGTTTGCCTCTAAGCATAAACCGTCGAGCTCTTTAAGATTACTTATTATATAGTCATCAAAGAACCCCAGATCCGTAGCTACCGCAAAGCGCTTGCCCTCTGATTCGACTCTGTAGCCCACCGGATCGGCTGCATCATGAGACACAGCAAACGGAGTTATTATAGCATCTTTTAGACAAAAGTCAATATCCGGAACAATTTCTTCAAAAGTACTTCCGCCAAAATCCGGTCCGAATTTTGACCTTATCGCCCTTAAAGTCTTATTTGTAGCATATATCACAGTCGGATATTTTTTTGCAAAAACCTGTAGTCCCTGGATATGATCGATATGCTCATGGGTGATAAAGATACCGTCTATTTCCGAAGGATCGATATCTATTCCCTTCAGAGCCTCACATATCTTTTTTGCGCTGACACCGGCATCGATCAGGATATTTGCCTCATTAGTACCTACAAATATACAATTTCCGCTGCTGCCACTCGCTATACTGCAAAATTCCACTTTAACAAAGTTCCTCTCAAAAATTATTTATGTATTATATCTTAGTCATTGGCCCAGTAAAGATCTATTATGTCCCCGTCATTTACAGGCGTAAAGAAATCCGCGTTAAATCCGTTACATTTCTGTACGATCCTGGTACCCTTTAAGGTTGATGTATCAAACGGATAAAAGTCAAGGATATTTACAAAGGTATACTCTGCCTTTCCGTTCATATGTATGGGCGTACCGTTTACGGAAACAACTATTTCTCTTATCTCCTTCGGTTTCTGTATTATACCGCCGTCCTCCGTACCCTGGATCTCCGGCAGCTTAGATGACTGCGGCTCCTCCGGGGCAGTATTTAGCATCTGCTTTCCCTTAATTCTTGCCAGTTCGTTGCTCTGTCTGATTTTTTCGAGCTCCCTGTTTAACTCCTCAGACTTTTTCTCAAGCTCTTTGTACCTTAAGCTTGTCTCCATCCTGTCTGCTGCCAGGATCGCATTTATCTGCTCAACAGAAAGACTGCCAAAGCTGCCAAGGCCCGAGTTTTCGGGAGCCTCTTCCGGCTTTTCCCTTTTAACGCTTCTATACTGATTTTTCCCATAGCGTCTGTCAAGGAAGGACTCATAATCCTCATCCTCTCTTATACCGCGGTCATCTACAACTGTTTCCCCGTCCGAGTTTTCGGGTACCACAACGTCTCTTGCATCCTTTACGATGCCCTTTATTATATCCTTTTGCACGGACTCTATGTCTATTATGTAGTTTCCGTATATCTTTTCATTCCTATCCGCTGTTTGTGGGTCCATTATCCTGTTGTTGATCGTAACCCTGAAGTTTTCAGACAGATTCAGTCCGACCATCAGCTCTTCATATGTATAATAGTCGGGTATCTCAATGCTGTCGCCCTCGCAGATATCATAGGATGGCTTAACAGCTTCCCCGTTTACCCTTATAAATCTTTCAAATCTTGACTGCCTGCCGTTAATAATAAAGTAAATGCCGTCCTTATATTCCTGTATGTCGGAGATTTTGCAGGTAGCGTTCTCACCCTCGGTAGATTCCTTTACTGTAATGATGTCATTACATTTTATGGGAGTGGCTACACTGCCCTCCTCGTCATTTACCTTTATTATAGAAGAATCTCCGTTTTTACCCTTAACGGTTCTTTCCTCTCCGTTTGCGGTAAAGTGCAGGTCCTTGCCGCGCTTCGGGAATATATCCTTATTGGACATTCCAAAGCTGAGTATCGCGTCCATCACATTAAGCTTACCGTTATCGTAGAGCTTTATGTCCACTCCGTTCATCTTGACAATGATGAAATTATTATTCTGCTCGTAATAATTCATGCAGATACCGATAGGAGTAACCAGCATCGGGTCCTTAACCGCAGTACCGTCGGGCGTTACTATCTGGGTAAATACCTCTTCCCCACGCAGAGCCACACGCTGACTGGGCAGTCCGATCGCCTCAGAAAGCATCCCTGCAAATTCAGGATTCTTTCCGCCGCCACCTACGATAAATACGGCTCCGACTCTTTCACCACCGTTTAACTCGATGATCTTGTCGGCTATCAAATGTGAAAGCTTATCAAACGGACCTGCAAGTATTTCTTTTATATTAGACGCATCCACCGTCTGCCTGGTTCCCATTACATCAGTATACGGTATCTTTTTCTTGTTTGCGGAATATGCAAGCTTAACCTCCTCAGCCGTTGCAAAATCGGTAAGCAGTGCATACATGATGCTCTCTGTAAGGAAATCGCCTGCACAGGGGAGCATACCGTAGCCTGTAATGCTGCCCTCCTTGGTGATACAGATATCGGAAGTACCTGCTCCTATATCGACAAGGGCGAGATTCAGCAGCCTGAATTTCTCGGGTATCGCGATATTTATTGCAGCGATTGGCTCCAAGGTAAGATTTAGGACCTTGAGCTTTGCTTTTTCACATACTGAGTAAAGACCGTCAATAACGTCTCTCGGCAGGAAGGTCGCAAGTACATCTGCGGAGATTTTTGAGCCTCTGTGACCTTCAAGGTTTGTAAGTACTACATTGCCAAGGTAGTACTTAACTATGGAATATCCCACACAGAAATATTCCGTGCCGTCCTTTTCATCGGATCTGAGCTTTGCATGAGCCTGTTCCATACCCATAAGCTCCATTGCGTATACCATGTCCTCGGTTACAGTCATGTCGTCACCGAGATCGTAATCCATCCTCACGGTAACAGTTTTAAGCACACGTCCTGCTGCCGCGATGCATACGCTGTCAAGAACCGTATCCAGTTCCTTTTCAAGCTCAAATTTAACTTTAAATACAGTATCCGCAACCTTACCTATATCGTGAATCTGTCCGTCAAGCATAGCTCTAGTCTCGTGAAATGCAGACTTCTGAGCCAGGATTACAAACTGTCCGTTCGGTTTTCTGTAGCCTACAGTACCCACAACACTTCTTGTGCCTATATCCAGTCCGAATACCGTGTTTTCGGGAAATTTCTTATCGCTCATCCTGTAAATCTCCGTAATGATTTTACTGATCTTTCTATGCACCTTGTCCGCATACTTCTTTGTACGGATCAAATGCGGATTATCACAGATATCCCCGTATGATACGGATCATATCCTCCTCTGTTACATCATCTCCGTTAGGGACAGTCCTGTCTGAGAGCCTCAAAAACTCCTCTTCCGGCTTCTGTCCGCCAAAGAACCCATCTATCCTCTCGTCACTGTAGCCCCTGTCGCAGGATAATCTTTTTCTCCTTGTAGCCATGGGAGCATATACATACCAGACCTCGTCACAGATGCAGTCCATACCCGCTTCAAAGATTAGAGCCGTCTCTATTAGTATCGCCTCATACTCAGCTCTTTCCCTTTCAGCAGCTATAATACTGTTAACCTCATCTATTACTGCCGGATGTGTAATATCATCAAGCTTTTTAAGGAGCTCCTTATCATTTAAGACCAGTCTGCTTAAAACAGGTCTGTTTATCTCTCCGTTTTCCAGGATCAGTTCATCGGTATACTTAGAAAACTCCTCGATAACGCGGTAGTAGCTTTTACCGCCCTTTAGCATCTGCTGCCTTGCGATCTCATCGGTACTTATATGCAGGACGTTAAAATGCGTTTTAGCCACATTCGCCACAAAGGATTTTCCGCTCCCTATACCGCCTGTCAAACCTATTATCTTCATAAATTTGTCCTTACTTAAGTGTCACACAATCGTTAAATATCAGTGAGCCTCATACCAGCTCATGCCCTTTGCTGTGCCTACCTCTAAGGATACAGGCATATCTGCTGCCGATTCCATTTCCTCGGTCATGATCTTTAATGCCAGGTCTGCCTTATCGGCATCAACCTCTACAAGCAGCTCGTCATGTATCTGTAAAAGGAGCTTTGCACCCGGGCACTCTGCCTTCAGTCTCTTAGAAACCTTTAGCATTGCGATCTTTATGATATCAGCAGCACTGCCCTGCACAGGGGAATTCATCGCGATCCTCTCTCCAAAAGATCTCTGCATGAAATTTGATGAGGAAAGCTCAGGGATTGGTCTCCGCCTGCCAAACATCGTAGTGCTGTAGCCGTCTTTTGCTGCATTTGAAACCATATCGTCAAGATATTTCTTAACTTGCGGGTAGGTCTCAAAATAGCTTTTTATATACTGCTCAGCCTCTTTCCTCGGGATATTGAGATCTGTCCCGAGACCAAAGGAGCTGATACCGTATACTATACCAAAGTTAACTGCCTTTGCTCTCGATCTTAGCTCCTTGGTAACCTCTTCCATTGGTACTTTAAATACTGCCGAAGCGGTACTCTGGTGTATATCAGCTGAGTCCCTGTAGGCTCCTATCAGCTTTTCATCCCCCGATAGTGAGGCGAGGATCCTAAGCTCTATCTGCGAATAATCGGCATCCACAAATACCTTTCCGTCAGCCGGCACAAATACCTTTCTGAGCTCTCTGCCAAGTGATTCCCTTATGGGGATATTCTGCAGATTGGGTTCGGTACTTGAAAGCCTGCCGGTTGCCGTAACGGTCTGATTAAGGCTGGTCCTTATCCTGCCGTCATCATCAATATAATCCTTTAAACCGTCCGCGTAGGTAGATTTAAGCTTGGTAAGAGTACGGTAATTTAGTATCTTTTCAACAACCGGGTCCTCAAGCTTTAATTTTTCAAGCACGTCGGCGTTTGTCGAGTATCCGGTCTTTGTCTTTTTGCCGTATGGCAGCTTAAGCTTTTCAAAAAGGATATTTCCAAGCTGCTTGGGTGAGTTGATATTAAACTCTTCCCCGCAGGCTTTATAAATTTCCTTCTCTAAAACTCCGATATCCTCGTTAAGCTTTTCTCCAAATTTACTAAGCTCCTCATCAAGCACCCGTACGCCGTTTTCTTCCATTTCCTTTAATACAAGGGTTAACGGCAGCTCTATCTCGCGGTACAGCTTAAGCATACCGGTCTCTTCCAGCTCTTTTGTAAGTATCTCTCTTGCAAGCTCCGCAGTTTCAGCCTCAGCCTGAGCAACCTTGCACAGAGCCTCCGGGTTACCGGTAAATGCCTCCTTTACAAGAGTCTTACCAAGTATTTCTGCCTTAGAAGGCGGTATATCAATACCTGCTACGGATGCGACATCATTATACAGATAGCTGCCAAGTAACGGATTTATAAGATAAGCAGCTATCGAGACATCAAAAGTATTCTTTAGCTCATTTAAACCGATTAGCTTAAATGTCTTTTTAACATCAACAAGGCTTATATTGGATCCGGCAAGTATCAGGCCTTTTAATGTATCAGCCAGTATCTCGCCCGTAATAAAGCCCTCGGTGATCACATAGTAATTTTTTCCAGGTGCTGCGAGGAATAAACCGTAGATAGCTGTGGGTGCATACCCCTTTATCCTTACACTATCATCATATACTAAAGCAGCTCCGATCACGCCCTGTTCCTTAACAAGCTCGTCTTTTAGCTTCAGAGCTCTGTTAAAATCTGTGATCGTCTCTGTTTCTTTTTTCTTTTTGTTAATCTCTTCTGTACCGTCATCAATTTTTAAGCTTGCAAACTCTAACCTCGCAAACTCTGCTCTCAGAGCAGCGGTATCGGGCTTATATTTCAGGTCATCTATTGAGATATGTAAAGGTATGTCACACTTGATGGTAGCCAGCTGCTTGCTTATCATAGCAGCCTTTTCACCCACAAGCTCCTCATCGCTTTTCTTAAGCAGCGGTCCAAAAGGAGATCTGGTGATACCAAGCTCGCTCTTCCATTCTGCTGCCTTAAGCTTCTGAGCCTTTTCATCGAGATCCCTTATATCATCATATAGGGTCTCCACACTCCCATACTTTGCAATAAGAGCCACAGCGGTAGCAGGTCCTACGCCCGGTACTCCCTTTATATTATCCGAGGAGTCACCCTGCAGGCCCTTTAAAGAGTTTATCGACTCCGGCTCAACGCCAAATTCCTTTTTAACAAGCTCCTTTGTGAGGTTAAAAGCTCTCTCGGGCACATCGGCGGTATGTGTCATACCGTATTTCTTATACAGCTCATCGGTTTTCTGGGCAGTCGAATGCATGAGCCACAGATTTGTCCTGTCGGTAACGAGCTGCAGATAATCGTTATCCTTTGTGAGGATCTTTACGGGCAGATCTTTTTCGAATTTCTTAGCAAGGCTGCCGCAGAAATCATCAGCCTCAAAGCTGTCATCCATAAACTGCCTGATACCCATTTTCTCGAGCAGCTCCTCACAGAGTATGAACTGATCCTTTAAGGGCTTTGGAGTTTCACCGCGGTTTCCCTTGTACTCACTGTATATCTCTCTTCTAAAGGTATTTCTGCTCTTATCCCAGGCTACAGCTATATATGCAGGCTTCTGCTCCTTTATGATCTTTAGCAGCGTCCTCATAAAGCCGTAAATGGCATTTGTATAAATACCGGCCCTTGTCTGCATTATCTTATGATAAAATTTCTTTTTCTCCTCATCGGATTTTGCAAAAAGGATTTCCCTAGGGAGATTACCGTAATACTGGGTAGTTAAGAGACTCGACCCGTCTATTAACAGCAAATAATCATTATCCATCTTTTTTTCCTGTTCTTCTTCAATCTGTGATATATCCATGGACAGTATTTCCGTTTTAACAAATAAAGGTCACAGTATCAGCAGCAGTACCCCGGCCGTAATGGCTGCAAGACCTGCGGCTGCAAATCCGTATGCTGCACTGACCCCGAATAATTTCGAGTCCGACTTTGATGCAGTACCCAGCTTTTTCTCCAAGGTCTGCATATAGTTGGTAGTTTCCTTGTCCTTCTCATTATTCAGCTCGTCCAGCACCGAATATATCACATGATATATCTCCAGCTCCTCATGGCATACCTTACATTTTCTTACATGCTCTATAAAGCTCTGTCTGCTTGAACCCGGCAGCTTTCCTTCAAGAAAAGGCTCTACCATGGACTGGAATTGCATACATTCCTTTTTCATACGCTACCAAGCCTGGAGTACGGGATCTCCGTTTCTTCATCTGCCAGTTCAAATTTCTCAAGTACGAATCCGGGTTCCATCGCCTTGAAAACAATACTGTTGACACCGGCTTTAAGCTCCGTAATAACTTCGGTTTTCCTTATATTTTCAAGCACTCCCACGTTCCATCTTCCACAGGAGTTTTCTCCGCCGACATAGCCTTCGGGTATTGTATTTACCTGTAGTTCCTCTAAGTCGTTCACCTTTAGCTTAAAAGGTATGAAATTCTTTTCTGCAGAAGGATTAGAAGGAGCGGTATAAACAACCATTCTGTATTTTCCGGCTTTTGCAGCATCTACCCTGTATTCTGCTTCCGGTCCGTTTTCAAAGGAAATATCCTGAGGGAATGCCTTTAGGGCAGAATGCATTTCTCCCGGCAGCAGCCTGCCAAACTGCTTTATTTCCTTAAATGAAGCAGTACCAGCGTCCCTAAGAGTATGATAATTTTCAGCATAAATCGGTGTGATACCGACTCCTAAGGCATTTACTCCGTCCTTAAAACTTGCTTTTTTAAGTGTGTCCTCATTTATCTCAAAGAAAACCTTTACACTGCCTGCATTTGTCTTTACGATAAACTCATGTCTGCCGGACGCTATACCGCAAGCTGCCTCTACCGTAATATGAGCATCATTTTCTGCATCTGCCATGCCTGAAAGGACATATTTCGAATCCTTTCCTGTAAAATTAATATATTTATCCTCACACTCTATCGTATAAGTTACAGGATTTCTGCCCGAGGTAGCGATCGTAAAGCTGCCCACTCCCCTGTAATCAAAGCCCGATAGCCTAACCGGGCGTTTCGTCCAGTCTCCGCCGCCGCTGTACCTATAGGAATCATCATCAGAAACCACCACATCATTTGCTGCTTCCGGCTCGACATAAACCATAACCGGCATACGGCAGCCTTCCTCATTCCATGCATGAAAACCGATATGCTTTGACATGCCCATGCCATACCATTTTCCTAAAGCAAATTCATGGAAATACTCTGTAAGCTTCTTATCCTTAGCTATACAGTCCTTTATAAGCTTAGCGTATTTATTTGCTGTGATCCTGCCCTGGGCTGCATATTTCTTATTTAACCCTGCAAAAATCTGCATCTTTATCAGGTTGAACGTTGCCAGAGCCTGATATCCTACAAGACTCTCATAGGTATCACGGTATTCCTTTTCTATATCCTGCTGCAGAGCCTCTGCTTTTCTTTCTAAAGCATTTACAATATCAAGTACCCTGCCGGCCTCATTAAACTTTTCAATACTGTAGGTATTTTCCGATATAACCTCGGGCTTTACGATATTGTTTAACCTGGTATAGCCGTCAGTTATTTCATATATGAGCTCCTTAGTCTTTTCTCCTGCTCCGTTAAACTGCTTTCCTACCCATTCCTTAAGGTACTCCACATAATTACCGGGGTTAGAGGTACCATACTTTTCAAAATCATAAGCTAGATCCATAAAGTAGCTTAAAGGCAGCTCCTGGTTTTTAAGATCGCCCACATTAACTATCCATATATCCCTGATACCGAAATCATATGCAGTTGTCATCTGCTCCCAGATCTTGGGCAGATACGAGCTGTTTATCCACTCATAGGAAACGGGACCGCCATGATAGTCGAAATGATAATACATTCCGTAACCACCCTTATGGTCACGCTTATCATCATCCATCATAAGACGGAGATTTCCGAAATTATCATCACAGAGCATTAGCGTTATGCCGTCAAGACCGTCCCAGTCCTTTAAGCCTGAAGTTTCGGCACTTCCCTTATAGTACTCCTCCACTTCCTTATACACAGCAAGCATCAGTGGTTGATCGCCGTCGGTATACTTTTCGATCAGCCCCTTCTGACATTTTATTACATCCTTTAAGACATTTATATTATCCTCGAGGGTTGCATTCGCGAAAAGCTTTGAATCAGCCTCCCCACGCATGCCCACAGTGATAACGTTTTCAAATTTTCCGTTACGCTTAAGACCTTCCTCCCAGAATCTGGTAACGCCCTCACGGTTAGTAAGAAAGCTCCAGTCATTGCCATACTCGGGATGAGTTTTCTTTAGTTTCTGGAATTCCTCACCGGCTCTGCAGCAGGGCTCATGATGGGAAGTACCCATAACAACGCCAAGCTCATCTGCAAGCTCTGCAGATTTAAGGTCAGGCCCGTCCATGCTGAATATTGAGCTCCACATAGCTGGCCACATATAATTTCCCTTTAGCCTCAAAAGGTACTCAAATACCTTTTCATAGCACTCAACAGTAAATCCGCCGAAATGCTTATTGCACCAGTTACCAAATGCCGGCCATTCATCATTTATAAAGAAACCCCTGTAGCGTACGGAAGGCTCCCTGGAGATTATCGAAGGTTTAGTGTACAGACTCTTCCCGGCAACTGTATTATTTTTACTGCTTTTGAGGGTTTCTGCATCCTCAGTGAAAATAATCTCTGCGTATTTTACCGGTACCGTATCTCCAAAGTAGATCAGAGGGGTTACTCCTATGCACTCCGAGATATGCAGCAGACCGTATATGGTACCTCTTTTCTCACTGCCGGCGACAAGTACAGTCCCGTCCTTTACAAAAACACCGAATACCTCACGCTTATCCCTTATACCCGATAAATCTAAACCTAAAGCTTTGGCTGCATTTTCTACAAGGGAAGCGCAGCCCAAAGTACCTGCTATGATCTTTCCGCTGTAATCAGTAAAATCTGATTTTTGAGAAACAACATTGGGAGTGATACCTGATACTCTTGCGATATCCTCAGCAAGCCAGCCTGCTGCTTTTTTAACTCCGCTGTATTCTCCGATGTCAAGTAATATATCCGCTGCCAGCCCGTTTCCTGCCAGTTTAAAAGCCATGTTTCATATCCCCTTTCGGTTAATCTAGCCTATAGACATACTTCACATTATTTTACCATTTTCCGTTAAAAAAGTAAAGAAAAGAAATTTATTAACAAACTATAAAAAAATCAATCTTTGCTTGTATTTATTTTTAAAATTTGCTATACTACTTAAGATTGCGAATAACACATTATCTCGTTTTCAAAACTACATATCATTGAAAGGTAAACTATATCCATTCAATATCACTATTTACTTATGGTAAATATTGGTTAGTTTTAGTGACAATTTAGGATATGCAAATGATTTAAGATGTACAAATTTGGAATTGACATCGGCTCCACAACCGTCAAGGTTATGCTGCTCGATGAAAAGAACAACAAACTATTTTCTGACTACAGAAGACATTTTGCAAATATACAGGAAACCCTGGCAGATCTTATCGAAGAGTGCCTTGCCAAGTTTCCCGATATAGAATCATCCTGCTCTATCACGGGTTCGGGCGGACTTGCCATTGCAGAATTTTTAGGCATTCCCTTTACACAGGAGGTTATAGCCGTTTCCACTGCTATCGAGCTGCTCCCAGTTAAACCCGATGTTGCCATAGAGCTTGGCGGTGAGGATGCAAAGATCATATATTTCGGTTCAACCATAGAACAGAGAATGAACGGTATCTGTGCCGGCGGTACAGGTTCCTTTATCGACCAGATGGCTTCCTTATTAAAAACGGATGCCAAGGGCTTAAATGAATATGCAAAGAGCTATAAGGCGATCTACCCCATAGCAGCACGCTGCGGCGTATTTGCCAAGAGTGATATACAGCCCCTTATCAATGAGGGTGCGACAAAGCCCGACCTTTCAGCTTCCATTTTCCAGGCAGTAGTTAACCAGACCATAAGCGGTCTTGCCTGCGGTAAGCCCATAAGAGGTAAGGTTGCCTTCCTTGGAGGTCCTCTTACCTTCCTTTCAGAGTTAAAGGCCTGCTTTATAAGGACTCTTAAGCTCACTGATGAAACAGCAATTTCTCCTGAGGATTCACATCTTTTTGCCGCAATGGGCGCAGCTCTTAATTCCTGCATGCTTCCCGGCGGACGTGATATGGATGAAAAGGATATACAGTTCTTTGACCTTAAAAAGCTCCATGATACATTAAGAAACAAGGTTGATATCAAATTTGAGGTCAGCCGTATGACTCCTCTCTTTTCTTCAGAGGATGAGTTTGAGGCATTTAAGAAAAGACATGCTTCACATTCTGTAAAGAAGGCCGATCTTGATTCCTATAAGGGAAATGCTTTCTTAGGTATTGATGCAGGTTCAACCACTACAAAGGTAGCTCTGGTCGGAGAAAACGGTGAGCTGCTCTATTCATTCTACTCAAATAATAACGGCTCTCCCTTAAAGACTGCCATAAGATCTATAAAAGAGATCTACAGCAAGCTCCCTGAGGGTGTAAGAATAGTGCGCTCCTGCTCTACAGGCTACGGTGAGGCACTTATTAAGGCAGCCTTAATGCTTGATCAGGGCGAGGTTGAGACCGTTGCCCACTATCAGGCAGCAGCTTTCTTTGACCCGAATGTTGACTGTATCCTTGACATCGGCGGACAGGACATGAAATGCATCAGGATCAAGGACGGTGCCGTAAATTCCGTACAGCTTAACGAGGCCTGCTCATCAGGCTGCGGCTCGTTTATTGAGACGTTTGCAAAATCTCTTGATTATGAAATATCCGATTTCTCTAACATAGCACTTTTTGCAGAAAACCCTATAGATCTGGGCAGCCGCTGTACCGTTTTCATGAATTCTAAGGTCAAGCAGGCTCAAAAGGAAGGTGCTACCGTTGCAGATATCTCGGCAGGTCTTGCCTATTCCGTAATCAAGAACGCTCTTTACAAGGTAATCAAGGTTACTGACCCCAAGGACTTAGGCAGCAATATCGTTGTCCAGGGCGGTACCTTCTATAATAACGCGGTTCTCCGTGCATTGGAGACAATACTGGGTTGCAACTGTATCCGCCCGGATATCGCAGGTATCATGGGTGCCTTTGGTGCTGCTCTTATCGCACGCCGCGATTATGAGCCTGAGCTTAAGACCACCATGCTTACCATCGACCAGATCACTGCTCTGACCTTTGAAACCTCGATGAGCAGATGCAAGGGCTGTACAAATACCTGCATGCTGACTATCAACAAGTTCAGTGACGGCAGACGTTTCATCTCCGGCAACCGCTGTGAGCGTGGTATCGGCGGTGAGAAAAACAAGGACAATATCCCTAACCTTTTTGATTATAAGCTTGACCGTATATTCGGCTACACACCTCTGCCTGAAAAAGAGGCTGTAAGAGGCACAGTCGGTATACCGAGAGTCTTAAATATTTACGAAAATTATCCTTTCTGGTTTACTTTCTTTACAAAGTTAAAATATAAAGTAATAGTTTCACCTCTTTCCAGCAGGAAAATCTACGAGATGGGTATCGAATCGATCCCTTCAGAGTCGGAATGCTACCCTGCTAAGCTTGCTCACGGACATATCATGTGGCTGCTTAAAGAAGGCTGCAAGTTTATCTTTTACCCCTGCATACCTTATGAGAGAAATGAAACGACTGATGCGGGCAACCATTACAACTGCCCCATCGTTACCTCATACGGTGAAAATATCAAAAACAACGTTGAAGAGCTGCGTGACCCCGATATCGTTTACGCCAATCCTTTCCTCTCATTGGAGAATGAAGATATCGTAACAAACAGACTCGTAGCGATCTTCTGCGACAAAAATGCTCCTTTCTATAAGGACTTTACTCCCGATGAGGTCATGCAGGCTTCCCGCGCAGCATGGCTCGAGTTAAACAGTGCAAGGCTTGACGTCGAGAGAAAGGGCGAGGAAACCATTGAGTATCTAAAGCGTACCGGCAGAAAGGGTATCGTACTTGCGGGCCGTCCTTATCATATCGACCCCGAGATCAATCACGGTATCCCTGAGATGATCAATTCTTACGGTGTAGCCGTGCTTACCGAGGACAGTGTTTCCCACTTAGGTAAAATTGACAGGCCCCTTATAGTAGTTGACCAGTGGATGTATCATTCACGTCTGTATGCTGCAGCATCCTTTGTACGTACTCAGAAAAACTTAGAGCTCGTACAGCTTAATTCCTTTGGCTGCGGTCTTGATGCAGTAACTACCGACGGTGTTTCAGATATTTTAAATGCTTCGGGAAAGATTTATACAGTATTAAAGATAGATGAAGTTAACAACCTCGGTGCCGCAAGGATAAGGATCAGATCTCTTCTTTCGGCTGTAAAGGACAGGGAAAAGAATAATTATGTTCCCCATGTACATTCGGCTGCCGTACAGAGAGTACTCTTTACCAAGGCTATGCGTAAGGATTATACTATCCTTGCACCCAGGATGTCGCCCATACATTTTGAGGTCTTAGAGGCTGCTATCCGTTCGGAGGGCTACAATATCGAAATCCTCCAGAATGATGACAGGACTGCAGTAGATGTCGGACTTAAATATGTTAATAATGACGCCTGCTATCCTTCCCTGATAGTTGTAGGCCAGGTTATCCAGGCTCTGCAGTCAGGCAAATATGATGTAAATAAGGTTGCGGTTATCTATACCCAGACCGGTGGCGGCTGCCGTGCTACAAATTATATAGGCCTTATAAGACGTGCCTTAGCAAAGGCAGGCATGCCCCAGGTACCGGTACTGTCTATAAGTACCTCCGGCATAGAGAAAAATCCCGGATTTAAGTTTACACCCGGTCTTATCGTTAAGGTTATGCATGCTCTCTGCTACGGTGATATCTTCCAGAAGGTTGTTTACCGTACCCGTCCTTACGAACTCGTACCCGGTTCTGCAGACGCACTGCATAAGAAATGGCTGGATATCGTTTGTAAGTCCCTTTCCAGAAAGGATTTCGGTTATACCTTCTTCTGGAAGGAATATAAAAAGAACGTAAGAAATATTATCAAAGAATTTGATGAGCTGCCTTTAGACGAAAGTATAAAGAAGCCTAAGGTTGGTATCGTAGGCGAGATCCTTGTTAAGTATGCTCCGATGGCTAACAATCACCTGATAGAGCAGCTTGAAAAAGAGGGTGCCGAGGTTATTGTACCGGAGCTTATCAATTTCATACTATACTGCTCATATGATGCCAAGTTTAAATATGAATGCTTGGGTAAGAGTAAAAAGGATGTTAAGTTTAACAAGATGATCATCAATATCGTCGAGTTCTGCCGTAAGGAGTCCCGTATTGCTTTTGAAAAGAGTAAGCGGTTTGAGCCTCCTATGAGGATTGAGGATCTGGCTGAGCTTGCCTCACCGATCTGCTCCCTCGGTAATCAGACCGGTGAAGGATGGTTCCTTACAGGCGAAATGGTTGAGCTTATCAAATCCGGTGCTCCGAATATTGTCTGTGCACAGCCTTTTGCATGTCTGCCTAACCACATCGTCGGAAAGGGCGTTATCAAAGAGCTGCGCCGTCAGTATCCCGATTCCAATATCGTGGCTGTCGACTACGATCCGGGTGCCAGCGAGGTTAACCAGCTGAACCGTATCAAGCTGATGCTATCAGCCGCAATGCGTAAGATTAATTAAACATTTAAGGGGCTCGCTGCAGAAAGTGCAGCGGCCCCTTTTCTTAATATCCGGTATATTTTCTTAAAAATTTATGATCAATCCAGAAAAGCATCGTTTACAAGCTTTATAACGGAATTTTTCATCTCTTCTGACATGCCGTTATACGTATAATCAAATGCTTCACACATTATCACGTACTTCTCGTCAATGATTCTTATTACAACAATACCGGCTCCGGCATCTATAATAAAATCATTTGAGCCATGTCCGTCAGACTCCATTGCAAAAGTAACCTCAAACGGATAATCCTCCATATCGTCTAAAGGAATGCCAAGGAGATCGATCATCAAAGCCTTTAACTCTTCAAATTTTGATTTGTCCTTAATTAATTCAGCTATCTTTACTGTTTCTTCATCGCAGTCGGCAAAATCAGCCATCATGCCAATTTCACACTCCGGTCCGATGGAAAACAAAACACTTTCCGCATCATCTTCATCATATCTTTTTATTGTCCATTCGTCCTTGTAAGGCACCACAATCTCATCCTTAAGTATTACTGACATTCCGATCTCGTCAGCAACCACTTTTTTAGCATACTTAAGCACTTTCTTCTTTATTTTGGAGCTTACCTCCACAGAGGCGTTGTTTGCAACTCCGTAAATCACGATAAATCTGTCATCAACGTTCCTTATAACCAGATAATCGTTTTCAGTATCCATGTGGATATTAAGTATTGCCAAATACTTGCCATTAGAATCCTTTTTCAGAGTTATATCCTTTTTGGTAAATTCTGCGCCTTCCATTATCGGTAAATTTTTTATAGCTTTGCAGACCTTTGACTTACTGCTCTTTTTATTAAGCAGTCCGGCGAGCTTTTTAGCTGCGGATGAGCTTACTGCCGACTCTGAGATTATAACAAACAGCTGATCGTCATTGCCACTCTTCTCATCATAATAAGCATTAAACTCTTCGGTATTTTCATTTCTGACCCAGGTTTTTTCAATGGGAGCTATGATACCTTTTATACGGACTTTTGACTCCTTTGATGCTGCACTCGCAGGCACCCAGATTACCCCTGCAATCATACAGGTTAGTAAAATCAATGACAGTATTTTTTTCATTTTACATTTTCCCCTTTCCTTCTTATACTATTTTACAAAAAGAGGCTGCATAACAGCCTCCTGATGACTTATTGATTATCTATCTACATCCTCACAGGTATACCCTTACCCTTTAAATATTTCTTTAAGTCCATTATCTCCATTTCCTTATAATGGAAAAGTGATGCTGCAAGCACTGCATCCGCATGTCCCAGCTCAAATGCATCTGAGAAATGCTCAAAGGTACCGGCACCGCCCGAAGCAATGACAGGGATATCTACAACATCGGATATCGCACGGGTAAGCTCACAGTCATACCCTGCCTTTGTACCGTCACAGTCCATGCTGGTAAGGAGTATTTCTCCAGCACCCAGTTCATAGGCACGTCTGCCCCATTCCACTGCATCGATACCCATATCGATCCTGCCGCCGTGCTTATAGATTGTCCAGCCGTTTCCGTCAGCCCTGCGTTTTGCATCAATTGCGCATACAACACACTGGCTGCCAAATTTCATGGCTGCATCACTTATTATCTGAGGATTGTCTATTGCTGCCGAATTAACAGCTACCTTGTCGGCACCTGCCCTTAAGATTGTCCTGAAATCATCTACCGTACGGATACCGCCGCCCACAGTAAAGGGTATAAATACATTCTCAGCTACCTGACGGACCATATCGACCGTAGTATTTCTTTTATCGGAAGAAGCGGTGATATCGAGGAAAACCAGCTCATCGGCTCCGTTTTTACTGTAATTTGCGCCTACCTCGACCGGATCTCCCGCATCACGCAGATTTATAAAATTTGTTCCCTTGACAACTCTGCCGTCCTTAACGTCCAGACAGGGTATAATTCTTTTTGTAAACATAAATTCACCTATACCTGTAAAAGTTTCTGTCTAATCATATCGAACAGAAATTCTTCAATATCTCCATCCCTACATCACCACTCTTTTCAGGGTGGAACTGGCAACCAAAGATGTTTTCATGTTCTACGGCACTGTCAAAGCTTATACCATACTCTGTAACAGCTGCAACATCACAACTGTTCTTTGCACTTAGATAAAAAGAGTGCACAAAATAAACAAAGCTCCCGTTTTCAATGCCCTTGAACAGTTTAGAATCCTTGCTTCTGATCTCCAAAGAGTTCCAGCCCATATGCGGAACCTTTATCTTCATCAATTCTCTGCCATTCTCCGGTGTTTTTTCAGCATCTTTTGTGTCAGTAGCCTTTAGGATAAATTCCTCATTCTCCTTAAAGCCTGTGATCTTACCGGGTAATATGCCAAGTCCCTCAATGCTTGGTACTCCAAAGTCGGCTGCATTTTCTGTACTGCTATCAAAGATCAGCTGCATTCCTAAGCATATGCCTAAAAACGGAATCCTGTTTTTTATAATCTCTTTAATTGGCTGGGTGAGACCATACTCCCTTACCTTATTCATCGAGTCGGCATAAGCGCCTACTCCGGGGAATATAACGTGGTCAGCCCCAAATAAAACCTTAGGATCATTCGAGAGAGTTACCTCATACCCTAAAAATTTCAGGGCATTCATAACACTCATCGTATTACCTGCATCGTAATCTATTACTGCAATCTTACTCATTTTTCTACCATACCAAAATTTTTTATCTGTATCTACAAAAAACTTTTTCTGTATCGTTCATTATTACTTATACAGACGCAGTACCGGGATCCTGCTTATACTCATTATTATTTATACTTCTTCAGTTCTTCTTCGTAATCTCCGATCAGTCCGTATAAATACTCACTATAATCAACCGGATCAAGATTTGCCATCAGCTTGTCAGCTTCTGACTCGTTTAAGCTAAACTCAGAGTCAAGCTTTTCAAGTATTTCCTGCTTAACATAATCAAGATCGCTTGTAATACCGAGCTCCTTGGCGAGCATCAGGTACTTATCGTACTTCTGAAGTCCCTTAAGCAGTGAATCAAGTGCCTTAGCCTGATTATTTGAAGTCATATAATACTCATATGAATTAAGCTGGGACTTTACATACATGACTGTCATGATCTTATCATAAAGCAGTATATCGTCCTCTATACCTGACTCCTTGATCTTTAAATCATAACCGTAAACGTCATAATATGCTTCGTTATACTTTCTGACGCTGAAATCTTCCCTTGCGTTCTGCAGACTTAAGTTATACGAATAGATATTGGTACCGATTATGATAACGATGGTAAGGATGGCAAAGATCACGAAAAGTATCGTAGCTCCGGCCTTGTTTATCTTACCGTGCTCAAGCTCATATTCTGCAATTGCTAAGGCCTGTTCCTTCTTCTTTTTCTCCTTTTCCTTAGCTGCATTTTTCTTTTCTATGGCAAGAGCAAGCTTTCTGTTTCTTTCAGCATCAGCCTCGGCCTTCTTTCTTTCCTTTTCGGCCATCTGCTCAGCTTTTCTTTCCTCATCAAGCTTTTTCTTCTCTTCTCTCTTTTTCTTTTCAAGCTCCTCTTTCTCAGCCTTCTTTACCTTATCGGCTTCGATCATCTCGGGAGTAACTTCATCGTTTACATTACCGAAAAGCTTGCGGAAAAGTCTCTTTATCCAGCTGTCCTTCTTTTCTTTCTGTATTTCCTCGGACTCTATTTCTTCTTCTAACGGATCAAAATCTGTGAATGCAGCTTCAGCAGCATTTAACCCTTCATTTAAGATAATCTCGTCCTCTTCGTCAAAGCCGTCATCTATTTCCTGCTGAGGAACGTAATCATTATCTCCCTGACCTTCATTCCAGTCAAAATCTATAAACTCCTGATTTTGAGGCTGATCACCATTCTGATCAGATTCCGGGACACTTGTACTGTCAAGATGCTCAAACAGGCCGTTATTGATATTTCCCTGACTGTCATCCTGACTATCATTACCATTCTTTGACAAAAGCTCTGCATAAGCCTCAGCTTCGTCAAAAATATTCTCGATATCCTCTTCACCAAAATTGTTTTCGGGCTGCTGATCAAACTCGCCTGCCTCATCCATATCATTAAGGAGGTCTGTCAGCATATCGTCCATTTCGCCTGTGGGCTCTTCAGGTGCAGGAGCTACAGGAGCAGGCTCGGCAGGAGCGGCATTCATCCTCCTGTTACCCATGGAAATGGAATTATTATCGGTATATGCAGGATAATCCCCGAAACGGTTCTTTTCCTGCTTATCAGCTTTAGGTTCCGGCCTGTTTTCTCCAACAGAACTAAGCAGACTGTCTAAGTAAGACTCATCTGCTTTCGTTTTCCTTTTCTGTTTGCAGTTCTCACAGAATTTCTGCCCGTTCGGGATCTTTCTGTGACACATCAGGCAAGTTCCCATATGTCTATGCTTCTTTCGAATTTATTTGCTTGACAGATTACGTTGTACCGTGATATTTAGCAATGATCTCATCAAGTACTCTTACCAGTGAACCGATCTCAGGCTTAGACATCTGAGCGTCGGCACCTAACAGCTCGCCCTTTCTTCTCATGTCATCATTAACAAGTGATGAGAATATGATAACGGGAAGCTTACTCATTTCAGGGTCTTCTTTAATAAGCTTTGTCAGATGATGGCCATCCATCTGAGGCATCTCTATATCGGTTATTACACATTTAACATTTTCATACAGGCGATTATCCCTCTTTAACATCGACAGATAATCATAAGCCTCCTGACCGTTATTGGTAAGTATAAGCTGGGTATATCCGGCCTTGTTTAACGAGTCATGGATAAGCTTTCCAAGGAGAGGTGAGTCCTCAGCAATTAGGATGGGATCGTTATTCCTCTGTCTGATGCCAAGAGCATCTATATCCGACATGCGGAGTCCCGTTTCGGGGCTTATATCGGTTACTATCTTCTCAAAGTCAAGTATAACTATCAGCTTGCCGTTTATCTTTAAAAAGCCTGTTGCAACACTTCTGCCGGCGTCATTTATAGACTCATCCGGCTTTGATATGTCAGCCCATGAAACTCTGTGTATGCCGCAAACTGTCTGTACATGGAAAGCCACATTCAGCTTGTTAAAGTTTGTTACGACAAACATATCGGTTTCTTCGTTTGTTACATAGGGTACTGCTAAGCTCTTATTAAGGTCGATGACCGTAATAATGGTATCTCTTGGCATATAGATACCTTCAACACAGGGGTGTGAATTAGGTATGGGTGTCGGACGCTTATAGGGAAGTATCTCCCTGATCTTGGCAACATTTATGCCGTAATGGTTCTCCCCAACTACAAACTCAAGAATCTCAAGCTCATTAGTTCCGCTTTCAAGAAGAATTTTAGAATCCATATGAACCCCCTTCTATATCAAATACCTTACCGTTTTCGCTGCTTTCAACCCTTAACTTTGCCGGCTCATCTTTATCGCTTATTATGAAAAGCAATACCGCCGTATACTGTTCATCCTTCTCAATCTTATCATTTAAAAATTGCAGATCGTTACCGAGCATTGAAAGTGAAGGAGCATAAATATCGCCGTTCTTGCAGTACAGTGCATAAGCAACCTTGCTGCCGGCAGAAACAAATTTCTGTGTCTCGGAACTTTTATTCTTTATCACAAACTCAACTGCACAGATATTTTCCCCATCTTTAGCGGAAATGGAGGAATAATCGTTCTCACTGTATGTCTTTGTAAGATAAAGCGATTTAAACTCAACCTCAAAGCCGTCCTGCAGGTAAAGCTCATTAAGGCTTTCCGCCATCCTGTCCTCTTCAATGGGCGCCTCGGTAGGTGTTGTCTCTGCTTCTGTAGGAGTGGGTGTCTCCTCCGGAGCCTCGGTAGGAGTCGGTGTGGCATCTGCTTCAGGTGTCACCTCAGGAGTTGGATCATTTTTATGCAGCTCCTCATAATAATCTTCGATCTCATCAATATCCAGCAGCTTTCTGTTGGCCACCTTGTTTTTATCATCCTTAAGGAGCAGATGCGCACAATACTGTGCTATCGCATCCGATTCTGCCTCGGATATTTCTATATAGTCAGAGGAACATGCAGAAAGCATTACCGATGACATTATTATGATAAATAAAGTAATCAGCTTCTTCATTTTCTCCTCCTTAAGAAATCACAATTTAACTATTATATAATAATACCACTTACCCGATATTTTTGCAAGAATTTTAGTCCTTTTTAAGTTCAAACCAGAATTCCACACCGGAACTGTGATTTACTGCACCATAGCCCTCGTTGTGAGCCTCCATGATGGCCTTGACGATCGATAATCCGATACCGCTTCCGCCGTACTCCCTGGTCCTGGCCTTGTCAATCTTATAAAACTTGTCCCAGATATGGTCTATATCCTCTTCAGGTATATTCTTACCGGAGTTAAATATCGAAACCCTGATCCTGTCATCGCTCTCTTTGAAACTGATGTCTATGATCTTAGGTCCGTCAACATGGTTTAAAGCATTGGAAATGTAATTGGTCACAACCTCTTCTATCCTGTATTCATCGGCCCAGACATAAACCGGATCGATAACATTAAATACAAGTGATGCTTCCTTCTGCTTTGTAAGCACCTGTACGGAATTAACCACGGACTTTACAAGCTCAACTATATCAAATCTTGAAAGATCGAGCTTGGCATTACCGAACTCTATCTCATTAAGTGAAAGAAGCTTTTTAACCATATTGTTCATCTTAAGAGCTTCATCCACTATAACATCGCAGTAAAACTGCCTGCTTTCCTCGTCATCGTTTACGTTTTCGGCAAGACCCTCCGCATACCCCTGGATAAGGGCAATCGGAGTTTTTAGCTCATGTGAGACATTTGAAAGGAAATCCCTTCGCATCTCGTCTATCTCGGTTTTCCTTGCAATATCCTTTTCAAGCTCAATATTGGCCGCCTTAAGCTCGCTTATGGAGGTTTCAAGCTGACCTGAAAGGGTATTTATACTGTTTCCGAGTATCCCGATCTCATCCTTGCGCTTTCCGGTATATTTCTTTTCAAAATTAAGCCTGCTCATCTCAGAGGAAATCTCTGACAGCTCAAGCAGCGGATTTGCAATACTCAGCGAAAAGATATACATTAGTATCGATGCAAGCACTGCAAGAGCACACCCGGAAATAGCTAAGAATCTGTTAGAGATCGATGCACTCTCCTCAATATTCTGATAGCTTGTCCTTACAAATATCAGGTCTCCGTTAGAAAGATATCCTACAAGATCGATAAAGTTGGAATCAACTCTTTCATCATACATCTTGTAAACATCGTAGCTGTCAGTGGTTTTTAAGGTTTCGGGAGCATTCTTGTCATTATTTGCCATCCCGAAAATATATTTTTGTAGTGTATTGATTATCCTCTCAAACCTGTCATATGCAAAAAATGAGAGCTTATCATCATACTCGGACAGGGCAAATGAAAGCGGATAAACGAAATACAGCCTGCCATCCCCCGTATGCCGGCTTGAAAAGATATAAACATTTACATTTGAAAGGCTTTCCGTCTTTTCAATCTGTGTAGCCAGCGGCTCATTTTTGAGCAGATCACTGTCGCCTATAGTCTTATCCAGCTCCTGATATACATCCGATAATGATGTTACCTTTGATTTTTGATAAAACGAAGGCAAAAATACATCATTTGCTATCCAGCATAAAAAGATCAGCAGGAACATAGAGGAGGATAAAAACAGCGTTATTTTAAGTTTTAACGAATGTCTCATATCTCAAATTTATATCCCATACCCCAGATAGTCTTTATGTAGTCGCCCTTAGTACCCATCTTTGCTCTAAGTTTCTTTACATGTGTGTCAATAGTGCGGGCATCGCCGAAATAATCATAATTCCAGACATTATTTAATATCTTGTCACGTGAAAGTGCAACTCCCTTATTGGTCATAAAGAATTCAAGGAGCTCAAACTCCTTTACGCTAAGATCTATCGGAGTGCCGTCTATGCTTACAATATGTGCCTGACGGTCAAGAGTGATGCCGCCGAGCTCCAAAGTATCATTCGAAGCCGCATTCGTACGACGAAGTATGGCTTCTACTCTGGCAACGAGTATCTTTGGACTGAAAGGCTTAGTGATATACTCATCCACTCCTAATTCAAAGCCCAAAAGCTCGTCCCTCTCATCAGCCTTCGCGGTAAGCATAATGATCGGTATCTTGGAATACTGTCTTATTTCCCTTACAACCTGCCACCCGTCCATCTTAGGCATCATTACGTCAAGTATCAGTAAAGCAATGTCCTTATCGGCAAAAAACATATCGCATGCCTGCTCTCCGTCCTCTGCCTCTAAAACAATAATATCCTTCTTGCTTAAAAAATCCTTTACAAGCTTACGCATTCTGCTTTCGTCATCTGCCAAAAGCACCTTGATCATATCCATTACTGTTCTCCTTCACCCAGGGCTTTTTCCCGTTCGGTAAGATAGTTTTCCTTTGCGGAAAGCTCCTCTGCCCAAGCAGCATACCTGTTCTGTATATCCTCTTCAGCATCGGTAAAAGGAGTATTTCCTGTAGAAATAGCCATGACAAAAAGTACTATGATAACTATAACAAGACCTGCAATGACAAGATAGCATCTCTTTACCTTATTCCTGTAATGATCAGCCACTGCCTTGAACTTGCTTTCCTTGCTCTTTAAATCCTGAATATTTCTCTTAAGCTCCTTTTCCTTCTCCGAAAACTCCTCAGATATCTTGGTATCCAGCTTCTCAAAGCCCTTATCCATATCCTTTGTGCTGTCGGATATAGCCGAATCAATCTCTAATGCGTTTTCATCACCGAACGAGGCCAGCTTCCCCTTCTTATCACTTTTTATACTGATAAGACGGATACTCTCATCATCTGCAACACCGTTCTGAACACAAAAATCACGCAGCTGCTTTAAAAATGTATGTCCGACAACAGTTTTTAAATCCTGCCGTTCCAAGAGCTTATAATACACCTTTAAAGCCACCTGCGGGTCACTTATATCCATTCTTTCGATAATGTAATTGATTATGTCTGCTTCTTTCTTTGCAAGAGCGTATTCCATCGAATCATCGAACTGAAACCCACTCACCTGTAATCCTTCCCACATAGCATAATCACCCCTGCCGGTATTAATCCGTCTCGATACTGTCGATAATTATCTCCGTTTCAGGCTCGTCAGTATGGATTTTACTGATGTTTTCAAGTACATCCATCCCTTCTATCGCCTGTCCGAGTACAACAGTGTGTCCATATAGCCACGGAGCTCCTCCGTAAGTCCTGAAAGCTGTAAGCTCTTCTTCGGAAAGTTCGGTCTTATATCCAAATTTAATATAATCCGAAAATGTGAAACCTTTGTGTTCGACCAGTTCTTCAATATTATCCAGCTGCCCCTTATCTATGGTTATAATGATAAAGCTGTTTAACGAACACTTCCCGTCTCCCGAAATATTAAGACATAAAGAGCCTTTAAACGGATAAAGCTTATCCGAAGCCTTTGCGCTGACCGTAGCGGGATCATCCTGGTCCCTGCCGCCGATCATAAGATAGTCCTCTATAATGTTATAAAATGAAGTTCCATTATAGAAACCGCTTTTACATTTATCAATGAAGCCGTTAACAATTTCTTCCTGTTCGTTAGGTATTAACCTAAAGGTTACGGCTCCGAAGTCCCTGATATTTATCCTTACAAGCCTCTGTCCTTCCTGCTTTTCAAACTGTACCGGTTTTCCCTGATCAGAGTTTCCGCACCCGGTAAGGAGCATGGTACACATCACAAGCAGAAGGATAAATACCCGTAGGAATTTTAGGTTACTGTTTCTTTTCATATTTCGTATCATGCCGCAGGCATGTTTACACATCGGTGACGTGCCTGTCGCGGCACCGATGGAAGTTTGAAAGTATACTTTCAAACTTTTCCTCATCGAAGAAAACCCTCCATTGCATTACGGGTTTCCTTATGATGGACCAGAGGGGAGTCGAACCCCTGTCCGAAAGCCTATTCACTCCAGTTTCTCCCATCACAGTCTATGTTTTGTCATTCCCTTATCGCAACGCCCACAGACAGGCTTAGCAACTTGGTAGCTTCATGTTTCTACTTTCCGCTCAAAGCTTTGCAGAAAGAGTTCCCCACCTGGATGACGCCGGTTACAGGGGCGAACCCCTGCGGGACCTTGCGGCTTCTCCTCCTGTGCAGTGGGCTACACAGGTCCGACGTGCTGCACGTTAGGCAGCTAATGCGTAATTTTCTTTAGCGTTTATATTTAGTTATCCGTTTATTTAGGTGAGTGCAGACTCTCACCGATGGCTTCCAAAGCTTCAAAACCCCCGTCGAAACCAGTACTGGCCCGAGGTGTTGTTAATAGTTAGAATTTTTAAAATTCTTCTCCTCTTCCCGTTTCCTGTCTTTCTCTGCTATAGTGTCGCGCTTGTCATAGAGCTTTTTGCCCCGTGCAAGACCGATCAGCACCTTTACCAGACCGTGATCCAGATAAACCTCAAGCGGAACTATCGTATATCCCTTTATCTTTATAGCCGCATCGAGCTTTCTTATCTCTGTACGGTGGAGAAGAAGTTTCCTTGTCCTTAACGGATCCTTGTTGAATATATTTCCCTTTTCATAAGGACTTACATGCATGCCGTATATCATCACCTCGTTGTTATCTATCTTGATATACGATTCCTTGATGCTGCATTTACCCATCCTCATCGATTTTACTTCCGTACCATGAAGGGAAATGCCTGCTTCATATTTATCTTCTATAAAATAATCGAAATAAGCTTTCTTGTTATTTGCAATAAGCTTTCTCGGCTTCTCCTTTGCCAAGCTGTGCACTCCCTCCTTTCCCGGTCAATGTCACAACTCCTCTTCCTCACATATCGAGAAAATAATACTCCGTAATAATTTATCGGCTTCTTCAAGCTTAACCTTAACCCTCTGGCCAAGGTTATAGCATTTATTTATGTTTCTGCCGATAAGCCTGTAATGCTCCTCGTCAAAATAGTAGAAATCATCCTGGATATCTTCTATCTTAACCATGCCCTCTACGGTATTGGGCAGCTCTATATAGATACCCATGGTCGAGATACCTGAAATAACGCCGTCAAATATCTCACCGATATGGGGCTCCATAAACTCTATCTTCTTAAGCTTTTGTACCTCACGCTCAGCTTCATCTGCCCTGCGCTCACATTTGCTTGAAAGAAAAGCAACATCATTCAGTATCTTGTTGTAGTGGTTAATACGCTTTTCATTGAGCTTCCCGCGCAGGTTTTCCTTTATGATCCTGTGTATCTGCAGGTCGGGATAACGTCTGATAGGTGAAGTGAAATGACAGTAATACTTTGAAGCAAGTCCGAAATGTCCATCACATGTGGTAGTATATTTAGCCTGTTTCATCGAACGTAGCGTCAGTCTGCTGATCAGGGCCTCTTCATCGGTACCCTCGATCTTTTCAAGCAGCTTTTGTAGCTCCTTGGGGTGTATTTCCTCCTGACCCATCTTTATGGTATATCCGAAATTATTGATAAAAATACCGAGCTTTGTGATCTTTTCGGGATCGGGCGTCTCATGCGTACGGTATACAAAAGGCAGCTCCTGCCAGAAATAATCCTCGGCAACGGTTTCATTTGCTGCCAGCATGAAATCCTCAATTATCTTAGTCGCCCTGTTTCTGTCATAGGGTTTGATCTCGATAGGCTTGCCCATCTCATCAACATGTATCTCACATTCAGGGATATCAAAATCAATTGAGCCCCTCTTATGACGTCTGGCTCTTAAAATATCGCTTAATTCGAGACACAGACGGAACATCTCGGCAAAGTCCCTGTATTCATCAAGTGTCTCAAGTATTTCACCACTTAGCTCTTCTTTAAACTTAAGCTCCGAAATCTTTACATTTGCATCGGAAAGCTTGGCAAAAAGCTCTTGTTCAGTACCGTCATAAGCATCTATCGCATCATTTACACGCTGGACATTGGTATAAGTCATACGACGGTCAACATTTATCACAGTCTCTGCGATCCTGTGTCCTTTAATCTCGCCCTTGGGAGTGATCTCCATTATACAGCTCATGGCCAGTCTGTCTGTGCCCTGATTTAGAGAACATATACCGTTTGAAAGCTCATGAGGCAGCATAGGGATAACACTGTCGATCAGATAATTACTTGTACCACGCTTTAACGCTTCCTTGTCGAGCGGAGAATTTTCGGTAACATACTGTGAAACATCCGCAATATGTACTCCTAATGTGTACATACCATCCTTTTTCGAAATGGTTATCGCATCATCAAGATCCTTTGCCGTCTCACTATCTATGGTAATTGTTTGTTCGTCTCTTAAATCAAGCCTGCCGACCTTTTCCTCCTCGGCTACTTCAGAAGGGATATCCTTTAGCTGGTTAATAACACCCTCCGGAAACTCCATAGGGATACCGAAGGCTCTGATAACCGAAATGATATCCGTGCCCGGGTCATCAATATGCCCGATGATTTCGGTAACATGCCCCTCGGGATTTTTATCCGGTCCGCCAAAATCGGTCATCTCAACCACAACCTTATGCCCTGTAACGGCACCCTTGGTAAAACCGTGCGGTATAAAAATATCAGAACCGAATTTTCTGTTGTCAGGTATTACAAAGCCATAGGTCTTAGTCCTCTGGAAAGTACCTGTTATATGATCGTCAGCTCTCTCGAGGATACTTACTACCTCACCTTCACGGCTCCGGCCGGTTGACTGTTCCAGGATATTTACCAGCACCTTGTCCTTGTCATGGGCGCTGCCGGTTTTATCCGGTGGTATAAAGATATCATTATCATCTCCCTCTACTCTTACAAAACCATAGCCTTTGGCAGTCCCCGAGAAATAGCCGGTGACCATATTGTCTCCGGAGCACTTAAGGCAGTTTCTTTTATCATAGATAACCTTACCCTCCGAGATAAGCTTATCGATAACCTCTTTAAACTCCTCTTTTTCCTGCTTCGGAACCTGCAGGATGCTTGCCAGCTCTTTAAGCTTCATAGGAGTATATTCCTTACTCTGCAAAAATGAGTATATTTTATCTTTCTTCTCTTCTAATTCCTGTATATCCATATATTTTACCCCAATATATACTACTCATCCCTAAAACCATTTTCAAAGGGATTACGCATAATTTCCCCTATGTATCATTATATAGATTTGTATAAAAAAATCAAGTAAACTAATGGTTTAAACTAAAAAATCTTGAAAATTTCTGCATTTTTAGAAAAATAAAAAGGCATATGAAAACATATGCCTCAAAATATTGCTTTAAAAGTCTTATTGGAAAGTCTTTAAACTTAAAACAACTGAAAGTACGATGAAAAGGAATGCTAAAATAATTGTAAGCTTGTTAAGCATACCCTCTTTTGAACGTCCCTTGTTTTTGCTCCAATATGTACTCTTTGCTCCTGAACCTCCCGCAAGAGCAGCTCCAAGGCCTTCACTCTTTGTATCCTGTATCATAACTATAATAACTATAGCCACACAAATCAAAAGATAAACAATAGTTAACGCTGTCTTCATTTCTTTAATCCTCCAAATAAATTCTCACGAAAGAGAATATTATCATAAATATTTACAAAATGCAAGCACTTTTTTATCAGCTGCCTTTTCTTTCATCCAAAACGCTCTCATCGCTTGAAACAAGCTCACGCTCATAGATGATCGCAACATAATCAGAATACTTTGACTCTGTCCAGCTGCGCTCTATACGGTCAAGCACGCTCTCAAGATGAGCCTCATCTACCTCGGGAAGCAACAGGAGGAACTGATTGGGCTTGCTCTGAACCATAACGTCGCTCTTTCTCAAGATACCAACAAGTATCTGTCCGAAATCATCCATCAGCTCGTCAAAGCTCTTCTTAAGCTCAGAAATATCCCTGAACTCAGAGAAATTGAACAGAACCTTGCATGCATGAACCTTGTAGCTTTCGATATATCTTGCAAAGAATCTATAGATGCTTGCGAAAGCCTTATTGTCTACCCAGAGAGCTGAATTAGGATCGCTCTTTTCCTTTAAGGTACGGTTAAGATGCTCAAGATCCTGCTTTTCATCCATTTCTACTGCAGTGTGGTCAATGGGCTGAATATTTTCAACCTTGCCGGTCTCAGCCTTATTTCTGCACTTAACACCCTTATCGGATAATATATTTTTCCATATAACATTGAGGAAAACCTCAGGAGCAAAGGGCTTTTTGATAAAATCAACCACGCCGAGCTCTTTACCCTGCTTCTCAATCTCTTCATTATCATTTGTCATAAGGAATATAACCGGGATAGCCTTAAGTCCTTTCTTACCCTCATAATCCCTGAGCTTCTGCACGGTAGTGATACCGTCCATCTCGGGCATATCGGTCTGGACAAGGACAAGGTCAGGCTTATTATCCTTTATAAAGCTAAGAAAAGCCTTTCCGGAATTCATAGCACTTACACGCATATTATTGTTGCTAAGAATACGGCCTGCTACCGTAAGAGTGGTCATATCATCATCTACTACAGCAATCCAGTTTGTCATAATTTTCCCCATTCCTTTATTTTATTGGTAGAAATATATACCATTTGAATCCAAATTAGATTTTAACACGAAAACGCTTTAAATGCAATAAAAAAAATGTAAAATTGCACAAAAAAAGAATCCTCTCGTAAGGATTCTTTTTTCAAATGCCGCAAGCGGGACTTGAACCCGCACGCTTTTGAGGGCGATGGATTTTGAGTCCATTGCGTCTGCCATTCCGCCATTGCGGCATATGCCATCACACAACGTGTGATGGCAGTCAGTCTGCGCGACGCTTGGCGCAGTCCCATCAAATGAAATTCCGAGCACAGCGAGGAATTTCTTCATTTTCCATCACAATACGTTACAAAATGACAATCCGTTCGCGCGACGCCTGGCGCGATCAATCACCAGAAAACCTGTAATGTAATGGAGGGTTTTCTTCCATCCAGCCATCATACGAAGTATGATGGTCATGTGAAAATTTCTACTAGTCCGTTGCGCGACTTCATTATAATACCATCTATCTCCCCACTTGTCAATCCATTTTTTACTTCAGGAACCCGTTAACTATCATCTCTTCCGCCTCATGCTCGGTGAGTCCCAGAGACATAAGCTTAACGATCTGCTCGCCGGCGATCTTTCCGATGGCAGCCTCATGGATCAGCGAAGCATCGACGCAGTTAGCCTCAACCTCAGGTATTGCAGCCACCTTACCGTTATCCATAATGATAGCGTCACACTCGGAGTGTCCTGCACATTTGTTATTTCCCCTGATATTGGACTTAAACATCTGGGTAGAGTTTTCCCTTGCCACAGAACGAGAGATAACATTGGTACTTGAGCCCTCGCCGTTTAAGTCAACCACAAAATCAGTCTCTGCATGCTGCTTACCGTGGGTCATTATCTTCTCTTTAATAACCAGACTGCCATTATCAGCAATATCAGCCTTCGTAGTCCTGATGGTAGAATCCACGCCCTTAATCTGGGTAGTTTCCATCTCCATAGTGCTCCCCGCACCTACATGGACAATCGTCTGAGGGTTAAGCACGATCTCACCGTTACCGTCTCCCTCTCCGTAATGCTTCTCCACGTATCTGACTCTAGAATTCTCTCCTATAAAGAAGCTGTGTATTCCGTCATGCTCTGATTTCTGAGTTCCGCAGTTATGAATACCGCAGCCCGCAATAATAGTCACATCACAGTCATTTCCGATATAGAAATCATTGTAAACAGCCTCTGTAAGACCTGTCTCACTTATGATAACGGGGATATGCACGCTTTCCCTCTTGGTCCCGTCAGCAATACGTATATCTATACCGGGCTTATCCTGTTTGGTAGTGATCTCAATATGTTCTGTTGAACGTCTTCCTGCACCCTCACCGTTGGCCCTTATATTATATGCTCCGGTCGGGATCTCATGTAGTCCTGCGATCTCCGCAAGTAAGTTTTCCTGTATCTTATCCATTACCGTACCTCAATTTATCTCTTAAACTGGCACTTAAAGGTTGACCCTGAGAAAAGAGGCATAACCTCTTCCTTAGTGCCCTGTTTTACTACCTCACCGTCAGCCACAAGGATGATCTCATCAGCGATATTGATAATTCTTTCCTGATGCGAAATGATTATTATCGATCCCTGTGTTTTCCTCTTCAGATCCTCAAATACCTTTATGAGATTTGAAAAACTCCAGAGATCTATACCTGCTTCAGGCTCATCAAAAATTGTAAGCTTGGTGCCCCTTGCTATAGTTATGGCAATCTCGATCCTCTTTAATTCACCGCCGGAAAGGCTTGCATTTATCTCTCTGTTTAAATAGTCGTTTGCACACAGGCCAACCTCTGAAAGATAATCACAGGCAGAGGACTTCATCTTTTCTCCTGCTGCTAAGTGCAAAAGATCCTTTACAGTTAAACCTTTGAAACGCACAGGCTGTTGGAAAGCAAAGCCAATACCCAGCCTTGCCCTGTCGGTTATCGACATATCGGTTATGTCCTGCCCGTTATAAAGGATCTGCCCCGACGTAGGCTTATAAATACCTGCAATAAGCTTTGCAAGAGAGGATTTTCCGCCTCCGTTAGGACCGGTTATAACGAAAAATTTATCGTCAGGAAGAACAAGCGAGACATTCTTTACAATCCCGATGTTCTTTCCTTCATCCTCAACATTGTAACTTAAATTCTTTAACTCTAACATAATAAAACCCTTCCACTATTTCTTCTCAGCTTCAGTCTCGCAGTAAATACATCTGTAAGTCCTCTTCTCAGGATCGGTAAGTTTGAAGATATGGGGCAGCTCCTGCTCGGTAGAAGTAATACATCTGGGATTCTTGCACTTGATGATATTCTTTACCATTTTAGGGAGCTCAATATGCTTCTTTTCAACTCTTTCATTATCCTTGATGATATTAACCGTGATATTGGGGTCGATAAATCCGAGGATATCAAGATCTACGTCCAAGACCTCATCCACCTTGATGATATCCTTCTTTCCCATCTTGTGGCTGGTCACATTCTTGATAAGAGCCACCGAGCTTTCAAGCTCTCCTAAATGAAGCGCATTATAAAGATCCATGCCCTTGCCTGCCTCGATATGGTCTATTACCAGACCGTTAGTGATTCCATCTATATTCACTTATAATTATCCTCCTGTAATCTCCGCCTTTTCAGTCAGATTATACTTTTATTCAATGCCAAGCAGTTTAAGTATCAGTGCCATCCTGATGAACTTTCCGTTCTTTACCTGTCTGAAATAAGCAGCTCTCGGGTCATCATCCACTGCCACCGAAATCTCGTTAACTCTTGGGAGTGGATGCATTATGGTCATATCAGCTTTAGCTGTTACAAGCTTTTCAGGTGTAAGTATATAGCTGTCCTTCAGTCTGATATAATCCTCTTCGTTGAAGAAACGCTCACGCTGGACTCTTGTCATATAGAGTATGTCAAGCTCGGGCATCGCATCTACGAGATTTGTGGTTTCTACATATTCAATTCCCTTTCTGTCAAGCGTTTCCTGCTTTACATAGTTGGGAAGCTTTAATTCCTCAGGGGAAATCAGTACAAATTTGATACCTTCATATCTGGACATAGCCTCGATCAGCGAATGTACGGTCCTGCCGAATTTAAGGTCACCGCACAGACCAATGGTCATGTTGTTAAGCCTGCCCTTTTCGGTCATTATGGTAAGCAGGTCTGTAAGGGTCTGGGTAGGATGATTGTGTCCGCCGTCTCCTGCATTTATAACAGGTACCCCTGCATGCATTGAAGCGACCAGCGGCGCACCCTCCTTAGGATGTCTCATAGCTATGATATCAACATAGCAGCCGACAGTCCTTACAGTATCCGCTACACTCTCTCCCTTTGCAGCCGAGCTTGCCTGTGCCTCCGAAAAGCCCATGACTCTGCCGCCAAGGTCGATCATCGCTGCTTCGAAAGAAAGCCTGGTACGTGTAGACGGCTCAAAAAACAGGGTTGCAAGCTTTTTATATTTGCACTTCTCATGATAAGCATCGGGGTTAGCGATTATATCCTGAGCTTTTGCAATAAGTTCATCAATCTCTTCGGTAGTCAGATCAGTGATACTTAATAAGTTATTCATTAAACGAAGTCCTCCACACATCTCTTATATGCTGCAACGGGGTCAGGAGCCTGTGTTATCGGTCTGCCAACTACTATATAGTCAGAACCGATCTCCTTAGCCTGTGCAGGAGTCATGATACGTCTCTGGTCATCCTTTGCGCTGTCTGCAAACCTTACACCCGGTGTAACCGTGATAAAGCTTTTTCCGCATCTTTCCTTTACAACTGCTGCCTCTAACGGTGAGCAGACTACACCGTCAAGCCCTGCATCCTTGGCATTCTCAGCGTAATGCATAACTGTCTCGGGCAGGCTGGCGTTAATGAGGAGTTCATCTCTCATTCTCTGCTCATCTGTTGATGTAAGCTGTGTAACCGCTATAAGCAGAGGTCTTGTCCCGTCAGGTCTTGTAAGTCCCTCAAGAGCTGCCTCCATCATTGCCTTTGTACCAGCTGCATGGAGGTTGGTCATATCAACATCAAGCTTTGAAAGAACTGCCATGGTCTTTTTAACGGTATTGGGAATATCATGCAGCTTCAGATCCAGGAAAATCTTGTGGCCCCTTGCCTTGATCTGTCTTACCATATCGGGCCCGGCAGCATAATAAAGCTCCATTCCGATCTTTACAAACGGCTTTACGTCTGTAAATTTGTCAAGAAACGCTAAGGTTTCCTCTGCGCTTGCGAAATCGCAGGCAATGATTACATCTCTCTTCTGATCCATTTTCAATGTCCTCCTCTATATTACTTTTAACTCAACCGTGTGCACGCCCTATTATATCCGATAATTTTTCGATCTTAAGCTCCTCGCAAAGCTTAGGAAGCCTCTCTATGATCTTAGGGCATATATAAGGATCAACCAGGTTTGCTGCACCTATCTCAACCGCAGAAGCACCTGCCATCATCATTTCGATGACATCCTCTGCCGAAGAGATACCGCCCATCCCTATGATCGGGATGTTAACTGCTTCATAAACCTGATATACCATTCTAACCGCTACAGGGAATATTGCAGGTCCGGAAAATCCACCCATCTTATTTGCGATGACCGGACGTCCCCTCTTAATATCAATCCTCATACCGAGCAGGGTATTTATAAGACTTA
>JAFYYN010000170.1 GCA_017557525.1 Lachnospiraceae bacterium
AGTAACAGATGAGGGCATCAAGTCTCTTGCAGATACAGCATTCTACAAGAAACAGCATCGTATCGCTCTTCGTAACTGTGGTGTTATCAATCCCGAGAATATCGATGAGTACATCGGTACCCGTGGATATGAGGCACTTGGCAAGGTACTTACCAGCATGACACCCGACGAGGTTATCCAGGTTATTCTTGATTCCGGTCTTCGTGGACGTGGTGGTGCAGGCTTCCCTACAGGTAGAAAGTGGCAGTTAGCTAAGAACCTTGTACAGGACGGCGGACAGAAATATGTTTGCTGTAACGCAGACGAGGGTGATCCCGGTGCATTCATGGATCGTTCAGTACTTGAAGGTGATCCTCATGCAGTACTTGAGGCAATGGCAATCGCAGGCTTCGCTATCGGCGCAAGCCAGGGTTACATCTACGTTCGTGCAGAGTACCCCATCGCTGTACAGCGTCTGAACATCGCTATCGGACAGGCTAGAGAGTACGGCTTACTTGGAAAAGACATTTTCGGCACAGGCTTTGATTTTGATATAGAGTTAAGACTTGGTGCAGGCGCATTCGTATGTGGTGAAGAGACCGCCCTTATGACCTCTATCGAGGGTAACCGTGGTGAGCCTCGTCCCCGTCCTCCGTTCCCTGCAGTTAAGGGCTTATTTGAGAGACCTACAATCCTTAACAACGTTGAGACCTATGCTAACGTAGCACAGATCATCCTTAACGGTGCTGAGTGGTTCGCATCAATGGGTACAGAAAAGTCAAAGGGTACCAAGGTATTCGCACTCGGCGGCAAGATCAAGAACACAGGTCTTGTAGAAGTACCTATGGGAACAACCCTTCGTGAGATCGTAGAAGAGATCGGCGGCGGCATCCCTAACGGCAAGAAGTTCAAGGCTGCTCAGACAGGCGGACCTTCAGGCGGATGTATCCCTGCTGAACATCTTGATGTTCCGATCGACTATGATAACCTTATCGCTATCGGCTCCATGATGGGTTCAGGCGGACTTATCGTTATGGACGAAGATAACTGTATGGTTGATATCGCTAAGTTCTTCCTTGAGTTCACAGTTGATGAGTCCTGTGGTAAGTGTACACCTTGCCGTATCGGTACAAAGCGTCTGTATGAGATGCTTGACAAGATCACCAAGGGCCAGGGCACACTTGAAGACCTTGACAAGATGGAAGAGCTCTGCTACTACATCAAGGACAATGCTCTCTGCGGACTTGGACAGACAGCACCCAACCCTGTTCTTTCAACACTTCGTTACTTTAAGGACGAGTACATCGCTCACGTTGTTGATAAGAAGTGTCCTGCAGGCGTATGTAAGAACCTGCTTACCTTCACCATCGACAAGGAGAAGTGTATCGGCTGCGGCATGTGTGCTAAGCAGTGTCCCGGAAACGCAATCTCCAAGACCGATTACATTGCACCCGGAAAGAAGCTTCCCGCAATGGCGATCGATCCTGCTAAGTGCGTAAAGTGTGGCGCTTGTATGGCTCAGTGTAAGTTCAAGGCTATTTCAAAGAAGTGATCAGGAGGACAGAATAATGGCAGATATTAATTTAAAGATAAATGGCATGGATTGCAAGGCACCTGCCGGTTCAACCATCCTCCAGGCTGCAAAGTACAACGGAATTGAGATCCCCACACTTTGCTACTTAAAGGATATCAATGAGATCGGTGCCTGCCGTATCTGTGTTGTAGAAGTAAAGGGTGCAAGATCACTCGTTGCTTCATGTGTATACCCTATCAACGAGGGTATGGAAGTTTGGACAAATACTCCTAAGGTATTAAAGTCCAGAAAGAAAACCTTACAGCTCATCCTTTCAGACCATAACAAGAGCTGTCTTTCATGTGTAAGAAGCGGCAGCTGCGAGCTCCAGAAGCTTTGCAAGCAGTATGGCGTTGAAGATGAGAACCTGTACGCAGGTGTTATGAATGAGTCAGAGATCGATGGCTCAGCAGCTCATATGTTCCGTGACAATAGCAAGTGTATCCTTTGCCGTCGTTGCGTTGCAGCGTGCGAGAAGACTCAGGGTGTTGCTGTTATCGGCGCAAATGAGAGAGGTTTCAAGACAAATATCGGTTCTGCATTCGAGGTTGGTCTTGCAGAGACATCATGCGTATGCTGTGGACAGTGTATCGCAGTTTGTCCTACAGGTGCTCTTCATGAGAAGGACTTCACAGATGACCTTATTGCAGCACTTAACGATCCCGAGAAGCATGTATTCGTACAGACCGCTCCTGCAGTACGTGCAGGCCTTGGCGAGATGTTCGGATATCCTATCGGAACAAATGTAGAAGGTAAGATGGCAGCAGCTCTTCGCCGTATGGGCTTTGAGAAGGTATTTGATACCAACTTCTCAGCAGACCTTACAATTATGGAAGAGGGTACAGAGTTTATCCAGAGAGTACAGAACGGTGGCGTACTTCCTATGATTACCTCATGTTCACCCGGATGGATCAAGTTCTGTGAGCACTACTATCCCGATATGATCCCTAACCTTAGTACCTGTAAGTCTCCTCAGCAGATGTTCGGTGCTACTCTTAAGACATATTACGCAGAGAAGTTTAACCTTGATCCTAAGTCAATCGTTTCTGTCAGCGTTATGCCTTGTACAGCTAAGAAGTTTGAGATCGGCCGTCCTGATCAGAGCGCAGCAGGTGTTCCTGATGTAGATATCTCTATCACAACCAGAGAGCTCGGCAGACTTATCGACAGATATGGTCTTGACTTCAAGAACCTTCCTGATGAGGGCTTTGATGATCCGTTAGGAGAGGGCTCGGGTGCAGCAGTTATCTTCGGTGCTACCGGTGGTGTTATGGAGGCAGCTCTTCGTACAGTCGTTTGGAAGCTTACCGGTGAGAAGAATGACAGCCCTGTTAACTTCACAGAGGTTCGTGGTGTTGAAGGTATCAAGGAAGCTACCTACAAGGTTGGCGATCTTGATGTTAAGATTGCAGTTGCTTCAGGTCTTGCTAATGCAAGAAAGCTTCTTGACATGGTTAAGTCAGGTGAGAAGCAGTATCACTTCATCGAGATCATGGCTTGTCCCGGCGGCTGTGTAAACGGCGGCGGTCAGCCTTTAGTACCTGCTTCAATCCGCAACTTTGAAGATATCCGTGCACTCCGTGCTAAGGCTCTTTACAGCAGTGACGAAGCAAATACTATCCGTTTCTCACATGAAAACGAGTCGATTAAGAAGGTATATGCTGAGTTCTTCGGCGAGCCCGGCAGCCACAAGGCACATGAGATCCTTCATACCTCATATGTTGCAAGAGTTATCAATGAATAATTGAAAAGTGCATAATTGATTACATGCCCCGTCTGGAAACAGGCGGGGTTTTTATTGCGCGGCGTCCCCTATCTTAATGCCGCGGGAAGCTAACTTAAGGGCACCGTCCGAGCAGCATCCTGAACGAATTGTAGACCGCAACGCCTCTCCCAAATTTATAGTTGAATAATGTTGGAAATTGTGGTATAGTTACCCTACAAAGAATAAAATTTTATATGGAGTGTTTGGTATGAAAGAAATAAAAATAGAGTATATAAAGACGGAAAATGAACTCTCTGAAATACGTAAGAAAATTCAGATTTTTCAAAAAGGAAGCCTACGCAAGAAAGTAATAAAAGGGCGTGAATATACATATCTGCAATATAGAGAGGGCGGACGTGTCAAAAGTATTTATGTCCCCACGGAATCCGTTGGAAAATTGTGTTGTGAAATAGAGCAGAGAAAGACATATGAACAGGCAGCGCGTGAATTACAGCAACGTCTGGAAAAATATGCTCAGCTGATGGGGATACACAGGAACTATCGACCTGTTAAAAATGTAGATTATGGTACGTATACATTATTTATGTCCAAGATAGCGCATGAGTATAAGATATTGGATATGAATGCTTTTATGGAAAAATATAAGGTTTCAAAACATAGAGGGCTGGAAAAACGCTATCTTGCAGGTTTTTACGATTATATTAACGGCATTGAGCGTAATGGGATAAGGCGGACTAATGATCTTGTCTTGGATCCGTATTCGTATTCGATGTATTTTAAATATGGCCATAAAGAAGTATTGGAAGAAGAACTTAAGAATGCAATTCCGGCTTTCCTTAATTATGGGCTTTTAATTACGAACGTGCAGGAGGCTGTAAGTGGGACATACTGAAAGAGAAATTCAGATAATGAAAGAGTATATAGAATCTACAGATACAGATGTACGTGATTTTGTTGATTCTGTATTGAGTGGAAAAGATAAGTTAAATTATGTGACTGTAGCATTTATTTCGACAAAGGCAGCTAAACGTATCTATGAGCTAACTGGAAAAACCACATACGGGAATAGGGTAATCCTTGATATTAGCGCAGTGAAACATATTGAGAAAAGACACGGAAGTGAAGGTAACCAGGATCATTCCATGAGTAATCCTGATGATATTGCGAGGATTGGTTATGTAATAATGAATTTTGATGAGATTTCATGGGACGGAGAAACTTCACTTAACCATATAGATGAAAATGGAAAACCAGCACCTAAGATTCAATTTAGCAAAAAAATTGATGGCACTATTTATGTAGTTCAAACAGTTAGTGCATGTAAGAGTAAGAAAAATTATATAGTTACTGCCTATATAAAGAAAAAGCAGACATCCAATCCCTGATAGATGCTTTTTAACCTCCAGGAAACGTCCGAAACGTGGTTGGATAACCCTGCCTTCAATATTATACTAACATGGTTAGGATATTTTTGTCAATTAAAAAATTATTAATGATTTCACAAAAAGACCTAACTTTTGGTTAGTTCCAAAATGATAAATTTTATGCTACACTCTCTTTAGGTAGTAAAACCTTTTACTATAGTGATACAAAAAATAGGAGGAAAATGAGAATGACTGCAAAAGGGAAATGTAGCAGAACAGTTGAAAAACAAGGCTCCAGAGCACCCAAAGGGTATTGGAGCAGATTTTTAGCAGTAGCACTATGCCTTAGTTTGGTGCTAGGGCTGGTTCCGTTAATGCCGGAAACAGCTGTGCATGCGGAAACAATAGCTTCAGGCGAATATTATGTTCAAAATGATATTATGACTTGGGTACTGGATGATACGGGTACACTCACTATCAGGTGGAGCGGTAAGATTTATGGAAGCGATGACCATGATCCAGGATGGCGTACCTACAAAGACTCAATCACTAATTTGGTGATAGAAAATGGCGTGACAAGTATCGGGGGTTATGCATTCAATGGATGCAGCAGCTTGACAGCGGTGAGCATTCCTGATAGCGTGATTAGCATCGGGTATGGTGCATTCAGTTATTGCAGTAGCTTAACAACAGTGGACATACCCAACAGCGTGACAAGTATCGGGGGTTATGCATTCGATGGATGCAGCAGCTTGACAGCGGTGAGCATTCCTAATAGTGTGACCAGTATCGAGCAAGGTGCATTCGATGGATGCAGCAGCTTGACAACGGTGAGCATTCCTAATAGTGTGACCAGTATCGGGAATTATGCATTCCATGAATGCAGTAGCCTGACAACAGTGGACATACCCGATAGTGTGACCAGTATCGGGTATAGTGCATTCGAGTATTGCAGTAGCTTGACAACAGTGGACATACCCAATAGCGTGACCAGTATCGGGAATTCTGCATTCAAGTATTGCAGTAGCTTGACAACAGTGGACATACCCAGTAGTGTAACCAGTATTGAGGAAAGGACATTCTGTGGATGCAGCAGCTTGACAACGGTGAGCATTCCTGATAATGTGACCAGTATCGGGACTTCTGCATTCTATGGATGTAGTGACCTTGCAACTGTCGAAATACCGAACAGTGTGACAAGCATCGGGGATAGTGCATTCTCTGGATGTAGCAGCCTGACAAGCGTCACTATTCCAGATGGAGTGACAAGCATCGAGGAAGATGCATTTTATGGATGCAGCAATCTTGCAACTGTCGAAATACCGAACAGTGTGACGAGCATTGGGAATTGCGCATTTTATTACTGCAGCAGCCTAGAATCTATCGAAATACCAAGCTGTGTGACAAGTATCGGGAGTTACGCATTTTATAATTGCAGCAACCTGACATCTGTTTATGTTAAAAGCATTGAAACGCCAGTATTAGAAGGTGCTAATAAAGTATTCGATTCGGTATCTTCTGAATTGAAAATATATGTTCTTGCTGGAAGAGTTGAAGCATATAGAACTGCTGATGGATGGAAGGATTATGAGGCTAACATAACAGAAAAGAAAACTAGTGTGGTAGTAACCTTCAAAGTCGTAAATGGTTTTTGGGACGATGGGACGGATGCAGATAAGACCATATTATTGTCCGGCAATGTTGATGATATATTAAGACTTTCGGAACAAAATATTCCGGTGGTTGGAAACAAACCGAATTCTATTTCCAAGGCGGGCAGTTGGGATGTTGTTCCTCGTACCACTACGGATATTTTCGATGATGTAACTTACACATATACATATGAAAAGAATCGTATAAGTGCAACAGCGATATTTAAGGTTGTAAACGGTTCGTGGTCTGAATGGGGAATAGAAGAAGACGATAAAAAGAAAGATATAACCCGAACACTGGAATGCGATGCAGATGAAGAATTAAAACTTTTTTCTTATCCTGCGGTAGGTGGGAATCCTGATTCTGGTTATATGAGAGGAAGTTGGGATGAAAAACCGTCCTATGATAAAATATTTACTAACGGAGAGACTAAAGTATATATCTATACATATGTTCCAGCTATTAATGAAGGCACAGTAGGTGAGTGTACCTGGAAGCTCAGTGATGATCTTGAGACCTTGACCATAAACGGAATTGGGAATATGGGAAATTTTGAGTATGATTGGAACTCTGATTTTTCATATGCTCCTTGGAATTATGCTAGTAAATATATAAAGAATGTTGAGATAAAAGATGGCGTGACAAGCATCGGAGATAATGCATTTCACGATTGTAGCAGCTTGACAACGGTTGAAATACCAAGCAGTGTGACAAGTATTGGGGATTACGCATTTTATGGATGTAGCAGCCTGACGACGGTTGAAATACCAAGCAGTGTGACAAGTGTCGGGGATTGCGCATTCGAATACTGTAGCAGCCTGACGACGGTTGAAATACCAAGCAGTGTGACAAGTGTCGGGGATTGCGCATTCGAATACTGTAGTAGCCTGACAACAGTTCAAATACCAAGCAGTGTGACAAGCATTGGGGATTACGCATTTTATGACTGTAGTAGCCTGACAATGGTTGAAATACCAAGCAGTGTGACAAGCATTGGGGCTTATGCATTTCATTATACAGCATGGCTAGAAGCAAAACAGAAAGATAACCCCTTGGTTATTGTAAATGGTATTCTCATTGACGGACAAACCAGTTCAGGAAATATTGCTATTCCGGATGGTGTGACAAGCATCGGGAATCTTGCATTTGGGTGGTGCAGCAGCCTGACAACAGTCACGATACCAGACAGCGTAACAAGCATTGGGTATGAAGCATTTTATGGCTGTAGCAGCCTGATAACAGTCACGGTACCAGACAGTGTAACAAGCATTGGGGATCATGCCTTTAGTCACTGTAGCAGCCTTACAACGGTTGAAATACCAAGCAGTGTGACAAGCATTGGGGCTTATGCATTTTATGATACAGCATGGCTAGAAGCAAAAAAGAAAGAAAACCCCATGGTTATTGTAAATGGTATTCTGATTTATGGACAAACCTGCTCCGGAAATATTGCTATTCCGGATAGCGTAACGAGCATCGGGTATGGTGCATTCGAATACTGCAGTAGCCTGACATCGGTTGAAATACCGAGCAGCATTACAAGCATTGAAAATTGGGTATTCTATGAATGCAGCAACCTGACATCTGTCTACTTTAAGGGAAGCGTTCCAACAACAATTGGAAGCAGAATATTTGATGATACGCCTGAAGATCTGATTATTTATGTTCCTGCGGATAAGGTTGATGCCTATAAAGCAGCCTTGAGCAAATATGCTAGTAAGATATATGGTGAGGCTTCTGTTGAAACATGCAGTGCAACAGTAACATTTAAGGTTGTAAACGGTTCATGGAATGATGGAACTTTAACAGATAAAACCGTTACAATTTCAGGTTTATTAGGTGATGTTTTAAAGCTTGCAGCATCAGATATACCTGCAGTTGGTACAAAACCTAATGCAAACTTTACAACAGGAAGTTGGGATGTTGTTCCATCTATTGAGACAGCAATAACAGGAGATATAACATATACATACACTTATGCTGCTGAGCGTGAGCCCGAGCCTCAACCTGAACCCGAGCCTCAACCTGAGCCTGAACCTCAGCCTGAACCCGAGCCCGAGCCTGAAACTGATCCTTCCGGAAATACTGGAACAACAGATAACAATCAGGGTACCGGGACAACAACTGAAGATAATCAGGAAACCGGGACAACGACTGAGGATAATCAGGGTACCGGGACAACGACTGAGGATAATCAGGGCACCGGAACAACAACTGAAGATAATCAGGGTACAGGAACAACAACTGAGGATAACCAGGGTACCGGAACAACAACTGAGGATAATCAGGGCACCGGAACAACAACTGAAGATAATCAGGGTACTGGGACAACAACTGAGGATAACCAGAGCACCGGAACAACAACTGAGGATAACCAGGGCACCGGAACAACAACTGAAAACACTCAGAGTACTGAAACAACAACTGATAACAATCAGGGTAGTGGAAGCACAACCAATACAGATGCACCTGCAGGCACAACAACTACTGACAATACAGATACACCTGCAAGTACCGGAACAGATACAACTCAAAATGCAGGTACCGCAACAAATAACAACCAGAGTTCTGGATCAACAACCAATGACAACCAGAGCTCTGGGTCAACAACTAATAACAACCAGAATACTGGATCTACTACCACAACAGTTACAGACAATAGCCAGAGTACAGGAACAACTACAGGAACTGTTACCGGAACAGTTACAGGGACAGTTACCAATAACACTCAGACTACCGAAACCGGTACCGGAGCTAACACAAATACAGATTCCGATAAAAAGGATGATGCTTCAGAACCTGTAAAGGTTGTAAATGCGGATGGTTCTGAAACAACCACAACAGTTTTAGAGAAAAACGGCAAAACCACAACTGTTTCGGAAACAAAGGCTACTGATGGTTCAACCACTACAGTTACAGAAGTTAAGTTAGCTAATAAAACTACGGAAGTTACCAAAGAGGTTATAAACGCTGACAATTCAACATCTCTCTGGAATGGAACAACAGATATATTTGGTAAGACTTCCTATACTGAGGAGACTGTAAAAGCTGATGGTACTAAATTAGAAACAACAGGTTATCAGAATAAGAATGGCAGCGGTCAGGCTACAACAACAGTTAAGAACTCTGAGAATGAACAGATAAGCACTATTGTTGAAACCACGACTGTTGCTAGGAATAAAACAGTTACTAAGGTTACTACGGCTGAGAATGCTGACAAGTCTTCTGAAAAATCAACTGTAACAACCGATAAGGATGGTAACCAGACTGTAGAAACAACAATTACCGGTGCTGATAAATCTGTAACCAAGAAATCTGCAGAAGTTGATGCAACCGGTAAGGGTACTCTTTCATCTGAAACAAAGGATGCAGAGGGGAATGTTTTAGAGAGCGTTTCTTATAATCTAACTGCAAAAGGAAAGGCTGTTCTTAACAAAGTAAGTGTCCAAAATGGTGTAATATCTATACCTACTACTTTAGATGTTGATGGAAAAGAGTATCCTGTAACTAAACTCGGCGCAAATGCATTTGCAGGTTTGGGTAAGAAGAAAATAACTATCGCTCTCGAGGGTAATATAACCAGTGCTGACAAGAATTGCTTTAATGGTATTAAGAAGGTTACAATTGAAATCTATGCAGCTACCAAGAGAGAGTATAAACAATTAGTTAAAGATTATAAGAAAACATTTAAAAATGCAGCTAAAAATACGACGATCAAGTATAAGTGGGTTAAAGTAACAACTGATAATGCTGATAATTCACAAAAAGACAGTAAGGATACCAAGATTAAAAATGCAAAGGATATCCTTGAAATGCTGAAATAAGACATGGGTCGATTCTTGGTCCTCATGAAAAACTCAAGCCCCGCCTGGAAACAGGCGGGGCTTGCTGTATTGGGGCTTCAGTAGCTTCGGCTCTTTTGTATTCTATTTCATCCCTGAAATCGTAAAGGTTACCTCAATCGTGTCTTTATCTGTAAAGTCATATATATTGTCGTCGAAGATGTTGGTTTCATTCATATCGTAACAGTCAAAATAGTTGGATTTTGTTTCATCATCTAATGAGACAGTCCCGTTTTCAATAACTTTTAATTCAGTGCCATCACATGTCACCTTTATGTCGGTGATTAAAACTTCTGTATTATCTAAGCTGCTGTTATCACTGATGAGCCTTATGCCCATATATGAGAGACCGGAAAATGCAAGAGGCGTTTCATCGTTATCGTGACGGGATATTTTAATGGTATAAGTTCCGTTGTCATAAATAGCGCAAGGGTCAGCCAGATAGTCAGCACCTGAATCCTCATATTCGTAGGCAATGTCCAGATATGCATATGCTCCAATTATATTTTCATTTCCCGGTATATCTCCCTGTCCATCTCCAAAACCGTTTTTATTTTCGCCGGGTTTGATTATCAAAAGTACAGCGCCTGCAAGCAGTAACATAAGCAAAACGCAGGCCGGTTTTATAAGAGCCTTTACAATCTTTGTAGTCCGTTCAGAGCTGCATTTGATAAGAGCTATCTTTCCGGTTACAGTTGCATATATCCTGTCGTATATCCATTTTACTGCCAACGGTCCTAATATGCCTACCAAAACGTAAAGGATCTTGATATTGCTGCTGATACCCCAGAAATACCACTCGGTTCCTTTAAAAGCTTCAACGTCAAAGTAGGGGATTTCGGCTATACAGTTGCTTATTCCCATAAGTATACAGTTGAGGACATTATAGAACAGAATATGCAGTCCCATTATCCAGAAAGTGTTGCAGGACATAAAGTTGACAAATCTGCTCTCGGAAACAGCTTTCTCGATCAGATCCGTGAAGGTCAGCCAGAATAAGATACCTACTATAGAAGATACGAGCGGAGTAACATAGTAAGGGCTGGTGAATCCTGCCAGTTCATCTATGCTGTCAAAGGCAACATCGTAGGCGCTTGGCAGATAACATGTTCGGATCACGTTTATGACGAGCAGTATAAACATTAAAGCTAGTTTGCTCCCACCTGACAGACCGATGTGCTTTTTCTCAAGGTGTTCACGGTATATGATACCCATCTCAAGAAACGGAAAGAAGAAAAGACACTTTAGTGGCACGAGGAGATACTCGATGGGTTCCATATCCACGTTTTTTGCGAGGTAGATTACAAAAATATGCAGACAGCAGAACAATACAAGCATTATGTAACTGTTCCATATCTTATAAAGGTATTTCTTAAGTACCGCATAGATCATCAGTGTGGCGAATAAGGCAATGACAAACCACATGGGTTCAACTATGACGCCAAATGTGCCAACCGATAAGATTCTTTTAAATATAAAACCGAGATATCCTGATGGCAGTGCCGCCACTTCATTCCCAAGTTTTATATAGTTGATGAGCTGCTGCAGCGTAAATACCGTGAGGGATAATCCGATGTAAGGTATTAAAAGGGTTTTTACTTTTTTTATGAAGTAAGTCCACAGATTAGTGCTGTTATTTACTTTATTGAAATATCCGGAGATAAATACAAACATCGGCATAAAAAATGAATTATAGGGTATAACATCACCGAATAGATTAAATGCTGTAAATGTATGATGGTCGACAACCATAAAGATACCGATTGCCGACAATATCATAAATCTTTTATTTGATTTATCACGTCTTTCGCCCATGACAAACCTCCGTGTAACATATATTTCCCCGCCCGGAAACAGGCGGGGAGGTTGTTTGGGATTTTAATATGTGTGTTCAGTTACTGTATCCTATATACAATAAGGCAGGGAAAATGTCAAGGAATGATTTGAAACACCTAACTTTTTGTTAGTTTTCAAATCGGGAAAAATGATGTATAATACTTTTCAGGGTGTTATACATCATTTTTTATGGAGATAAAAATGTTTACGGGATTAAAGAAAAGGATCATAGATTTCTATACCAAAGAGAAAGAGTTTGATGTCAGGCTCTTTAAGCTTCTGGGTACTGCGGGGGTACTCGTCAGTATTCTTGGAGCGGCTTTTTCAAATTCTCAGGGAAGGCTGATAAATCTTATTGCCGCGCTTGCAAGCGTGTGCCTTATGTGGTTTGTCCACGCCACAGGAAAATACTTGATCGGATACCTTATCACTACTGTGGTGGTATTTATGGGGCTTTTTACATGGCTGTTTCTGGTAATGGGTGGTATCAATGGAGCTATTCCCTACTTCTTTGCCTTTGGTATAGTATTTACGCTGCTTATGTACAAGGGTGTCCTCCAGCTGGTTATGGAAATCATACAGATAGCTTACTATGTGCTTGTCTGTTTTTTTTCGTATAATCATCCGGAACTCGTTAAGGCGTTCGAAAATCCCTGGGACCAGTTTTTTGGCCAGATAATAGGAATAGTTTTTTCATCCGTGGGTATCGGGCTTATCTTTATCAGGTATATACGCGAGTACAGGAAACAGCAGAACATTGCCGAAGACTCAAGCAAGGCTAAAAGTATCCTGCTCGCAAATATCAGCCACGAGGTAAGGACTCCTATCAATATGCTTCTCGGCATGAATGAGATGATCTTGAGAGAGTCGGAGAATTCAGAGATAACCGAGTATGCCCAGAATGTTGATAACGCCGGGCAGCATCTGCTTTTCATGGTGAATCAGTTCCTTGACCTTTCCCGTATTGATATGGGCAAGGAGGTCCTGTTTGAGGAAAACTTTAATGTAAAGAAGATGATAGAAAGTCTTGGCGCCTTTTTCGGAAAGGAAGCCGAGAAGAAAAATCTTGAATTTGTTATGGATATTGATAAAAAGCTTCCGGCTATTCTTTACGGGGATAATCGTAAGATCACACAGATACTTACCAACCTTCTTTCTAATGCTGTAAAATATACTGACAAGGGTAACATTGTTTTCTCTGTTTCTGTTGAGGAGCAGGAAAATAACCTCATCCGTTTCGAGGTTTCGGATACGGGTAACGGTATTCCCGAAGAAGCTAAAGAAAGGATTTTTGAAAGCTTTGAGAGGGCTGATCTCATCAAGAACAGGAGTGTTGAGGGTACCGGTCTCGGTCTTGCTATTTCCAACAAGCTGGCAAATCTTATGGGTACGAAGATACAGGTTGAAAGTACCTACGGTGTGGGCAGTGCTTTCTGGTTTGTGATTGATTTAAAGGCATGTACGGATGATGTTACTGTCCAGACAGAGCCGGAGGGCTACTTTATAGCTCCTGAGGCAAGACTCCTTGTAGTTGATGATAACAGCATGAACCTGCAGGTTGCCAAGGCTCTGCTTAAGCGTACGCTGGTAGGCGTTGATACGGCAAACTCTGCTTTGGAGTGCTATGATAAATTTGACGAGAATGATTATAACCTCGTACTCATGGACTATATGATGCCCGATATTGACGGTGTTGAGGCTATGCAGCATTTAAAGGAGATTGACAAAGAAAAGGGTAAGTCAACTCCGATTATTGTGCTTACGGCTGACGCGAGTCCTGATAAAAAGGATATGTTTATGGCCAAGGGCTTTGATGACTACCTGTTAAAGCCTGTTGAAGCCGGGTTGCTGGAAAATGTACTGATGAAGCATTTGCCCAAAAGGCTTGTGACCAGGGTTAATTATGATGAACCAGCAAAGCTTCCTGAGGATGTTAAGCGTGAGCTTACAAGGCTTCTTAAGAATTTTGACATTTCGCTGGATGGTGCACTTAAGCATTTGGGCGGTGATGTCCTGCAGTTTGCAAGGGTCAGTGAGTATTTCCTTAAGAATACGCCGATAAGCATTGAAAAGATCAAGGCTTTTGTTGAGAAAGGTGATTATGAGAATGCTGCTATACTCATCCATGCCATAAAGGGCAATGCCGGAAATGTCGGCGGAGAGGATCTGTATTATTCCGCAAGACGTCTGGAGAAAAGGGCTAAGGATGGGGATGCGAAGTACCTCGTTTCGGCACTGCCATTGTTTACAATAAAGTGGGAAAGAGTTGTTGAAGGTCTTGAGAGTTTCTTGAAGGAATTTGAAAAGATCAGGCCTGACCTTGTTCCCGAAGAAGACAGTGAGGAGATAACGCTTAATGAGAAAGAGGCCTGGGATGCCCTGCTTTCAGCGGTAAGGCTTGGAGACCAGTCATCTGCCTTAAAGATGGTGGACCGCCTTGAGACCTTACATGCCGAAAAGGAGAAGCTGGAAACTATCAGGACTCGTATCAAAAATATCGAATTTGACGAGGCGGAGTCATTATTAAACTTTGGAGGATAAAAATGGAGGATTGCAGGATTTTGTGTGTTGACGATGACATCAGTATGCTGAATACTATAGAGGATATTCTGATAAATGCAGGCTATACGGTAAGTCTTGCCAAGTCCGGCAAGCAGGCGATCGACCTGATAAAGAAGGGCATTGAATACAGGCTTGTCCTTCTTGATGTTGATATGCCTGAAATGGACGGCTATGAAACCTTTAAATGCATAAGGGAGCTTAAGGAGTCCGAGGAGCTTCCGATCATCTTTCTTACCGGCATGGATACCCCTGATTATGAGGTTAAGGGCTGGGAGTACGGTGCGGCAGATTATATCACAAAGCCCTTTATAAAGAGCGTTTTCCTTGCAAGGATCAAGAACAGGATATCCATCCCGACAGCCTCGCCCCAGTATGACAAAAAAGCATTGGAGCATATGAAGAATACTCTTTCAGACCTTGAACTTACTGTATCCAAGCTTATTGCCGACGGTCTGGGCAACAACGAAATTGCCAAGCGGACAAATTATTCTTACGGCTATATCAAGCAGGTGGTTTCAATCATCCTCGAGAAAATGGCAATGAAAAAGCGTATCGATATCAGAAGCTATTTGAAAGAAGGAAAATTTGAGTAAAAATTGACTATTTCTTTTTACTTTGGTATACTTCCTATATATACGGTAATATAGGAGGCTTAAGGTGAGACTTAGTGATTTATCGGGATACAATAATATAGTGATACAGGGACATGATAATCCGGATGCGGACGCAGTTGCAAGTGCATACGGACTGTACCTGTATTTTTTATCTCTTGGGAAAAATGTCCGCATGATATACGGAGGGAAAAGTGAGATACGCAAGAGCAACCTTATGCTTATGCTTGAAAAACTGGATCTTCCGTTTGAATATGTGACAGAACTGAACAGTGAGCCTGATCTGCTGCTGACGGTTGACTGCCAGTACGGAGAAAAAAACGTACAGCGTTTTGAAGGAAAGACGGTAGCTATCATAGATCATCATATGGCAAGACCGGAAAAGTATACAGAACTTAGTGAAATACGTGATAATTACGGCGCATGTGCGACTATAGTCTGGGATATGCTGAAAAATGAAAGCTTTGAGCCTGCTAAAAACGAGATACTCTCAACAGCATTGTACTACGGTCTTTTTATGGATACAGGCAAGCTCCAGGAGATACGGCATCCCAAGGACAAGGATATGAGGGATGAATTGGAATTCTCTTTAAATAAGAACGTCCTGACCCTTCTTGAAAACAGTAACATTTCCTCTGAAGAACTTAAGATAGCTGGAAATGCCATGTCAAAGGTGGATTATGAAACCGGGAACGGATTTGCCATAGCAGAGGCAGAAAGGTGCGATCCCAATATCTTGGGGATAATCAGTGATGCGCTGATAGAGGTAGATTCCGTGGGCAGCTGTATGGCATTGTGCGCGTTGGATGATGGCGTAAAGCTTTCGGTGAGATCCTGTGAAAAGGAAACACGTGCGGATGAGCTGGCACAATACGTTACAGCTGGGATAGGCTCAGGCGGCGGACATATGAGAAAATCCGGTGGCTTTATAGTAAATGATCTGCTGGCAGAAGAGTATCACAGGTTAGTGGGTGAGAAATGCGACGATATGGCTCTGGCTGCACATACAGTTATAAAGATCAGGATGGATGAGTATTTCAAAAATCAGGATTATGTATATGCCGGTACAGATGATGTGCCGGATATTTCCGGTGAACCATTATATAGGAAGAAATGCCTGCCCATAGGTTATGTGAAAGCGACGGATATGTATCCTGAAGGTACATCTGTTACCGTCAGGATGCTTGAAGGAGATCTGCCGTTTGTAATAAAGCCGGAAACCTACTTTATCATAGGTATTGAGGGTGAAGTTTACAAGAATGATGAAGCATATTTCCTTTCTCATAACAACCCAACCGATGAGCCCTATGAATTTGTGGGAGAGTATGCTCCGACCGTTCATACGGCAGTAAAGGCTGATACATTCGGAGAGGGGTCAGAAACAAGGAAATCCTTAAAGGATTATGCGAAAACCTGCATACCTAAGGAAGGCTCTTGTGTATATGCCAAAAAGCTTCAAAGACGCACAAAGGTATTTGTTTCCTGGAGCGACAACTACATGCTTGGCAAACCCGGGGACTATCTGGCAGCCCGTAAAGAAAACCCGAAGGATGTTTACATAATCAATAAGGACATTATGGCGAAGTCGTATGAGCGGGCAGACTAATCAATCAAAGGGTAAGGTAGGAAAAATGGAAGAGATAAGAAAATACTGTGCTTTTATAAGCTACAGACATAAGGAACTTGACAAAAACATAGCAAAGCAGATCCACTCAAAGATTGAACGTTATACCGTTCCAAAGGAAATGCGTGAGAAGTGGGGCAGCAAGAAACTCGGAAAAGTCTTTAGGGACGAGGAAGAACTGCCGGTATCAAGCAACCTTTCGGAGAGCATCTGCCTAGCTCTTGACAATACTGATTATCTCATAGTTATATGTACTCCGGACACCCCGGAGTCACTTTGGGTTGAACGTGAGATAACCTATTTCATGGAGCATCATGACAGGGATCACGTAGTGGCAGTCCTTGCAAAGGGAACACCTGAAACATCATTCCCGAAACCGCTCACATCCATTACCGATGAAAACGGAAATGAAATAGGCACCATAGAGCCGTTGGCTGCAAACCTTACCGGAGTTAACCATGAGCACAGCACAAGCAGGCTCAAAAAGGAAGTAGTGCGCCTTTATGCTGCCATCATGGGTTGCCCCTTTGATTCTCTGTGGCAGAGAGAAAAGAGACAGAGACTTCACAGAATGCTTGCTCTGGTAAGTATTCTGGCAGCAGTAGCAATCATTTATGGTATTACCTTGATAGTCAAAGACCAGAAGATTAAGGAACAGAATGAAGAGCTGGAATCAATAAACAGAGAACTGGATGCTGCAAATACAACTCTTGCAGAAAAAAATGACGAACTGGATAAAACCAACGCTGAACTTAAAACAACCAACGACGAGCTTGATAAAACCAATAAAAATCTTGATATAGCCAATAAAGATCTGGCCGAGAAAAAGAACAGGTTGGCAAAAGGAAGCACTGAAGCTTCTTTAAGCGAAGGTAAACTTCAGCTTGAGAATGGTGAAATGAAAAATGTGATCAAGAGTACTTTGGATGCACTTAATTCGTGTGAGGACATTGAATCTGAAGAAGAGAGAATAAAATATAAAGATCAGGCAGAATACCTTCTTTCTCAGGCACTTGGAGCAGAGCAGTACGAAAACTACCTGCATACAGTATTTACCATAGAACAGGAAAGTGCTGTAGACGGCATTTTGATTACAGAAGATGGAGATAAGCTCTATACCATGGATAAAAACGGGTATGTGAGATGCTACTCTACTGAGGATGGAGAGTTATTCTGGAAAGCAAGCTCAGGAATCCGGTATAATTTTACTGTGACGAACAGACAGCGGATGGTAGAGCTTAAAGAATATGGGCTGCTCATCTGTATGGGGCAGAATAGGCTGACTGCATTGGAGCTTTCGGATGGCAGGATCCGGTGGAGCAAGGAGCTTGGTACAATCAATTGTTCGGATTTTTCTGTCTTTAACAAGGACAAAAGCCGGTTGGCAGTTTGGTATAACAGAACGTTCACTACAGACCCGGATGATGTAGATAAATTTCTGATATTAAACACTAAGGACGGCAATATTGAAAAAGAAATAATTGTTGGGGAAGCATTTGGCGGAGAAAACGTTGTTTGCTTCGGAAATTATCCCGGAGTATTCACCGAAAATGAAAAGACTCTGTATGGCATGGGATATTACTCTCCGGGATTAGGTGCTGGAGGGGCATGTCTTTTTAAAGTAGATATTGCAGAAGAACTGGTTACGGTAATCAGGACAGAACACAAGGCTGATGATTTTGAAGAACAGAATAAATTAGAAGGAAAATATCCGTTTGTTATAGGGATGGGGTACGATTCGGAAGAACAGAAACTGGTGTTCACCCACTATGACGGATGGGACGGGGTCATCGTGACCGAGGAGTATTCTGAAAAGGACGGAACATTCAGGGATATTGTATATGGAGATGATGACACTGAAGCAGCTTCCGTATCTGAAGAAGATATTGCGGCAAGGCATCGGGGAGTACATTTCCAGATACCCAAACGTGATTCCTATACTGAATATCAGACCACATTTGTAAGGGATGAACATCTTCTGTTGTATTCTGTGGAATCTTACGGATTTGTATATAGTTTCAATAATGGAAAAATTGTATTTGAAATTAGAGATTCCAATGCCAGAATACATAATTTTATGAGGCTGAGTCCTGAATATGGCGGTCTGGCAGTGCTTACAGAGGATGGATATCAAAACGTCTATTGGGTAAAAAACGGATTTTCTCTGGCTCCGTTCTGTGACAGATCAATGATACGGCGATTGTCAATAACACCCGGATATGTGGCAAATATTGAGGGAGGCAAGGGGTTTACCCTTTCTGAAAACATTATAGAAGCCCTGGTTGTCGATACCGGTTTTGAAAAAGAAGCAAAAACTGTTTATATCTTAAAACCGAATAAAGATAATGAATATAAACCGGTTGACTGGTTTGAGAGCTCTTATTCCGAAACTTACATATCTGGTAAATTTGACCTGAAATATTTGTCGGAAGGGCGGCTGGCCTTGTGGGAATATAAAGACGCAGAGAGCACTTCACTAAGGATTATTGATGCAAAGACCGGGGAAGATAAAGTAAAATATACGCTGAAGCCTTCCGAAGATATGAATGTGTCGATAAAGACAAGAACGAAAAATGCACTCCTATGGCGTGACGGGAAACATTTTTCTTACTTAACGACAAAGTCAAATGTCCAGATTTATGACTTGGAGACTGATACGGAAGAGACTGTATTTGTCAATGAAGATGGGAAGCCTGTTTCTGGCATAAAAGCTTCAGTTTCAATGCTTGCAGATGGGAATATTCTAGATGCTATATTATGCGAATCGGAGGATTCGGATTATTTTAATCCCGAGCACGAGCTTAGGTACAGGATAGGAAATGAAGAAATAACCACAGTAGAAGCTCCTCAAGACAGGTATTTCTGCATAAAAGATGGTTTTTCTTATAGGGGGGATGTTAAAACAGGTGAATCGGGACTCGTTCTTACATTGTTGTCCCATGACAGAGAACATATAGACGGATTTTTTATTTACGATACGAAGTGTGGGGAGTCAGCTGCCATAGATACTGAAGAAGTTTTTAAGTTGGACGATATTTCAATCTTTATGGGTGATACAAAACCAAGATTCCTGACAATTACCGATGATAAGTCAACATATGGATCGGTAATTAGGGTTTATGATGCCTCTGTAAAAAAAGAGATCAGCCGTATTGAATTGGATGATATCCGGGATGAGATTACGTCTGTACTTTTCTTGAATGAAGATAATGCGATAGTGGTATGGACTAAGAGCAGGATAGCTTCAATTTACGATATCGAAACAGGAAAGCAAGTAAATAATGTGATGTTTGAAGGGCTTAGGGTTGGCCAGTATACGGCTGTTGATCTTGAAAAAGTAGAGGATCCTGAAAGAAATAGAGTATTTCTTTATACAAATGATGGCGGGATCTCCGGAAAGAATGCCTTGGCACTGAGTACGATTACGTGGGAAAAAACGGCTGATTTTATAGGCTTTACCGCATTTTGTCCTGAAACGAATGAAATATATAAATTTAAGAATAACTATATGAGCTTTATTGATGAAAAGGAGGAAATTATAAAAGGAAAGGCCTATACCTTGGATGACCTTATCGAAAAAGCAAAAAAATATTAAAAATTTTTGTTGACAAGGACTTCTTATGTGGCTATAATACATTTTGTTCGTGAAAAATATTGTAAAAGTATATTTGGAGACAAAAATGAAAAGACTTAACCTCGCAAACCTATTATTACTCCTACTCTTTACTAGTAAATCTGAGTAAGGTCGGTTTGTGATGCGCAAAATGAATTTGTAATATTTTATGAGCGGCACAGATTGATCTGGGCCGCTTTTTTATTATTTAGGAGGTCATCATGAAAATCAGTTTCTCTACAATTGCAACTCCGGATTTTGGCTGGGTGGATATCTATTCCATGGCAAAGGATCTGGGATTTGACGGTATCGAGATCCGCGGTATAGGAGATGAAATCTCAGCTGTAAACGCTGCCGTATTCAGCCCTTCAAAGATTGAGTCAACCAAGAAAAAATTAAAGGAGCTGCGCCTTGAAATTCCCTGCCTTGATACAGGCTGTGTTTTAAAGGAAGAAGAGAACCGTGATCTATGCATAAAAGAAGTATCCGATTATATGGAGCTGGCGGATAAGCTGAACACTCCTTATATCAGACTGCTTGCGGACAAGGACCCCGAGCCTATTACAGATGTGGATGATGAATATGTGGCAGGAGTATTAAAGGAACTTGCAGCAATTGCTGAAAAATATGAAAATATCACCCTCCTCGTTGAGACAAACGGCGTTTACAGCGATACCATGCGTATGAAACGTCTTATTGAAAAGGTAGGGAGCCCAAAGGTTGCTGTACTTTGGGATATCCATCATCCTTACAGGTACATGGAGGAATCACCCGAGGAGACTGTTAAGAATATAGGAAGCTATATTAAGCATGTGCACGTTAAAGACAGTGTCATGGTTGACGGAAAGCCTAAGTATAAGCTTATGGGCCAGGGCGACATGCCTTTAAAGAGCATCTTTGCTTCACTTGCTGAGATAGGTTATTCGGGATATGCTTCTTTAGAATGGGTAAAGCGCTGGGATAAAAACCTTCAGAATGCAGGTATTGCATTCCCTCATTTTGCTCATTACATGGCTGAGTATCGTCAGGAAAAAGAGGAGCTTCTCCAGGACAACAAGACTCATACCGGAAAATATGTATGGCCCAAGGAGCAGCTTATCGATTATACCTTCCCGGACGTTCTTGACCGCATGTGTAAGGAATTTCCGGATCAGTATGCATTCAGATATACTGAGCTTGACTATACAAGGACATATATAGAATTCAGAAATGACGTGGATACCTTTGCCCGCTCGCTTATCGCAATGGGTGTAAGACGCGGTGATCACGTAGCTATCTGGGCTACAAATGTTCCACAGTGGTACATAACTTTCTGGGCAACCACCAAGATCGGCGCAGTGCTTGTTACTGTAAATACCGCCTATCGTGTACACGAGATAGAGTATCTGCTGCGTCAGTCCGATACTCATACACTCGTTATGATTGAAGGCTACAAGGATATTAATTACTGTGAGATCATTAATGAGCTTTGTCCTGAATTAAAGGAGTCAAAGCCCGGCGAGCTTAATTCGGAAAGACTTCCTTTCCTTAAGAATGTAGTTGTGGCAGGCGACAAGCATGACGGCTGTTATACCTGGGAAGAGGCTATAGCTCTTTCTGATACCGTATCACAGAAGGAAGTAGAATTCAGACGTAAGTTCATCAATAAAAACGATGTCTGCAATATGCAGTATACTTCAGGTACAACCGGTTTCCCTAAGGGCGTAATGCTTACACATTATAATGTAGTAAATAACGGTAAGACCATCGGTGACGGCATGGATCTTTCAACTGCTGACAGGATGATGATCCAGGTACCCATGTTCCACTGCTTCGGCATGGTACTGGCTATGACTGCATCCATGACTCACGGTACTACAATGTGTCCTATTACCGCTTTCTCACCGAGAAAGGGTCTTGACTGTATAAACAGAGAAAAGATTACTGCATTCCACGGTGTACCTACTATGTTCATAGCAATGCTTGGACATGAGAACTTCGACAAGACTGACTTTTCACATATGCGTACCGGTATCATGGCTGGAAGTCCCTGCCCTATAAAGGTAATGCAGGAAGTTGTAGACAAGATGAACATGACAGAGATAGTTATTGTTTACGGTCAGACCGAGGCTTCACCCGGATGTACAATGTCCAAGACTACCGATTCTCTTGAGGTAAGAGTTAATACTGTAGGCGGACCTTTCTACGGCGTAGAGTGTAAGATCGTTGACCCTGAGACTGGTGCAGATCTGCCGGATAATGTTGATGGTGAATTTGTAGCCCGCGGCTATAATATAATGAAGGGATACTATAAGATGCCTGAGGCAACTGCAGCAGCAATCGACGAAGACGGATGGCTGCATACAGGTGATCTTGCAAGACGTACTCCCGAGGGTAACTTTAAGATCACCGGCCGTATCAAGGATATGATCATCCGAGGCGGTGAGAATATATATCCCAAGGAAATAGAAGAGTTCATTTATACTCATCCGAAGGTTGATGATGTACAGGTAATCGGTGTTCCTGACCGTGACTACGGCGAGGAGATCATGGCCTGCGTAATCCTTAAGGAAGGCGAGACCATGACAGAGGATGAGCTTAAGGATTACGTAAGAAAGAACATGGCAAAGCACAAGATACCGAGATATGTTGACTTTGTTGATTCATTCCCCATGAATGCAGCAGGCAAGATCCTGAAGTATAAGATGCGTGAGAACGCAGTCGAGAAGTTCGGACTCCAGGCTGCAAACGCAATTGTTACTGCTTAAGCTGATAAAGAATGGGCCGGGAACAGATACTTCCTCTTGGCAGTCACAAAAGACTGCAGAGAAAGCATCTGTTCCCGGCCCGTTCATGGCTTCACCTTGAGGGGAAGCTGTCTGCACAGCAGACTGATGAGGTGCAAAAGTCCCGGTTTTGTAGAAATAAAATGAATAAATCAAAAAACTTCTTGACATTCGTAAAAATTCCTTGTATAATCACATCCGTGCGCACTTTCGGATGCGTTGTTTTGTTACGCAATTAAATAGGAAGTGTTGCCCGCCGCTCCAATTTTATATTACAATAAGGAGGAAAAATTAATGCCTACATTTAATCAGTTAGTTAGGAAAGGCAGACAGACTGTTGAGAAAAAGTCAACTGCTCCCGCACTTCAGGTAAGCTTCAACTCATTAAATAAGAAGTCATTTGATATGTCTTCACCTCAGAAGCGTGGCGTTTGTACAGCAGTTAAGACTACTACACCTAACAATCCTAACTCAGCTCTTCGTAAGATTTCCAGAGTTCGTCTTTCAAACGGTATTGAAGTAACAAGCTATATCCCCGTTGAAGGTCATTACCTTCAG
>JAFYYN010000171.1 GCA_017557525.1 Lachnospiraceae bacterium
CAAAAGGTCTGCAGTTAACAGGAGTAGCAAAGGTATTGTCCATAATGAGCGGGATACCGTTCTTATGAGCAATCTTGGCAAACTTCTCAATGTCGAAAACGTTAACGGTAGGGTTGGTGATAGTCTCGCCGAAAATACACTTGGTATTGGGACGGATAAGCTTCTGAAGCTCATCCTCAGAGATATCGTTGTCAACAAAAGTACACTCGATACCCATCTTCTTCATAGAAACACCGAACAGATTGTATGTGCCGCCGTAGATAGAAGAAGAGGAGATGAAGTGATCACCGCACTCACAGATATTGAAAACAGCGTAGAAATTAGCAGCCTGTCCCGAAGAAGTAAGCATGGCTGCTACACCGCCCTCTAGAGCTGCGATCTTTTCAGCAACGAGATCGTTAGTAGGGTTCTGAAGTCTGGTATAGAAATAACCTGAAGCCTCAAGATCAAAAAGCTTACCCATCTGCTCGCTGGTGTCATACTTAAAAGTAGTACTCTGGTAAATGGGTACCTGTCTGGGCTCACCCTGCTTGGGGGTATATCCCGCCTGAACACATTTTGTGTCAACTGTTGAATTCATTTGATTAGTCCTCCGTGAAAAATATATTGGATAATCCGGCTTGTAACCGGTATTACTCGTAAATTAAACTGTGGGCTTGTCAAAATATTTAACGAAATAATCGTAATAAATATTTTCCCTGTCCCTGGAAATAAGCTTGTCAACCTTGTAAGCCAGATCCATATCGTTAAGGAAAAGGTTAACAATACTTGTATTGTATTTTGTACCCGAATCGGTTATCAGTTCCGAAAGTACAATAGAAAAATCCTTTGGCTCCTTGTAGCAGCGCCCGGATTTATCCGTTCCGGAATTTAAAGCATCACAAATGGTAAGAATATCGCAGACAACCTTTAACGGTGAATTGCTGAAATCCATATCCTTAGGATATCCGTCAGTCTGGTCGTAGGTCTTGTGATGACCTAAAATAACATCCCTGTAAATGCTTAAGTTACCTGTTGCGATCTCTGCACCAAGCTCCGGATGCCTTCTTATAACATCAAACTCAAGATCGGTAAGCTTTCTGTATTGAGTGCCGTCAATCTTGCTGATGCGATTAAGTCCTATGTCATGGAAAAGCGCGCATTTCCTGATAAATTCAATAACATCACGCCTTGTGAAAGACATTCCGTTTACTTTAAGAAATGTCTCGCACGCATTGAGCAGGATAGGGGTGTGCAGATAAAGAGATTCGGCAACCAGTACAGCCAGCTCGGCATTAAGATAAGCATTAAAAAAAGTGAGCGGCTGACGGTTGATCAGCATGGAGATTAAAAAATTCTCTTTCTCTTCACGAGTGCCAAGATAATTAACTGCAAAAAAGCACCAGCTGCAGCAGGCCTCATAGATTTTATGAGAAAAGATCTTCCTTTCCGAAAGAGAGATAAAATAAGAATTTTGCTCATCAATCAGCTTCTTTCTCATAGCAGCGCACATATCCGAAAGAATGTCAATTTTATCAAGCCATTTGATAAGTGCGATGGGAAGCTTTGTCTGGAAATAAAAATCCCCCTCATTAAACTCGTTACCCAGAGCCTCAGCGTTGGCAGCTCTTTTGTTATTATAATAATTCATCATATAGTTGACGGCATCAATATATGATGTGTTACCCTCTAAAATAGCGGCATGCTGGAAAGCAATGACCGTCGAAACCGGCAGCTTGAGGATATCGTTATTAGCAGCTCTCAGCATCTTGTCATAAACATCATGTGAAACCTTAATGAAAGCCGCTATTGTTTCAGGGTCGGCAACATCGATCCTGTATTCTATCCAAAGCCAGTTTTCCTTTATATTATCGATGCATCTGGCGATTTCCTCGGACTGTCCGTCAATCTTCTGGACAGTAGGAGAATTATAAAATGAAAACACCTCCAGCAGATAATCAAGGCTCTGCGAAGGAGCGATAGTATCCTTGCATTCAACTATAGGCAGGATGCAGCTCAGACTGTAATATGCCTGAAAGAACAGCTTTCTTATGGAAAGATCCGGTATTAAGCTGTAATTTGAACGGTAGGAAAGTATTTCCCTATAACACTCAAGCGCCTTGTTATAGTTCGAAGCCATATGCATTTTGACAGTCGCGATATAATTTTGACCAAGACGGTCAAGCAATGGGAGGAGACGGATAAGATCATGCTGTTCGCGGTAATAATCCGCTAAAGTGGTCAGTAGCCGGCAACTGAAGAAAATATCCGAATTCTCTTCGGTCTGCACGCTGAAATCCTCATGGTAGAACGACTCGGCATAATCATAGTCGAGCTTATTGGCGAAAACGGTATCGTTGATAAGAACAGTGGTCTCGGTATTTACATCGAAAGCCGCACGAATAGTAGCCGCTCTTTCCTGGTAGATGGATGTCCATTCTTCCCTTGTAGTAGCGGCACTCAGACGTCTGTTCAGATCATTCATGATCCTGCGCTGATTTCGGTACGAACTGTAAACTGCTCTGATAAGCGCGGGATTAAGTCTTTCCTTTTTCATCAGAGGACTCCTGTTGCAAACTAATAGGTATATTATAACATATTCTTTAAGATAGTCAAATAAGAATTAAAGCAAGAATTAAGTTTTACAAATAGAGAAATATGTGGTATCATAACAATTAGATAACTTCGGCGTGGAGTCAATAGGTAATTTCGTCTCTCGCTCGAGCGAGGATTTGCGAAGGTCTGTACCCGCCCGAGTCCTATAGTTTTTGACGAGTGAAATGCAGTACGCAAATCCTCGTTGACATTTTCGCAGCCCGCAAAATGCGCGTGCTAAGAGTGCGAAAACATCAAATTGAGAGCGAGAGGCGAAACAACCTGTCGCCTCCACGCCTGACTTAATAATATGGAAAACAGAAAGATTTGTTATAATACGTCGCAGGAAGGGGCCCGTTTTGCGAAGCAAAATGGGAAGAACTCCTACGACACGGCTCCGTTCCGCGTAGCGGAATGGAGTATAATAGATGAAAACAATTATGGAAAATAGAAAGATTTGTTACAAATGTCTCTTAGAGGACCTGGACGAGTCTGAAATCTATAAGAGCGTAAAAGACATGATCGATGCCATTCCTGAGGAAAACAGGACGGCACCGGAGGAATACAAACGAAGACTTGATATATGCAAGACCTGCGAGAGCCTTATAAGCGGGACATGTGTGAAATGCGGCTGTTATGTAGAACTTAGAGCAGCCGGAAAAACCAGGGCATGTCCGGTAAAACTATGGTGAGAGTAGTTGTAATTTTGACAGAAGAGTACTTGCAATTGAAATCTTCACAGAAGAATAATTGGAATTTACTTAA
>JAFYYN010000172.1 GCA_017557525.1 Lachnospiraceae bacterium
AATCGCTTATCAGCTCTCTTCTTGCTCGCTGCTCTTCTGTTTCGTTTCTTCGCCTTCTGCTCATAATTAAAACCTCCAAAGTAGTGTCTCTTCTATTATACACTACTTCAGAGGTTTACACAAATTTTAGGATAGACTCGGCTTCATCAGTATCTCTAATCCCTTCTAAGAAAAAAGTAGCCTCCCTCGGGAGGCTACATCTGTCAGTTGTCACTGTACAGCTTGTAGAAGTACGACCGGGATATACCCAGTTCCCGTATTGCTTCTACAGGCTTTTTGTTTCCGCTGCGGACATCTGCCATTATCTGCTGCCAGTTGTTAGGTAGAGTCTTTGGTGGACGCCCGAAGCGGACGTTTTTCTTCTTGGCAGCAGCTATTCCTTCGCACTGACGAGCACGTATCTTGTTACGCTCGTTTTCAGCGATAGCTCCAAGCACTTCAATGAGTATAGCGTTTATCATCTCAAGTACCCACTCCTGCTCCGGTGGAAAGTCCGTGAGCGTTGTAGGAATGTCGAGTATCTTCACACGGATTCCCATACCCTTGAATTCTTCCAATTCTCGCTTTATGTCAGCTTTGTTACGACTGAGCCTGTCCAGCTCTTTGATAACAAGGGTATCTCCCTTACGGAGTATCTGACGTTTGAGATACTGATATCCTTCACGTTCGGTATCTTTACCTGAAGCCTTGTCGATGATGATGTTCTGCTCAGGCACGCCGAAATTGGTAAGGGCTTCGATTTGCCTATCTTCATTCTGTTCCCGGGTAGATACCCGGGCGTATCCATAGATTCTGTTGTCCATATTACCTCCAATTTGTCCATAAATGTGGTTGTTACTTTGTGGACGTCCATAAAGTCAGAATTGGACTTTTATGTACACTATTTTGCTCGTTTTCAAGGTGTGCATAAAAGTTTACTTTTTGGGACTTTACCACGCTCCTCCGTAGCAGCTCTCATACAAGCTTTCACCACACATATACCTCACATCACGAAGAGCCTCTTGAAGCAGGTTCGTGTCCATAAGCATCTCCTCGACTTCATCACACGTATAACCCCACTCCAACAAAAGCTCAACGTCCTCACTATCTACCCCATAACATCCACAATACGCGAGAAGTACCTCTTCGTGCATATTGTAATAAAGAGAGTCGTCGAGACCGTACCACGCTCCGTACTTGGAACGGTACAGTTTCGGCTCAAACCCTGAGCGTGTGAGCTCGCCGTACTTATTGATTTTTATGATATCTCCCTCTTCTGTTTTGATACGCTCGTTTGCAAACTTATGAAGTCCTATCCTGCGGAGAGCATTCTTCATGATACCCTCCGTTGACGCATACACATATACATACAGCTGTCTGGAATTATCAGACGGCTGTAATTTTTATATGAAAGGTGTGAGTCTATTGAACAACGAAAGCTACCAGAGAAAAGAAATTGAAAAAACGAGGAAGGTGAAGAAGAATTGTGATAAGGAAACGGAAAATAGTCACAGGAATCTGAAAAGCTCCTGTGACTTTTTTTATGAATATAATGTATAATTTTGCAAAAAGGTATTGACAAAAAGGCGGAAATGGCATCTGTATCAGATGAAAGATGTTCAAACATGATGTAATTAACAAGACTTATAATAATCAGTGGATTTATCGACTCAAAAAAATATCTTGCCAGTTCAATACATCTTATGTGGACTTTTTCGATGGCAGCAGATAAAATGTTAATACGAGTGGGATAATCAATTTGCATATCAACGAATCGTTTAAAACGTTCATAAAAAATATATTAAATATTCACTGTATTATGATATAATAAAAATGATAAAATATATGATTGATCAGAGGTGAATAATTATGTTAAAAAGAAGTGATATGATATCGTGCATACTCTGTTATGATGCGCCTTGCAGCAGCGCCTGTAAAGCGCTCGAACCGGATAAAGCTTTGTTAAGCGTTTGGTTTGATAATCAGAACACTGCGGCATTGAAGCTGCCTGAGAATACACCTTGTTTTAACTGCAATGCACCGTGTGAGGAACAGTGTGTCAGAAGGGGTAACGTGCCTGTCAGAGAACTTATAAGCAGGCTGATTAATGAGGTGCGCCCTCAGGCTGGAACAACGCTTCCGGAAAATGAAGATGCACTGAAATGTGACATATGTGGTATCCCGCTTGAAAATCCGTTTTTGCTGTCGTCATCAGTAGTTGCATCCGGTTATGATATGTGTGCAAGAGCTTTTGAGGCAGGGTGGGCAGGAGCGTGCTACAAAACTGTCTGTTCGATGGATATACTTGAGACTTCACCGCGTTTTTCGGCAGTTACCAGCGATAATGGCACGCTCGCAGGATTCAAGAATATCGAGCAGCTTTCTGTCAACACTGTTGAGGAAGATATGGCTGTTATAAAACGTTTAAAGAGCGATTATCCTTCAAAATTCATTATGGTATCGATAATGGGGCAGGATGAGGAGGAGTGGATGAGTCTTGCTGAATTATGTGAGAAAAAAGGTGCGGATGCTGTTGAACTCAACTTTTCATGTCCTAATATGCAGGAGGAAGAATTAGGCTCAGATATCGGACAGGTGCCTGAACTTGTGGAAAAATATACAAGAGCAGCAAAAATGAAAACCACTGTACCTGTATTAGCGAAGCTTACGCCTAATGTTGCAAGTATGCTGCCGGCAGCTGAAGCGGCATTTCGCGGCGGTGCGGACGGAATAGCTGCAATCAATACTATCAAGAGTATCACCTCGGTCAATCCGGTCACCTATGTTTCGTCACCTGATGTAAACGGGAAATCGGCTGTTGGCGGTTACAGCGGAAATGCTGTCAAGCCCATAGCGCTGCGATTTATCTCAGAACTTGGTCACGCTCCCGGTCTTAATGGACGCCATATCAGCGGAATGGGCGGTATAGAGACATGGAAGGATGCTCTTGAATTCATTCTCCTCGGGGCGGGTTCAGTACAGATAACGACTGCTGTAATGCAGTATGGGTACAGGATAATAGATGAGCTTAAAAGCGGACTGAACTATTATCTTACTCAGAGAGGCATAAAATCAATAAAGGAACTCATAGGCTCAGGACTTGATAAGGTAAGTGATACGACAGACGGCCTTGAAAGAAATACGATACTTTTCCCTGAATTCAATGCTGAAAAATGTATCGGCTGCGGAAGATGCTTTATCTCCTGCAGTGACGGCGGACATCAGGCTATTAGATTTGAAGGCCGCAGACCTAAGCTGAACGGTAAAAAATGTGTCGGATGTCATTTGTGTCTGCTTGTATGTCCGGCTGATGCGATAAGTCCTTGCAGACCGGCTATCAAATGTCAAGGGTAAAATCAAAAAATTTTTGGCAGTAAAAAAGTGTATGCTAACGCTGACCTTGCAGAATGCAAAGCCTGCGATAATTGACTTGAAGGAATTAAGCCGCCATAGGTATGTACTCTTTGTCGTCTCTTAAAACGGCAAATATCACGGAGATCATTTTTCGGGTACAGTGCCCTATGATGTTCATGTATCTCTTGCCTTCGGCAGCTTTCTTGTTGTAGTAGGCTTTAAACATCGGATCACAGCTGACCGCAATAACGCACGCTTGCCATATCGCTCGTCGAAGATATGGTGAGCCGCGTTTGGACATATGGTTTCTGATAGCACAGTAATCACCTGATTGTTTAACAGTCGGATCAATACCTGCATATGCAGCAAGCTTATCTGATGTTTTAAATCGGCTGATATCACCGATCTCGCTTAGAATAACTGCTCCGAGTGCCTGTCCGATACCGTTTATGGTTGTTATCTTAGAATCAAGTTCAGACATTATTGCAGCTATCTGAGAGTCAATTTCCTTGATCTGATCCTGAATGAACAGGATCTGCTTGATGTATGTTGAGATCAGGGTGGCGTATATACCGCAGTTATCAATTACGCCGAATGTACTATTAGCAGTCTCTTTTACTTCTTTAGCTTTGCCCAGTCCGAAGTAGCCATTACTTGCTTTGGATAACAGCTTCGCTAAAGATTGCAGACTGGCGGTTTTCAGTTTCTCGGGAGTAGGATATTTTAATAACAGCGCCATAGAGCTGACACCGAAGTTATTGGAGAAGAGCTTCTCATATTCAGGGAATACCTGGTCTATGAGAGCTGTTGTTTTACGTTTCAAATCAGAAACACTGTCAACTATAAAATATCTGTTCCTTGTAAGCTCACGGAGCGCGAATAATTTCTCTTGTGGAACGTTGGATTCGGAATACTTTCCGAATCGGATAACTTCAGCAATGATGAAGGAATCTCGTGCATCAGTTTTACTTTGCCTTATGTACATTCCACGAAGCGAATCAGACTGTATAGGATTAAAGATATGAACGTTATAACCGTCCTTGATCAATCTGGTATAAAGCGTAAGCCAGTAGTGACTTGTGGACTCCATACCAATGGCAATCTGTTCTCTACTGATCGTGACGAGCTTTATCTTTCCAAGAAGATAATTGTAACCTGTCAGATCATTAGTAAAACTGAAAGCTTTGATAACGATATCGCCCTTATCATCTGTCACAACAGCTTCGTGCTTACGCTTAGCT
>JAFYYN010000173.1 GCA_017557525.1 Lachnospiraceae bacterium
GCAAACGAACGTGGAAAATCACATTTTTTAATGTATATGAAAATCTGTCAGAGCACATACTGTGTTCTCTGACAGGTTCTCATGTAAAACATTTTGGTTGCGGCGGCTGGATTTGAACCAACGACCTTCGGGTTATGAGCCTAAAACTTCTATTTTATTTCCCCCTAATTAATGTTATAATATATTTACAACATTAATTAGGAGGAATACAAAATGAAAAAAAAGATAACTTTAAACGATTGGTTAAAAAAGTGGTTCACACTCTATTCTAAGCCGAATGTTAAGCATTCAACAGCCGTAAGCTATGAATGTTATATTCGTAAACATATTATTCCTGAAATCGGTAATGTGTATATGGATAGAATGGATCTCGATACACTTCAAAACTTTTTTAATGCTAAAAGTCGGGAGTTATCTCCCAAAAGTGTATCAAACATCAGAATGATGATGCACGCAGCATTTAAAATTGCTAATTTGAACGATCTAATAAGTAAGAACTACATAGAATACGTCACAATACCTAAAGTTATAAAAAAAGAAATGAGAGTATTTACAAGGGTAGAACAATCAAAATTATTAATAACGATAGTCAATACCGACGAGCCTTATGCTTTCGGTATTTTTTTATGTCTCACAACTGGAATAAGAATCGGTGAGCTTTGTGCTTTAACATGGGACGATATTGATTTTGGAAATAAAAAGCTAAAAATCAGACGAACCTTACAACGTTTAATGACACTTGATGATGATAATTCCGATACTAAAACAAAAATATACATAGATACGCCAAAGAGTGCTTCGTCAATTAGGGATATTCCTTTAAGTGACGATATAATGGAACATATTCAAAAACATAGAGATAATATGGAAAAGCAGTATGGCGGTAGTATCCTATTTCCTACGGAATTTGTAATAACTCACAGATTAGGTTCACCTTGCGAACCTAAAACGCTGCAAGAGTATTTTAAAACAGTATTAGAATATTCAGGTATATCCAAAGCGAATTTTCATGCTTTGCGACACACATTTGCTACAAGAGCTTTAGAAGCTGGCGTGGATTTTAAGACACTAAGCGTAATTCTTGGTCATTCTGATATTAACGTCACAATGAATCGTTACGCTCATGTCCTCGATGATACACGCAGAAAAGCGATGGACAACATAACATCGGTTATTCTTTCTCAATAGAGAAATGATAACATCACGGTGGTGGTTGCAAACACAATGGGGCAGTTGAGCCTTCTCTGCCCTGTACCGTGATTATATATGTAAAAGAAGGTAAAAAATAACGCGCAAATGCGCAGAAAGAAGGCTCATTATGAATGATGTAAAAAAAATAGGCATTTACAACAACAAAGGCGGCGTTGCGAAAACAACATCTGTAATAAATCTCGCATACGCATTTGCCAAAAAAGGAAAGCGTGTACTTGTAGTTGACTGTGATTATCAGGAAAACTGTTTCTCGTTTTTCTTTTCAAATCAGTCCACAAAAGGTATATTTGATACAGAATATGATGGTATAATGCATACTACTTGGGATAAATATACTTCCCTTGACGTTGATACAAATATCAACGAGTTTGATTATATTATATTCGATCTTCCCCCGGCACTCAGTGAGGAAGTTAAACTGATAATACAGCACCTCGATGCTGTATATGTTCCAACAATGCTCGGTGAATTTGAGATACAGGGTTTGACTAAGGTCACCAATGAGATCAATAATCAGGGAACAAAGCTCGGTGGTATCTTCGTTACCATGTTTCAGGCTAAGAATGATAAAGAACTCATTGATGAATTTCGTAATGTACTCAAAGAACGTCTTATGCAGTCTGTAATTCCCTATTCTACTACTGTACGTGAATCACAGAAAGCCGGACTTCCCATAGAAGCATACTTTATTGAAAGAAATGTACCGAATATTGGCACATCATGGAAAATAGTTAATGCATACGAAGGTCTTGCTGATGAAATACTTAAGGAGGTAGAAGCATGAAGGGAAATATGTTCGATAATTTAAAAACAGTTGTTTCAAATACTCTTACTGATGATATAAAGATGATTAATATCAATGAGCTGCATGAATCAGCTGATAATTTCTTTGTTGTAGAGAATATAGAACAATTCGCTCAGACAATACTCGGTCAGGGTGGCGTTAAGGATAATCTTATTGTAAGACCACTTGAAACAGGTGGCTATGAGATTATCAGTGGGCATAGACGTAAAGCTGCTGTTCAGTACCTTATTGATAAAGGTGAGAATATCTCCCATGTTCTCCCCTGCCTTGTACAGAACTACGCTGATGAAGATGATAAAATGCTTAACCTGATACTCATGAATGTTTCGGCACGTCAGTTGTCCGATCAGGAGCTTTGGAAGAGTTATGAAACAATTGATAGAATTTTAAAGGACAAAAAAGAAAAAGGTGAATATTACGGCAGACTTCGTGATGATATTGCCAAAACACTCGGCGTTTCCTCCGCACAAGTAGGAAAAATGCAGAATGTTGAGAAATATGCAATAAATTCCGTTAAGGAAGCCGTAGCAAGTGGAAACCTTTCCATAAGCACAGCCAATGAGATAGCGAAACTCGATAAGAAAGAACAGAAAAAAATTAAAGATCTTAACAAGGTGCAGCCAAAGGACATAAAGAAAAAAGTCGTTGATACAAATATCAACGCTAAAAGAAATGTCAATAATGATGAGGAAGATTTTGTTGATATAAGTATCAACGAAGAACTTGATATTCAAAAGAAATTAAGAGAAACGACAATGCACATCAATGGAGAAACAGTTGTTCCTACAAGTACCAACAATGACAATTATACTGCAAGTGCGATGAAAGGATATTTAATGCTTGCAGCTGAGGAAGCTTCTTTTTCAAAAGAGCAGATAAACGCACTTTTAGGTGGAATGATGAAAGCACTATCGAATTACGATAAGGCAGCAGCTGAGAACAAGTATCTTTCAAGGTAAGGAGGACCTTTAAGTATCATGTATAATCTTAGTGAACAACCTATAAGTAAAATACTGGAAGAAATGACGGATTTTACTCCATTAAAAAAAACAGCAATATTTACCGTAAAAGAAAAGTTTGATTTAAACGATACAGTATATGAAATTGGAGACCATGTAGCGATTTGCAGCTTGGATGATACGACAATATATATAATGCCGTATGAAGAATTAAAAAAATATAAATCAGCTCAATTTAATAAAGCTTTATCATTAAATAAAACATCTATGTTTACGTCAATAGATCAATTCAAGGAAAGGTTTGAATTATCAGAAATTGAAACAGAAAAAGTTGTAACAATTCAAGACGAAATTCAGGGGATAGAAAACTTGTATAATAAGCAAATATCTTCAGTGTTAACAGACCACTATTGTAGTGAAGCTCAAATTCTTATCCTTTCATTTGGCACTTTGATGGCTTTGGTACTTTTAGCATGGAGTATATGTGACCCCTCATTATTGGCAATAATACCGTGTATTATTATTGGAGCTATAGTTATTATAGAGTGGTATGATTTTTTGAGTAAAAGTAAAAGAATAAAAAAAGTGGAAGAAGCTCAATCAGCTGCATTCGATGCTTTAGATAATCAGCGGTCTGAAAACGGAATGCTCGTAAAATAATTTTCTTTTCAATATTGATAAAGGAGTAAAGATAATGAAGATAAACATAGATAAACTACTGAAAATAATCGTGATGATATTACTTACAATAGTTGCATTTAAGTTGGCTTTATCAAAGCAGATTATATATGCAATTATAATATGGAGTTGTATAGCATTAGTGATTATTAAGGATATTATAATGAGATACAAGGAGTGATAACATGGGAAAAGCAATATTATACTATATATTATTTCTTGTATTATTAGCTGTACCCATAATAAATACTATTAATTATCTTATAAATAACTTTATTTTCAAGAAGGATAACAAAACTCCCCCAAAGCATATACAAAAACTTATTGCCTTAATTGTTACAAGCATTCTATTTATAATGTTGTCTTTATTACCATTAAATGAAATGGATAATATCCGAAATAAAAGAATAAAAGATGAACAGCCGACTTATCAGACAATCGTAATAGACGGAACGGAGTATGAGCTTGTTCCGAAAGGAGAATGAATTATGAATTTAATAGGTATTATGTTTGTAGTAGTGATTGATATATTCTGTACTATTTATTGCTGTATTGATAAAAAGACCTACGATGTACGTAGAGCATATTTAAAGCTTTTTCCAATTTTCATTATATTCCCATGTTTGGTAACAGTTTTTTTCAACTATAAATTGCTGCTTACGCTGTTTATTGTTTCTGTTCTTGGAATTACATCATTCTGTATCACTACTAAATCTGAGAAGGAAAACAAACAGTAATAGAAGGGAGAAAAAATGAATAAAATTTATATTCACTGTGATACAATATCGCAGTTCAAAGTATTAAGAGAGATACAGTCCTCTTTTCTTCCAGAAGGAGTGCAGAGCTTGAAGCTCATTGAGGACGGTATAAGGCTAACCGATCAGACAGGAGCAACAGCAGATTTTATTTATGTTTCCGAGAGTGATACAGTTATTTTATCTCAATAAAGGAGAAAATGCTAATGAATGATATAAAAGTAGTATGTGATTGCAGCGATTGCAGCAATAATGAAGATGGTCTTTGCACTGTAGAAGAAGTATTTATAAGCCGTGACGGAGAATGTTGGACATTTGATAAGAAGAAAGGAAAAAGCAATGAAAACTAACATAATTATTGTGGTAGCTGCACTTTTTGTAAACATAGTCTCCATAATATGCTTTACCAAAGTGAAAAACCACGAATTGAAGTCAGTATATAAAACACTCCCTATTCTTATCAATATATCCTCAGCCTTTTTAATCTTAATCCAAGGCATAAAGCAAAGCTCGTTGGATTTGATCTATGATAAACTTCCAATACTTCTAATAATTCTTGCATTAGGTTTCATTTCCTATTTCATTATGGACTGTAAAATGAAAAATGAGAATGTGGTTGAAGCAGCGGAAAATCCCATCTATCAGAATAATAAACGGGATACAAGAAAGGAATATTACAAAAAACATAAAAAGAAGCGTTGATACAAATATCAACTTATAGGAGGTCAGCCCAATGAAAGAGCGAATAGATGGAATAGGTTTAATGGACGTTGGAATTGCTGTGTTTATTTTTGTATTTGGTGTTTTGTTTTTTCTTGGTATTCGCAACATAATGCATAACAGTAAACCGTCTGAGAGTAGTCAGGGAGAAGCAATTACAACGGAAGTCACAACAAATCAGACAACTATAATCAATGGAACAGAATATGAGCTTGTTCCGAAAGGATAATAGTAATGAAGTTGAACAAAAAAACAAATAAGGAAATATTGTTACTCCTAACTTTGATAGTAGTATTAGAGATAATTATGTTTTTCATAGTATTACCATTGATAGGAAAACATATAGGTTGGTTTGAAAGAATAATAACAATGGTTTCAATCATTCTTATGTTACTTAATTGGCTACATTTCTATGTAGAAAGTTGGAAGATGAAATAACAACAGGAGGTAATAACAATGGCTACAATGCAAGGAAGCGTTTTACGTTCAAACAACATGACACAGGAAGATTGGGACAAACTTAATAGCTTGACTTCAAAGGACTTTGAGCATTGTCCATTCTGTGGAGAGCAGCAAGGTCAGCTCATGATGGATATTACACATAAGCGATTAGGTGGAAGCAAAAAAGCTCCAAGTCCCTTTTATGTAGAGTGTGGTAATCCAAAGTGTATGGCAAGAGGTGGATTTGACCTTGATCCATACAAGGCAATTGAAAAATGGAATAATAGAGCCGATGCTACAAGTAGCAACGATGATGAGCTGATATATGGTGTATCAGATTCAGGAATGAGCTTTACTCACAAAGGTGAAATGATAAGTCAATACAATAATAATGATGACTTCGATTATCATGTTCTCAAGGGTAAAATGAGGATATATGATTACTTCGATAAAGATCATATTATCTATGATAAGGACAATATTGAATTATTAACTCCCGAAATACTGTCAAATATATGTGCGTTCCAGTACACGGAGCTTGGAGCTGAAGGTGCAGGTGGTTTACTATTAATGTTTGATACTAACGGTCAATCGTATTCCGTTTGTTACTATTCATGTTCAGCTGACGATGAATGTTATACTGCCTATGACTATATCAATAAGTATCTTAATTTAGACGAAAAGGTTAAGATCAAGATGGAACGTGGTGAATGGTCAAAAAAGGCAGATAAATGGACGACACTGAAAAATGGAATGGGATGGTATATATGCTGTCACGATAGCGTTATCAATAAAATTCCTGAGATAAATGATTTTTATCAGGATATGGAGGGAGTAATGTTTTATTTCCCATACTTTTTTCAAAAGAGAACTTAAATCATAAATAGGAGGAATGATATATGTCGGAACCGATAGATTCAGAGATTATAGAAATTGGTAGTAAAGTAAAAATAATATGTAAAGATAAGAATAATCCTGAGCGTTGTGGTGAAACAATTATTGGTATTGTTACCAATCAAAGCTTAGTGTATTATGAAAATACAGCTCCGTATGCAATCATAAGATTAGTTCTAACAGAGCCAAATGAAACAAACTTCTATTTTGATGTTATTCGTGTCAATGATATTCAACAAATAGAACTGCTCAAAGAACCGCCTGAAAGTATTACAGAATTAATGCTTAGCTCCGCCCCCGGTTCAGTGCAACATGATATAGCTAAAGAATTAGAAAAAATATTACGTATAATGGAGGAATAGCTCATGAGTATTAAAGAACGTAATGAATTAAGAAACCTAATTGATGAAATTGCAACTAAAGACTTTGATTTTACAAACGTATCATCGAAAGGCAAAATTATATGTTCAGATATCAAAGAAACACCTTATCTGATGGTGGACGGTGTAAAAATGCACAAGATATTTATACCAAAAGTAACCGTTTCTCCTTCACAGTGGGATGGAGAGTACAGCTCTGACAACTGCGGTTTTCATTATAATTACTATAACGAGCATACAGATGAAGTTCAATATCTTTATCCGTGGGATATAGGATATGAGCTTGACATGACAGAAGATGAATATAACGCATTTAAAACTTCTTTTGATAAAATAGAATATATAGAAACAGAAGCTCAAATAACATATGCTGAGTTCACGAACGCTAATTTGAAAGAAAAGATCTGTGATTTGAAGTTGTTTACAGATTTGATTACTCGTATAAACTATCCATTGAGAGGTTGGACAGGAGAAACATTCTTTGAAACTCGTTTCGGTCCTTTATTTACAGAAAGGAATAAGGTACTTGATATAATTGATAATATTAAGGACTTTTCTGAAAGCGACGAAGAAAAGATAATAAAAGCATATAAAAAGTTCTTGCATAAAGAACTTAAAGAATTAGAAGAAAATCTAAAAAAAACATAATAATGGAGGTATGAATTATGAACAAGGCAATTATAACCGGCAGGCTCACAGCTGATCCTGAACTCAGGCAAACAACAAGCGGAATCTCAAAATGTCAGTTTACCGTGGCTGTTCCAGAGGAATATAAAAAGGCTGACGGTACAAGAGGTGTAGATTTCCTGACAGTCGTTGCATGGAGAGAGAAAGCTGAATTTATCACAAGATACTTTAAAAAAGGCAGTGGAATTCTTATTATTGGTCAGAATAAGAGTGATGAGTATGAAAAAACCGGTCAGAAAACGTCCTTTAAGTACATACTTGCTGAATCAGTTGAGTTCTTTGGATACAAGAATAACAGTACCAACTCAAATGACGTATCAAACTCGGCAGCAGAATTTGAAGATATAGGAATAGACGAAGTTCCTTTCGTTTGAGATTAAGTTCAATATCTTGACTTTGAGCTGCTGCTATGATATAATTCAATATGAAAATGTTTTCTTTTCAATAAGGCTGATATAGCGTTGATACAAATATCAACGCCACAAACGCCTATAATAAGCCAAACGTCAAGTTGATACTTATATCAACATATTAAAGGAGGGATAGTTTATGCATGGTGAACCTGAGAGAGAAATAATGAGAAAAAAACGAAATGCTATTGTCTCAGCTTTAAAAGAAGTAGAAGCACAAAGTGACACCAAGTTTTTTAATTACACGGGAGTGGACGTAAAAATGGGTGAAGAATACATATTCTTTATCGGTTGTAATGGTATTAACTATTCCATTCCTTATGAATTATTTATGTCTCTTCCTCAAAAAAGACTTGTTATTGAAGTTGCAAGGGCATTATCAATTGAGTTTAATGACTATGGTGAAGGGTGTTGATACAAATATCAACGTATATTAAAATGGAGGTAAAACAAATGATATTTTCCAAATTTCTAAAAGTCGCAGCTCCTATTTCTTGTATTTTACTACTCTGTTCATGTGGTAAAGCAAGTGACTCCAAAACAGAAAACGCTGCGCCTAAGACGAAAGAAAGCAGTGTAACAACTACAGTAGAAAAGGTACAAATTAACCTTACTGATTATTTTCATAATACTTGTGAGGGTTATGATACTGTCGGCTATTCAAAAAAATATGGCATTGATGAAAATCAAATGATTGTTGACCATCCGGCAGCATTTGGTTTACCTGAACCTTATGTTGAAGATGCTCAAAGTGATGCTGTTCTCAATAATCTCCTGAAAAGTATTGATATTGAGGAAATCGAAAGATTTGACCATTACGCTAATGGTGATAAGATAAAAATAACATGGAAAGAAGATTATAAAAGTCTTAGTGATGTATATAATGTCGAGTTCGTCCCCGGCAGCAGTGAGTTTACAGTAAGTGGGCTGACAGAATTACAGGAATTTGATCCGTTCGAGAATATCAATGTTTCTTTCAGTGAAGTAGATGGAAAGGTAGTTTGTAATACAACCGGTAATCCTCCTGAAATTGAATGTGTTCCTGATAAAGAAGATTTCAATATGGGTGATACCGTTAAGATTTCTCTTGTTCCAAAAGATAAAGACACATCAATTGAAGATTATTATGCAGAGAATGGCTTGAAGCCATCTTCAACTGAAAAAGAATACAAGGCTGAATAAGTCAAAATACAACTTAATATATCATAAGAAGCTTTAGTAATACACTAAAGCTTTTTTTGTACCCATTTGGAGGTGTTTACAATGAATATGGGTGATGAAGTTACAGGTACCGTTGTAATGGTATCGGGCAAAGTTGCTGAAATAGGTGTTCGTACAATTGCAGATATTATCGGAAAGCTATTACATTATCTTGCTGCTATACACAGAGAGCATAAAGCAAACAAAAAGCTCGATGTCCATAACAATGATATAACGGATATAAAATCAGGTAAGGTTTCCTCAAAGGAGCTTACAGAATACTGCCTGAAAAATGGCATTCAATACGTTACATCTGAGAACGGATTTAGTTCCAATGACGCTTCATACATGGCAGCTCAGGCAAAGAAAAGCGGTATACCTATTGCATTCTACAAGAATAAGGATAAAAGTACCATATATGCCTACGTTAGACAAAGCGACCTTCCGATATTCAAAAAAATAGCAACTGATACCGTTATAAACAATATGAAAACACGTCCTGAAGATCTTGGAAACTATAAGTGTTCAGAGTGGGAAATCCCATTTCTCATCTCAGAATTGAAGGAATGTGACCTTGCTGCACAGTTTGCCAAAACAAGAAACGGCGATTATCTTTGTGTATATGAAAAACTTGATGAAAAATCCATAAAGTTCGCAAGAGAGCAATTTTTAAAGAAATGCACAGCTGTTGAGAATGAAGTACAGATATTAGATAATGACGAAGATGGAAATACTACTATAAAGAATTTGCTTACAGGGCATGAAATAAGTATTTCAGGCGTACCGAATAAGCGTGAAGTAGCCATTCAATTTCAAAACACCTTTGGTTATGACGAAAACAAGGCGAATATTGCCGCTGCAAAGATAGGACAGGAGCTTTTCAAGGGTGATGATAAGATAAAGTATTTTGCCGATGATCCTACAGCTGAGTTCTCATATATTTCTCAGGTAACATGGGATAATGAGGATCCGTTGACAAAGCCCTATGAATGCTATTATGTTAATACTCGACTTGACGGTAAATCCAAAATTGCGTTCATGTATAATGATGAAGAAAGACAGCGTGAGAAGTTTGTTATACTTGATCCACCTAATCAGTCAAAGCAAGAAATGCGTAATGAAATCAAGAAAATGCTCGGTGTTACCGATATTCGTGAACAGGACGCACTTATTGCAAAGGCAGAGCATATTTCTCAGGTAAATGCTAAGTATCGTGGTATAAACGGCGAAATACAGGATTTGCATGAGCATAATATGGATTTTAGCGATAATGATGAAGTCGGAATAGACAGCATTTCCACTAATATTGAAAGAAAGAATTCAAACTTCTTTGAAATTGAAAGTACAGTAAAATCTGCCGATACGAACATGAACGGCACAAAAAAACTTAGTCTTTCTTTTTCAAACAAGAAAAATGCTATTCAGCAGCTTAAAGAACTGTATGTTTCTCAGGGCGTTTCTGACAAAACAGCAAAGGAAATGGCAAAGAATGTATATCGCAAGGCTGAGTTACAGTCTGCTGAACCTCTGATAGCAGTTGAAGAAAAAGCTTTTGCTGATTTAAGCAATATCAGCTTGCTTATATCAACTCAAAGCAAAGCAATTGAAACTATCAGCAAGAAGTATGGTGTTCCTTATGAACAGGCTGAAACGATTTACAACAAATATAAAGATAATGCAGAAAATACAGCTCAACACGTCAAATCTGTATATGAGAACAAGACTGACTATAATACTGCTATGAACCGCATGACTAAGAGAGAGCAGAACAAGTATGACAGTATGGTTGTCTGCTGTGCTGCAAATCCTGAAAGACATATAGTTGTATCAGGCAGTCACAACGGTGATCGTGTTGTCCATAATTATAATTTATATAACGGACAGAACAACATCGGCAACTTCACCGATGCACACACAACAGATGCTAAAGGTAATGCGGTTATTGAAGAAAACGGCAAACACGCATGGACAAATCTTAAAAATGATATGTCAATGACAGCCGGTATAAGTAACGACGTTCTGATATTTGACTCTAAGGAAGAGTATCAAAACTTTATGATGGAATCAGAATTCATTGAAAAGTTTAATGAAGCTACTGCTTCTGCCGAAAGTGTAGAGAATTCAGAACGGTCTGAAACAACTGAAAAGGATAACAAGTCTGAAAGAACCGAAGGAAATACAGAGAGCGTAAATAAAAACAGCAATAATGAAGTAATCAAAGAGAACACACATCTGCGTAAAGAGAACCAAAGCGGTAATGTTCTTAATGAGCTGCATAATGCTGCGGCAAACACTCCAAAAGCAACTTCACGGGGAGGACGATAAACATGAGTGTTCCCCGTCCAAAGCCGCGAATAACAACATCTACCGTTATAATAAGTGGTGTTGCTACTCTTATTATTGCGTTCTTAGCTGCTATGTTGGGCGGAGCAATGGACTTCTCGGTTAAACCAAACGGCAAAGTAGATGCTTCAAAGCTCGGTCAAGGCTTAAAGCAAATAGCATCGAATATGTCATATCTTTTCTCTCATATATCAGATAAAAACAGCTATGTACCCAAGATGGCTTTTTTAAGCCTAATGTGTTTAGCTGTTTTTTTCATATATAAATACAGTGAAGAAAAGAAAAGGCTACATCGAAAAGGTACTGAATACGGTTCTGCTAAGTGGGGCAATGAAAGCGAAATGAAAAGCCTTGCTGAAAAAGAAAAAGAACCTGTATTTAAGCCTGTTCTACGAAACGGAGAACGAGTATTTGATGATAAAAATAACTTTATTGGATTTAATATTGATAATAATATTATTCTCACCAAAGAGGTCAAGTTATCATTGAATACATATCAGCATAATCTTAACCTAAATGTTATGATAATCGGTGATGCCGGTTCAGGTAAAACAAGATATGTAGCTCTTCCTAATATATGTCAGCTAAATACGTCTTATGTAATTACCGATCCTAAAGGTGAAATCCTTGCTAACACAGGAAAAATGCTCACGGAAGCGGGATATAAGATACGAGTATTTAATCTGATACAGATGAAATATTCAAATAATTACAATCCTTTTGATTATGTTTATGACTATGAAGGTAACTTTTCAGAGCAAGAAGTAATCAAGATGATTGAAGTATTATTCTCTGCTACAAAGGGTGACGGAGAAAAGGACGATTTCTGGTCACAGAAAGGTAGAGCACTACTTGAAGCAATTGTTTTTCTCCTTTTTGAAGAAAGCATATATAACGCAGAATGGGACGATAACGGTAATGTTATAGAGACTTCGAGAGATAGAACTCATTTGAATTTCTTTTCAATAACGGAAAAAATGAGAAAGCTCATGTATCCGCCCCGTGGTTCAACTGACGGTTACTTCTTGGAAAGAGAAATAAATGAATCTGACGAAGATTACTTAAAAAGGCGCAAAGCTGCTTTCCTTTGTCCGCTTGACTATGACTTTATAGAGCTTGAAAGCCGAAATCCTGATTCACTGGCTATAAGGCTATATAAGGAAATAAGACAAGCACCTGAAGAAACAGGACAATCGTTTCTTTCTTCAGCGAATGTCAAAACATTCATGTTCAATCTGAATGAAGTCGAGAACCTGACGTGTTGCGATAATATTCAACTTGAAACTATTGGTGATGAAAAAACTGCACTATTTATAATCGTGCCGGCAAAGGATAAAACTTTTAGTTTCCTTGTTACAATGCTATACACACAGATGTTTGATGTGCTTCAAAACAGAGCTAACTTTAAATATTCAAACAATGACCGTAAGCTCCCCGTTCATGTTCGCTGCATCATGGACGAGTTTTGTAATATACCACAAATACCTGATTTTGACGAAACTATAGCGTTTGTACGTTCAATGAATGTAAGTCTTAATGTTATTATTCAGACATTATCACTTTTTAAAGCGAAGTACGAAAAAACATGGGAAGCGATAATAGGTTGTTGTAGTTCTATATTGTTCCTCGGTGGTAATGAAGATACTACCAAAAAATACATATCAGAGTCTCTTGGTAAAGAAACTATTGATATAAAGGGCAGAAACAGGACTAAGGGCGCAAGGCAGTCCAGTACAAACGAGAATAATCAGATAATTGGAAGAGAGCTATTACAGCCTAATGAGGTTGGTTCTATACCAATTGATGAATGTATTCTGATTATGCGTTCTCACAATCCATTTTACTGCAAAAAATATCCATTGGAAAAACATCCGAATTATAGTTTTTTAGCTTTATCAGGTACAGATAAGGAGAAAGCTGAAAAGCAATTTCAAATCAGTTCAATTACAGCATTATCAGTCAAGGACGTTAAGCCTGTGATTCCCGTTGATATAAATATCAACGAGCAAGTACAGGTCAACAAGGCAGCACCTTACGATTTGAAGGTTGATACAAATATCAACGCTTTTCCTAAGAGCAGTTCTTTGACCGAAGATGTGCTGATTGATACATTTTCTTCAACCGCAGCCGATATTCTCAGCTTGTTTGAAAGCAAGAATGTCAGAATATACGGAGAAGAAGAGCTACTTAATGAAGTAGTCGAATATTCAAAAGTGCACTTTGAATTTGACAGCTATGATTTAGGTGAACCTATGATACAGGGAAAGGAGGAAATTTCAAGTGAAGATCAGGAACCGTTCACGCCCGACATTTTAAATCCTGACGGAAGTATTAACGAAGCTCAGAGTGAGCTTAATGAAAGTCCTACGGACACAGTACAATTCAATATACCTGATACGACAGCTTCGCCAATCGAGGATTTATCCCCCGAAATAATTGACGAGGCTGTTGTTATTACGGAGAATTCAACTCCACCATTATCTGATCTTGTCGCTGACTTAGCATCAGATGGCAGATTTGATGATATTTCAATGTAAACTTAAAATTTAAAAAGTGAGGTTTTTATTATGAGAAAAGTATTTACACGTTTTGCAACTCTTATTATGGCAGTATTCACAATGGCTATTATAGCCGCTTTACCTATGACAGCATTTGCAGCTGAGAATGAAGCTGTTGTAGCTGTTGTCGATGAAGCTCCGGTATATGAAGATGATGTTATCTACGTTCAGGCTATGGCAAACACTTATGATGAGCCTGTTATTCAGCAGCTTGGTAATAATCAGCAGCAGCAGCAAGCAGCAACAGCTGATTCTGCATACGAAAACACCATTGATTTCTTTATTACATGGATACGTCGTGTTGGTGCAGCTATCGCATTTATCGGTGCTATCATGTTCGCTCTTGCAATTAAGAATGATGATGCAGAGCGTAAACAGGCAGGACTTATGACTTTAGCAGCCGGATTTGTCGTTTGGGCAGTCTGCGCAGCCGCTGATATGTTTGACCTGTTTACGTAATAAAAAAGTTAGTTATCTGCCCTTGTATAAAACAAGGGCAGATACACTTTCAATTGCAAGGAGGTTTTGAATGGAATTACTACTATCACACCTTGCAGCTTTTTTATCATTCCTTCCTGATCCACCAACCGGGACGCCAAATGAACTTGCAAAAGACGGAATTGATTTCTTTCAATTATGGATTTCTCGTATAGGCGGTATTGTCGCATTTATAGGTGCTGTAAAATTTGCTTTGGGTGTCAAAGACGACGAAGCAAAAGAACAGCTTCAAGGAGTATTGATAATGGTTTCAGGTTTTATGATACAAGCTGCTGTCGGTAACTTGGATATATTCAATATTCCGGCAACATATTCAGATGCAGCTGCCGAAACTGAATTTGAGTCTATTTTACAATTCATAGGCAGATGGGTTCGTCGAGTTGGAGCATTGGCAATGCTTATAGGTGCAACAATGTTTGGCTTTTCAATTAAAGACAATGATGCCGTAAAAAAGGTATCAGGTTTAAAAACAATGGCGGCAGGCGGAATAGCTGTTTCTGTATCAGCTTTTCTACACACTTTCGTTTAAGGAGGGATTATAATGCAAGGGGTAATACCATATCCCTATTACCAAAAATTAAAGAAAACACGCAGAATAGCCTATACAGCTATTATTGTATTTGGTCTGCTTCAAATATTCTTCCCTTTAGTAGCTCATGCCGATCTGTTTGGTTTTCATGTACATGATGTTTATACTGATATTACAGAGAATTGTATGGAAACTAACAACATTCTTACTAAAGCATTTAGCTTTTCAAGATTATCTCCGTGGACGGTATTGAATAACTTACCGGCAGGCAGTGGAGATTATCAGATAGCAAATGCCATTCACAATGCGACCAAAACTATGGCTCTTGTCACCGCAACTCTGCTTCTTATGGTTGATTTCTTTAGGAAATCCATTAATTTTGAATGGTCATCACGTTGGGAAAATATATTGATATTCCTGATAAAAATCATAGTCATAAAACAAGTCGTTCAGAATGCAGACACAATCATGGGATATATTTATTCTATGTTTGACTCTATAAACGCAGCAGCAACAGGTACGTCCAATGAATTCTTACCATGTGGTGATAAGCACACATACCTCATAAATTTCCCCGAAGGAACTTTTAAGCAATTAGATAAAGGTTGGTTTGAATATTGGGCAGACAAAAAAATGGGTAATGATTACGAACAGGCAAGATATACTATTTCTCATGATGCTGTCAGAATGTTCTATCCCAACGCTACATTCCCACATAAAGAGGACGGTTCTATTAAGGTTGCTATTGGATTAGGTGAATTCTATGACGCATTTCGACCACCTAAAGAGGGAAATTTCTTTCCTTTATGGGAAATAGCAAGAAATCAGTGGATGTTTATTGTAATGAAAGCGATTGCATACATTGTATTCGTAATAGTTATTGGTCGAGTATTCGAGCTTACTATATACACTATCTTTGCTCCCCTTCCTCTTGCAACATTTGCTTCTGATACAACAAATGACGTTGCAAAGAGCTTCATTAAGAACTATATAGCGACAATACTGCAAATAGCAGTTATTGTAATGATGTTTGTCGCATTTGTTGCTACTAATGCAGCAGCTGCAAAGTGGATGCAAACAAACGGTTATACATCATTTAATATAATGTTCTTTATTGAGCTGTGTGCTTTAGGACTTGGAGTTATGCGTTCAGGCGCATGGTCTAAGAAAATATGTGGTATAGGTTGATATAAATATCAACGGAGGTGAAACAATGTTAGAAGTAAAAATACCGTCAGAAATACAAGATTATAAATCAAAAGTAATCTTTGGCTTATCTCTCAGGCAATTGATAGCTGTTGCAGGAGCTATGATAACTGCAATTCCTGTGGGAGTTATTGGTCATGGACGTATTTCTTCGGATATTCTTCCGTGGATCATAATGCTTATGACAGCTCCGTGGGTTGGATATGGCTTTTTGAAGTTTCAAGGATTAAAGTTTGAAGAATATGCCCGTTCATGGCTGCAATTCACTTTTCTTCCTCAAAAAAGAGTTTATGAAGATACTGACAGTACTCTGCAAGAACTTCATGTTGAGCTATTGGAAAAAATGATAATACAGCAGCGAATTGATACCGGAGAATATGAGGAAACAGAAATGAATGATACCGTTATAATAAGTACCGAAAAGTAATAAAACAAAAGGAGTGAAAAACAATTGAGCCTATTCAAGAAAAAGAGCAGTTCAGAAAACTCGGCAAGAGAACGAGACAAAAAGCGTGAAAGTTCTTCAAAAAAGACAAAAAAGAAGGCAAAAGCTGCGAAAGAGCAGCGTGTTATAAAGCGTACAACTCTACAGACATTGCCGTATGAGTGCTTTGTCAGCAATTACGTCATGCTTAATAAAACAGGCGTAAAGATTGGCAAGCAGACAGCCAATCTTTATTCCAAAACATATCTTGTGCCTGATATAAATTATTCAGCCGTTACACAAGATCAGCAAGAAGAACTGCAAGCATTGTACATCGAACTGCTTAATGGGTTCGATGATTGTGCAAGTTTACAGATTTCAATCCTTAATACAGCAATAAACAAAGAAGAATTTAGCGATAAAATTCTCCTGAAGGACAAGGATGACGGTCTTGACAATGAACGTCATGAGTTTAACGACATTCTCCGTGATAAGATAACGCACGGTCAGAACGGTCTGCAGTGTCGTAAAGTGTTTACAGTTACCATAGCTGCTATCAATTTTGAGCAAGCAAATACACGTTTCTTCAATATTGAAGCTCACATGATTAACTGTCTGAACCGTATGGGAACAGAACTTATTCCGTTAAATGCCAATGAAAGAGTACGTCTTATAGCAGATATTCTCCGTGATGTTGACTGTAAGATACTGCCTTGTTCACGTGATGAATTTGCAAGACGTGCAGAAAAACAGCATTGTTGCCCTGAGTACATGGAGTTCAAAAGAGATTATTTTCTTTTCAATGACAGCTACGCACGGTGTATAGCTATTCAGAAGTACCCTAATTCAATCGTTGACAGCATTTTTAAGGAAATTATCGAGTTAAATCAGACCATGATAATAACTGAAAACCTTGAATTTGTGGAACAGGTTGAAGCTATAAGGCTATTACAGCGCAAAAATACCGATATGAAACAAGAAGCTATCGTAAAGGTAAAGAAGTCTGCCGAAGCAACAAAAGGTGCTTTTGTTGATCCGATTGAGGGTACACAGCTACAAAAGGATATGGAACAGGCACAATCATTCCTTACTGATTTACAAGAAAGAAATGAGAAAATGGTGCGTGGTCATATCGTTATTATGCTTACAGCCCCTACATTTGAGGAACTTGAAAAGAATACTGATGCTTTGAAGATTATTCTTCGTAAGTATCAGCTGCAACCTATGAAGTGTTCTGCGCTTCAGGAGGAAGCATTTGACAGTGTACTGCCTGTTGGCAACTCAGCTTCTATTGATAAAGACAAGAATTTACAGATAAGAAGAACTCTTTCTTCGTCAGCAACGGCTGGATTTATGCCTTTCAATTCTAAAGAGTTGCTTCATAAAGGCGGCTTGTTCTATGGACAGAATAAGATGACACAAAATCTTATCCTGTTTGACCGTAAGAAGCTTAAAAATCCGAACGGATTTATATTCGGTGTTCCCGGAAGTGGTAAGAGTTTCCTCGCTAAACTTGAAATGCTTTATTCTCGCTTACAGACCGATGATGAGATACTTATCCTCGATCCCGAAGGTGAGTACACAGCTCTCGCTGAGCTTCTTGGTGGAGAAGTGATATATATATCTGAAAATTCATCAACGTATATCAATCCACTTGACCTTACTGAAAATCCTGATAAAACTGATACATCTTATGATCCGATAAAAGCAAAGCTTGACTTCCTGTTGTCGTTCTTCTCTTGTATTCTCGGCAATCAGGAGATTTCACCTGTTCAGAAAACTATTATTGATGATGTAATGCATAACACATACAATAATCATTATTTGCCAACTTTACGTGAATTCTATGATGAACTTGAAGCTTATGAGGAAAAGGCTGCCGATCAGGTAAAATCTGATGTAGTATATCTCAAGCAAACGCTACACCTTTATGTACACGGTAGTATGAATGTCTTTTCCAATATGTCTAACGTAAATATCAATAAGAGAATGGTCGTTTATAACATTAAGGGACTTGGAAAGAACTTACAGACTTTGGGTATGATGATAGTGCTCGAAAATCTATGGGATAGAGTGGCTAAAAACCGTGTTAAGGGAATAAGCACAAGAATATACATAGATGAAATGTATCTTCTTTTCAAATCAGAACAATCCGCTAATTTCTTCTATGAGCTGTATAAACGTGCTCGTAAGTGGGGCGGTATTCCTACCGGCATTACACAAAATGTAGAAGATCTGCTGCGTTCAGAGCTTGCAAGGACAATGCTATCTAATACACAGTTCGTTGTAATGCTTTCTCAGAATGCGACAGACAGAGAACAGCTTGCAAGGCTTCTGAATATATCTCAGGAAACAATGATGTATGTTACCAATTCTTCTGCCGGTAGCGGTCTGCTATATGCTGATGAATACGGTACTATCCCATTTGAAAACAAATTCCCGACAAACTCCAGTATCTATAAGATTATAACAACTAAGTTTAACGAGGATACTGAAACAGCGTAATCAAGTTGATACAAATATCAACGCAGAACGGAGGTGAGTATCATAGAAAATCCTTTGAATAAGCCCATTGACAAGGAAAGTACCTCTGATACAGGTACAGATGCCTTAAAATTAGGTTATCAAACGGTTGATGTATCAAAAAAGGCTGCTCAAACAGCTTATAAAGGCACAAAAATAGCTGCAAATACAGCTGTAAATGTAGGTAAATACATAGCAGAGCCCCATACTCGGTTACAAAGCATTCAATGTGAGATTAAGGATATTGCTAATATGTCTGAGCAACTTCACAGAGCGAATACTGAAATAATAGACATAAGTGAGCGAATAGCTGAAAAAAAGGAAAACTTAGCTTTACTTTCTTCAATAGAGGATAAAACAGCTCAGAATATGGAAAGTATCAAAAAGTTGCAAAAAGATATTAAGTATCTCGACTCCCGAAGGGAAAAGCTTGAAAAAGAAAGTCAGAAAATAAGTGACTCAGTCTCTCAGAGGAAGGACAGATTGGATGCTTTAATGGAGAAATTGAAGCCACATCCTGTAAAGAAAACTTTTAAAGCAGCACTTACTGTTTCAAAAGATGCTCTAAAGGTTTCTTTCAGAGCAAGTAAAAATATTGCTGCAAGAGCAAATCCGTTTAACAAGTCTATTGATACTAATAGTACCACCGATACAGGCTATGATGCTCTTAAATTCGCCAACAAAACAGTAAAAACCACAAAGAGCGTTGCAAAAACGTCTGTAAGGACAGCAAGAGCAACCGCTAAAGCTCCGAAAAAAGCTGTACAAACCGTAAAAATAATATATCGTACACCAATCAAAGCAGCAAAGGGAGCAGCAAGAGTAATACGAATAGCAACTACAGCAGCAGCGCACGTTGTTGCTATTGTCTTGAATCCAATCTTTTGGATAGCAGCTATATTCATTTTATTGGTAATAACGATATTATATCCCTTAGTTATTATACTCGGCGGAGGTGCTGCCGGTGGAACTAATACCAATATTGCATACGGTACAGCTGCAGGAACTAACAAGGAAAACACTGAAATTTTCAACGAAGCAAAGGAATACTATCGAATAGCCTGTGAAAACAGGCAAAACGACTTTAATGCAGATATTGATAGTTTATATTATTCTGATAGTGACCGTGTACATTCTGACCTTGTAAGTATGATAAGTTTGCCTGAAGGCGGTGGATATGCAAAGGATTTTGCAAGGGATAACAGAAAGCAAGGTATCAAAGAAAAATTCAGTAATTCAATTGATAAAGCAACAGCTATATCGCTGCTATACGTCAAGCTTGAAAAAGAAAAGAATGACGAAAACAAGTCAGAAGGACAGATTTATGATGTAGTATTCGATCAAGATGCTTTTGACGATCTGCTTACTTCTTTTGTAACATGGACCGATACTACAACAGGTAATCAAACCTGTCCTTTTCAAGATTGTACTGTACATAGGGAAGAAAAGCACAATCCCGATTTTGATACCGCAAAATACAACTGCGATATGTCTTGTAATGCTTTTTATGAATGGCGAGATACAATACAACCGCTTATTGAGCACAATCATCATGATATTCGTGATGGTGCAGCTCAGTCACGGGATTGGGAAGCTAACATAGGATGGCGAATAGATAACTGGAATTCGGTTTATGCGTGGTTAACCGGTTATGCATATACTTCAAATGATGGTAAGGATTGTCTTGCAGATTTAGACCGCATTTCAGATTACTACGTTGAGGTATTAAATAGTACTCCCGAAACCATAGTAACAGAAACTAAAGCCTGCGACCACATACATACACTTCATGATATTACACTAACTGCGTTGGATAAAGACGCTATCATGGATAGTTGGGGCTTCAATGACCTTTACAAAGAATGGGTTGACTTAACAATAGAGGGATTTATGCAAAATCCTGATATTCTCGACGAAGATAAAGGAGGGTAATCTAATGAAATCTCACAAGGACAGAGTAGAAAAAATAAGAGAGACAATTGACAACAACAAAGTTTTTTCTGTTGTAGTCGTTGTGCTTCTTTTCATTATTATTGGCAGTATTGTTACGAATAAAGTTAATGACTATATGAAACATAAAGCCGCTAATGATACAAGTATCAGCGAAGAACAGAACGCTGCGGACGCCAATATTATTGAAATGCAAGATGATGTTGATACAAGTATCAACGACGAAGAAGCTGCCGTTGATACAAATATCAACAATGAAAGTACGGTGAAGAATGAAAAACCTCACTGGAGATTTTATTGGATTGACCTTTGGATATTACTTGGTGGCGGTGGATTTTGCCTGATTAAAATAATGCAAGAAAAGAAGAAAGCGAGGGAAAAACTGTAATGACCTATTTTGCCCGTGCAAATTGCGTAAGCTCAAAAAACAAATCAATAACGACCTACGTAATACTTGGGGACGAAAAACAATTGACCGAAGATATTATTCGGGAAAATCAGCAATTTAAAGAGTTTATGCATGATTACAAGCCAAAGGTCGTTTACGTTGATTATGCTGTATATCATACTGAGGAAAGACTCGATAACAGTATGCAGCCTGAAACCTTTGAAAATGTTATAAGCACTGATTCAACTTTTTATTCTCAAGGAGAGCTTACTTTAGAAGCAAAAAACAAGAGTAAGTCAGTAGCAAAGAAGAAAAAAACATCACCGGCTGTTATCGGTGTAATTTGTTTTGGTATTGCTGTCGTTGCTGCTCTTGGCGGAATTGCTATTGGTAAGAAGCTTTTTCAAAATAGTATTCTTCCCGAAACATCGGAAACTACAACAATTCCTATTAATGAGGACGGAATGATAATTCCTGAACAAATGGATTTGGATGCAAATGCAGAACAAATAACAGTAACTATTGACCGTTCCTATTCTGCAATTCCAATGGAAGATGTTGAGCTTAAAGGAGCAATAGTTGACGGAGTAGCAACAATCACATTGCCCGAATTTGATAAAACTGACTTCTTTACTCATGTTCCCGGTTATACTTGGGGGTTTTCTTCTATTCCTGACGGTAAACAGATAGAGTATTATGGCGGTCAGAGTTATGAATTCAGAGAGAACAAAAAACTATATCGTGTACTTGTTAAATACGGTGGTGGTTCAGGAACAAAGAATGATCCGTATCGAATAGACTATTATGATCAGCTTGAACTTATGGCAGATGAAGGTGCAAGAGGATATTTTAAGCAGACTAAGGATATATCATTTCCGAGTTATGCTTCACATAAGTCTATAGATACTGTCAATGAGCTAAAAAGCGATCCTGATTCAGAATACTTTGAGTATGATGGTGGTGGCTATCTGATAGAGTATATTGATAGTCCATTATTTGGTAACGTATCAGGTGCAACTATAATGAATGTCAACATTAAGAATTCCACTATAAATGAGACTGTATATAAGGATTACGGTGCAATTGTATGTCGTGTATTCAATTACAGTTATCATAACAATAATGTGGCTTATGAAACAGGTGAAACGCTGATAAAGCACTGTACCGTTTCTCATTCTTCTATCAACTTAGGAGAGATACCTGATGATACAGCAGAGCCTACTACAACAGCTCCTATTATAGTACCGGCTGAGAAGATAGAGTATGATGAAAACGGAAATCCTATTGATAAAGAAGAAGAAAAAGAAGAGAAAAAGGAAGTATTGGTAAAGAAGTCAGAGGGATATTCTATAGGAGCTATAAGTGGTAACGGTGGACAGATAGAGGGTTGTTATGTTACCGATGTAAGTATCAACGTATATTCCGATGATTATATTCTTAATGTAGGTGGAATAAGTGGTAAATCTGCAAACACTATAAACTGTGCCGTTAATGGTTTTTCTTGTTCAGGAAAGATATTCAATGCCGGTGGTATTGTAGGTTCTGCTTCAGGTTCACGTATGTACGATGCAAAAGGCAGAGAGCTTCCTGACTATTACGGTGGTAATATTCAAGGCTGCGTAACACGTAACACTACGTTAAATTGTGAGCTTTGTGCCGGTGGTATCGCAGGAACAGGCGGTAGCAATGGCGAAAGTCCAATAATATCAAATAGTTATTCCTGTGATTTTTATCCCAATTGCGGTGAATACTCAAATGACCAGCTCGTTAAAGAGGGCATTGTTGGTGGTATTCTTGGCATGGATGGAACTTTTGAGAATGGACATAATATAACAAACACTGTATCTGTTGCTGAATACAGCGTTATAGGAAAAGCACAGAAATCCAAATATGATGATACAGTAAGACAGGCTCCTGATTATGCATATTATCAGCAGAACATTCTAACTGTAATTAATAAGAATACTGTCAGCCCTGTAAATCCAAAGGAAATATTTACCGGTAGCTTTGCATTTGGTAGTGCTGATACATTTGGAAGTGATAGTGGTGCTTTGAGCTATCCTACAGCTATTGAGGACTTATTTGAAAAAACAATAACGGAGGACACATCAAATGAACAAAGTTGAATTAAAATCCTTGAATAAAAAGGTTCAGACCTTGAAAACTGCAATTGCAAAATCCGAAAGCAACGCTGAGAGCAAAAGGGAGAAGATCAAGGAATTACAAGATGAATTGGACGAAATTCTCAAAGACATTGAAAAACAGAAATCAGAGTTAGCTAAAAAGGAAGATGAACTTAAAAAGGCTGAATATTCTGACGCTCTCGAAATGTTAGATAATGCAGCATTAAGCAAACTCTCTAAAAGGCAGGCAGAACAGCTTGCACAGCATATATTATCAGGCAATTTAGCTTCTCTATTAGGAGATGAAGCAAGTGATAATGACGAAAATAAAGCCGTTGATACAAATATCAACGGCTGACAGAACAAGGAGAAGATATATGAAAGCGGCTGCAAATGAGATAATAAGAGAAAAGCGTATGAAGTTAGGGCTATCACAGAGAGACTTAGCTAAAAAAGCCGGTGTAAGTCATAATACGGTATATAACGTAGAAAATGCGAAAGGAACACAAAGTTTGACAACATATAAAAAAATATGCGATGCACTTGGAATCAAAGTGTCAAGTGTCCTGAAATAACAAGAGACACCCCGTGCAGGAAATGGTGGCATCGGAGTGTCATATTGTTGCCGTAGCAGCAAGCTTATTATATCATAGTATCATTTAACTGTCAAGACTATTAACGAAAAGGAGCGTTTATAATGGAAATACAAAAAAACAGTCCAGTACCTATATATATGCAAATAGTGTACGATATAAAGAACAAAATTAACTTTGGCAAATTAAGATCCGGCGATCAGTTACCTTCGGTACGCTCCATATCCAAAGAATGCGATATTAATGTTAATACAGCAATAAAAGCCTATGAACAGCTTATCAAAGAGGGATATGTTACTTCTCAGAAAGGTTTAGGCTATTATGTCAGCTCAAATATAAAGGAAAATGTAGCGGCATACCAAATGGAATATATAAGGCAGAGCCTTGAACTCATAAAAACATCAGCAGAAATAGGAGATATAAGTCTCGAATCAATTTGTAACCTTATGAAAGAAGTATGGAATGAAGATAAGGCTATCTGTCCAGATAAAGAAAATCAAATAATTCCTAAAAGGATATCTTTTTGAAATTTCCATAAATATGTAAAAAAGGAGTTTTCTTATGAATAAAGAGGAACGTATGTCAGGAAATCTCGAATTAGAATATATTGGGCTTAGAAAAGTAATTTGTAAAGGTGATAAAACAATAGAAAAAGAGTTGGTTAAAATACCAGTTATAAAAGGAGATATTGCATTAGCTGAAGTAGATATTATTGTCAACGCTGCCAATGGCTGCGGTTGGATGGGTGGCAAACGCTGTCAGTCAGAGCTTCACAAAGGTGTTGCAGAGCATATAAACTACTACACTAAAGGTACAGTAGAACAGGAAGCACGGAAAGCAGCAAGAAAAGTTCCGTATATATCATCATGGATCTTCGGTCATAAAGCCGGAGATTTTTTTGTAACAGGTTCCGGCGGACTAAAATGCAAGAAGATAGTTCATGCTGTAACAATGCGCTATCCTGCAAGCCATAGCAAAACTGAAACAGTGACCGAGGTTTTGCGAAAAATATTTGAGTTTTGTTCTGAGGAAGGCTATAAAAGTATTGCGCTTCCGGCACTTGGCTGTGGTAATGGAGGGATAGATAGAGGAAAATTTAGAGAAGTTTTTCTCGATGAAGCCCAGCATTTCCCTGAACTTGATATAAGATATTATACCTTGTAAGCAAAAAGAGCAGTCGTATCATAGGGATTAACGAACTGCTCTCTTTGATGTATGCATATTGGTATTATAATACACAAGCGTTCAAATGTCAAGAGGTGCAACAATGGACAAGCAAACGATTATTGAAAATCTGATAAATAACATCAATTCAGCTTGTGTTGAAAGAAATATGTCAATAAATGAGTTTTGTCGTAAGTGTAACGTCCATAAAAGCGTAATGGATAACCTTAAACGGAATAGTGCTCCTGCAATTGACATAATTGCGAATATAGCTATATTTCTCAATGTTTCGATAGATGAATTGATCGGTTTGAAAGGAGAGTAATATAATGAGGTTTCAAGACTTAGAAGCGTGTCCGTTCTGCGGCTGTGATGAGTTCTATGAGAAACAGCAAACAAGAGGAACAATTCATTATCGCATAAGATTTGATGGAAAAGAAACTGATAACTCGGATATGTATGATAGTTTGCTCACAATGTATTCAGGAAGAGCATACTGTAATGATTGCAAGCGTTATCTTGGCAATTACATAAAAGATGAAGTCGGTAAAGTTGCACAGAGAAAGTGTTTTGAGAATTCCTTAGAAGGCGAAAGTCAGGAAGTAAAGGACTTTTTCAAAAAAGCTATAGCTGACAATAAAGAGTTTCAGAAGAAGATAGAATCTGAAAGGGTGAGAAAATGGTAACAGGAATACTCGGATACAACAGCAGCAACGACAGATACGGCTTGCTTGTAATGGATTTATGGAGGATAGAGGGCTTTCACTGTGGTGACTTGCTCGATGTTTGGGACAGCGCAAAAGAAGAATGGATACCCACAAGAATGGAAATGCGCTGGCAAGCCCCTTCGTTTCCGCCAAAGCGTAATGACGGTTGGTATTTGGTAGGCACTCCATACAGTGGAACAGCCTTAGAGGGACTAAAAGTTAGAGTAAATGATTACCAATAGGAACGTGCTATATAGCATAATTGGGAAGTGATAAAATGTTAATATTAACAATCAAAAAACAATGGTTTGATATGATTGCTGTAGGAGTAAAAAAAGAAGAATACAGGGATATTAAGCCATATTATACATCGAGATTTACGAGTATTGGCTTACTTGATAAAACGTCAAGACCTACAAATACAAGCGTATGGATTATGTTCCGAAATGGATATTCAAAGAGTTCGCCTACATTAAAGGCATTATGTAGGCTTGATGTAAAGCAAGGCAATACTACATGGGGCGCAGAGCCTGATACAACTTACTATACACTAAAAATTGAAGAAACTGAAAATGATAGGAAGGGAGAATGAGAATGTGTATGAGTATTAAGGACTTTATGTCACCAACAGAACTTGAAAATATCAATAATAACAATAAAAATGTTAAAAAGAGCAGTATTGACAGAAAAGAAACAACAAAGTTACTTACTGATATTCTTGTAGCAGATAGATTGAATGATAGAAAATACTATGCAAAGGAAGTGACTTTGGATTATGGTACATCTCATTCTAAAAGAATAGATGTTATGCAGTTTTCTCCAAAAGGTGTTGTCCATTTGTCTGATATAGAGAAAGGAATATTTACAAGCTATGAGATAAAATCTTGTATAGAAGATGTTTATAGTGGTAACGGGCTGAATTTCTATGGAGAAAAGAATTATATCGTCACAACTATGGATACATACAAAAAGCTTCAGGAAGATATAAACAGTGGTGATTTGGGACGTTTCATTTTGGATCATTATCCTGAATCTTCTCATCACTACGGATTTATGATACCGGTTCCAAGCAGTATCAACCTTAAAGATACCAAAGCAATTTATGCAGAATTTGAGAATCCTACTCCCTTTAAAGGTTCAGCTTCAGAATGGAAATTATGGACTGCAATTGTCTGTAATGAAGGACCGAGAGTGCGTTCTATTGTTGAACTGCTGTTCTGTATGTTAAGGAGTAAGCATTCCTACACGAATCATTGAATTAACATCGTAATTATAAAATAAAGTAAAAAGAGGTGCAAAGGTGCGGAATATAAAATTATCCAATAAAATATTTGATTTCGGCTTAAATCCGAAAGAAATGAGCATATATGCATATTTATGTAGCTTACCGTCAGAAAATCCAATGTTTGAGGGTAACGCAGTTAAAGTAAAACAGGCTACAATTGCTCAGAAATGCGGTATAAAGGCTGTGCAAACGGTATCAAAGGTAATTGATACCCTTGCAGCAAAAGGGCTTGTAATACCGCTTAAACGCTCCGTAAAGCAAAACGGACATAAAGGTACATACATATATGAAATAAAGAAGCTGCCAACAAATGACAGCTTCTTTTTTATGGATCGCAGCGTGTTCGGAAAGCTCGTTCCGAGACAGATGATGATATATCTGTTTATATGTAAGAGCTATTCGCTGCAGCTCAAGGACAGTTGGAACAGCTACAATGACATATCAGCGCAGACCGGTATGAAGCGTGAGACGATTATAGATACGATCTCAGAGCTTGAACAATTAAAACTAATACGTAAGAGCAGACGTAAGGCAAGGGATAATAAAAGACTATATGTCGATAACCATTACTTCCTTATCCTGTATGTTAGGGGAAAGATAAAGAAACAAGCAAAAAAAATAGCCCGATTGTACTGCAAATGCAATCGGACTGGTTCATCGCTTTTAAAAAGCTTTAAATTCACTTGTTATAATATCACAAAAAAGAAGATTTGTCAAGTCAGCGGAAATAATTTTTTTGAAAGTGGGTAGTCCGCTAATTTACACTCATCTTCTAAGTACCCAATAACTTGCTATATTGAAATAAAAAAACAAGTCTATTACTTTAAGTATATTATAACTTAGAATATATAATTCTTTATTATAATATGCTTTTTGTTGTGCGGCGTTAAGGAATAATTGTGCCGTGAAAGAAAGCGCGTTTTTCTTTTTCAATAAAGCCTGATTTCGCAGTAAAGGAGGTTTCTATCTGTTCCGTTGTTTTAAGTAACAGCGTTTTTATGTACATAATATTGACTTATGGCTTAAAATATACTATGATAAGGGAGGAATTTTCATCATGTTAGAGCCTACACCCGTCGGACATTTCAGTAAACTTGGCGCACAGACTATTGCAAAAGTCACAAGTAACGATGCTGAATATCTCAAATTCTTGAAGTATTTCGGTAGAGTTTTCAAGCATCCTGTTTCCGTTGCGCTTGAATTCTATTCAAACAAGCCTGACGCACAGTTCATTGCTTCAAAAGGGCAATGGGAACGTGCTGATTATCATGTTGCTATCGGTGCAAAAGGTATTAATTTTCTCGATCAAAAGGGCAATTTGATTACTCTTTATGATTTTGAGGACGTTATTGAGGAAATACCGCCAAAGCGTTGGTCTGTTACTCAGAATAATGTTTCTGCAATACGTTCTCAGCTTAATTTACCTTCTGACACTCCATTGTTCATTGAGTTAGAAGGCTCTGTAACCTCTCCAATCGACGATTTGAGCATTATTCAGGATTTGGGACTTGCAGCATTGCCTGATACTGACAAGCTAAAATTCCGTGATTCTTATCATAACATGATACAGGTTATGCTTACAGGCAGACTTGAAGTAAACGGAGCAATATATAGAATACAACCTGACAGAGCTGCTTTAGGCTATTGTCAGACTGACGAGCAGAAGTTTTATCTTCTTACCGCAGCAGCTTCGGCTGCAAGAAAAGCTCTAACAAGTCTTGAATATGCATTTGATACACTCCGTACACAGAATGAAATAATCAGAAAGGAAGCGAATGAAAATGAAATACGCAGAATGGCAGAAACTCAGTCAGGAAGAAAAGCTGACAGTACCGGCAGCGGACTATCCGCAGCTTCAGACTACGGAACTTCACAACGGAGTAACATCAGCGAAAGTAGAGAAGAAGGACGGACAGATAGGCTGGCTTCTGACACAGGAAGTCGGGGCAATGAAACAGGAGAAATGGTTTCCGGAGATAACAACGGAAACACTGAAATCGGGAACAGAAACGATAGAGCAGCCATATCTTCTGAATCCGTTGGACGGTCTGTACACTCCGATGATAGAGTACAACGAACCATCACTGGAGGAACAGCCGATAGGGATATTCGGCAAAATGTGGATGGAGAATATGGAGAAGAATTACCCGGAGAAAGTCGAAATGATGATGTTCTTTCACAGGTATCTGACGGTAGCAAGGTCGGTGGACAAGAGAGCGGAGGAATATTACGATCAGCTGAGCGAACAGTACAACAGGAACAATCCACGTCCTCAGAACAGCTCGGAGGAAATAGCGACTTGGGAGACAATGAAGAAATACGAGATAGAACACCTGATAATGACGGAAGTAGTTCTCGTACCGGTAACGACTCCCTGAACGTTGATATAAATATCAACTCAGAAATTGCCGATAAATGGGACAATCTCGATGTTATAATAGATAATAAGAATGGTTCTATTGATTGGATTTACTTTAATCCTGATAGTCTATCTGGTGGTCAGCTCGTTATCAATCATATCCGTGATGAGCAATTTGAGGAAGCTTCAAGATTTGACAGCATTTACGATTATCTTAATTCTGTAGCTGATCAGCAGCTTGTCGATATTGATACATCAGATTTTTATGTTGCTGCTACTCAGTATCTTGATATTGCTGATAATGGGAACGCTGCATTAGTCAGCACAACCGGCAATTCAAAGGAAATAGAGCAGTTCTTGCAGAACTACGCCAAAAATTTAAAATTGAATAATAATGCTTACGCTGAGTATCGTGCTTCACTGCGGAATACGGTTTATACCCGTCTGAACGATACCCAGCGTTTTAAATTCTCCCATTGTAAATACGTTGAAGAACCAAAAAACTGCATTTGGGGACAAATAGATAACGCTGTACGTATAAACAATGGTATTTTTGAGGTTTCAACAGCTTCACACGGCGGTATTATGATAAGATCCGAGGTGGCAAAAGCGATTTTATCAAGAGAAGCTCAGAAAATCGCACAGAAAGAACACGATTGGTATTTCTATGAGGAAGATTGTGCTTATGCTGTAGCATTGAGAGAAATCGTTGATAAAAACCTGTTCAGCGATATTAATTCTTATTTTTCAAAGCAGTATAACAAGACAACAGACGATTTCCTCCCGAAATTCAACGAAGCAATAAATCTTTCTCTACAGCGTTGGTTCTCGTCATATTGGGATAAGCGTGAGACAGCGTTATATAATACCTTGTCTCCTGAAGAACAGGCAGAAGAAATAGGACAGCTTTCTTTCGGGGATAATGCTGCGGAGAGCGTAGAAGATAAAGAGGTTTCAGCTATCAGAAGTCGTGAGATACAAAAAGCTATCCATGATATTAAGCGACGAATAGATAACTTCGATCCTCAAACCGGTAAGTCACAGGAGCTTGAAAAACAGAAAGCTTTACTAAAATTCTTCCAATCTGCAAATAGCAACGATATTGAGCTTACTCCTGAGAGCTTTAAGAGTTTTATGGAACAGTCTGCCGTTGATACAAATATCAACAGTGATGCAGCTGATAAGCAGACTAATTTGCAAGCTCTTTTCAGCGTAGAAGTCAACGGAGAACAGAGCTTTTATAAGGTCAGCAATAAATCATCTGATGATATACTGCGTATTGCAAAGTCTGAATTACCGAGGTTAGGCTTTAACAACATCGGTGATAAGATAAGTGAAATAGAGTATGCTGAAATACAGCAGAGTTCTGCCTTTACATTCTCTGTAGATATCAATCTCGATACTAATATGGCAAGTCTTTATAGTGTAAACCAAGGATACGGAGGTATATCAGAGGGAGATAGGACAGATGATAATGTAAGCATAATAAATATCCGTCTTTCTGATTACAGAGTGCCTTATCGTGGACTTGCAGCTGAGAAAATACCTGTAAGTGCAAGCTATGCAATATCTATGTGGGAGAATGGTTTCCCCGTATATCTGAATAATGAGGTCGTTCCGAAAAGGAATGAGCTTGCAGTGGGTACCGATGTGACTGAACTGTTCAGTGATGATAAAGTATTTTCAGCTGAATTTGGCGATGTTAAAAAGCAGCAGTTGATAGATGCTGTATCAAGTGATATAAGCGATATTGATGCTGCAATGCCCGAAGAAAAATACATTGATATACGTGATTTCGTAGAGCACGATGAAAATAACGTATTTGAATGGGATAACGGACAAAATGTATATTTGAACGTCACCAAAGCTCTTATAGACCGTAATATGGGATTCATTGATGATTATCTCACTGCTGTTAAAAATGAATTTGACAGCTTTAGAGGTGAAACAGCGCAGAATAGGCTTGTAGAGTATGCGAATTATGCGCCACCTGAGAAAGAATGCGATACGGTCTTAGATATGCCTGAATATAGTTTGAGCATAGATCTCAAGGAGATTGATGAGCTTTATATCAAAGATGAGTATTCATATTATGAGGGCGGTATAGATTCTGACGGTCATGAGCGAAAAGATAATTATTCTCGTCATAATAGAAGCCTTACAATCAGTCTTGATCCATACGGTGTTGTATATGTAAATTCGTATGATGATAGAGATTTGTACGATCCTTATCGTGAAAAAGATTATGATGTTTCAGATTCAAATGAAGTTAAGGCTCTCAGAGAACAGGTTATCGAGTTTATAAAAACATCAGAAGATTTGTCAATAACCTCATATAATGAGGGAAGAACACAGGATTTTCAAGTAAAAGCAGCTGATAGTGAAACTGCAATTGCTGATGATAATATGCTTTCTTCCGGTCCGATTGTGGACGGTGTACAGGTCTATGAAGCTCTCGCAGCCGAAATAGACAGAGGTACGGGTTTTGTCAACGGAAAAATACGTGTACAGGAGTTCTATGAAAAAAGTCGTAGCATTCCTAATCATCCTACAACCAAAGAATTAGCTGAATGCCTGAAAAAAGAATATGGTATTGGCGGTCATAGTGGCAGCGGCAATATTACTATGGTTGATTATAACAGCAAAGGCATGACTTTTTCTTTTCAAAATGGTGAGAAATTCCGTCATTCATGGTTTGATGTAGCTTCATTAGCTGAATATCGCCTTAGAGAGAACATATATCTTTCACCTGAACAGCAAAATGAATGGCAAAGAATAAAAGCTAACCGTTCACCGGAGCTTAATTATGAGCCTTATGAAATTAAAATCGGAGATCAATTCCGTCAGAAAGCTACTCATGTAGTTTCTGAGGTTGTAGCCCTTACAGACACAGAACCGTATTATAAGGGCGATTATACCGTCAAAAGAATGCAGGGAGCTTCTGAGATAACTGAAAACGTTTCATATAATATTCTTCTCAGCGATTTATACCAATTCATCGGTAATTCCAACGACTTAAAAGCTGAACAGGAAAAAGATAACTCAAATACATTTGAGATATACCAAGTTAAAAGTGGTGAAGATTATCGTTATTACAGGTTTACGAGCTATGAAATGCTGCACAACGAAGGAAATACAGTTGATTTCAATAATTATGAGCTGAAATATACAGCTGAACTTGTTGACGGAACAACACTTGAAGATATTTACACACGCTTCAATGTAGAACATCCCGATGATTTTACTGGACATTCGCTATCTGTAAGTGATGTTATTGTCGTTCACGATGATGATGTTACTACTGCATATTATATTGATGATGTTGGGTATAAGAAAGTTCCTGAATTCCTTCAGTTAGAGCAGAAAGAGGATATTGTTGAGGATTTCCAAAATAAAAATACTGCAACAACTGATACACCTGATTATAGTCAAGCAATACATGAGGGCTTTACAGCTTTATATAGTAGTCACACCTATACTGAAAAGCAAAATAAATTTCTTAAACGTCTTGAAAACTACGCTGCAAATAACAATGTGACCGAAAACATTGTCAATACGGCATTTGAAAAGGGTGCTGCATTTAGAAATACTTACGGTAACAAGGAATATATAAGTCGTAATCTTTTTGCAAGGCGTTTAGGCTCTCTTGAAAAAGAGCTTGAAAGTAATATAAGAGCTGTTATAAATCCACAGGAGCTTGAAGAAAAGATACATCAGGTTATTACCAATGCCGGTTATGACGGTGGCGTTGACGAAAAAAAGGAATATACTTCATTCAAAGAAGCTCTTGAAGTCGGACAGAAATATATTGAGGACGGTTATCTTGGATTTGCGATTTATAATCAGAATACGCAAATGATAGAGCGTGTAGAAGGAGATTTCCCTGTAACAACTGCTTTCAGCGATGAAATACTAAAAATTAATGGTATAGATAATCGGAAAGTTGAAGTGAATACCGTTATAAATGGCAATAACTTGGAGAATACTGATGCTTTGGCAACTGCAAAGCAGCTTATAAATGAGTTTTGCGAAGATGAATACGAAATATCAGCTGATTTCAGTGATATGCATAACGTAGCACTTGCACACACAACGCTAACCGATGAACAAGTACCAGTTCAAGTTACAGCTGACTTATTAGACTATAAACTCATATATGAGTTTGGCTATGAAGTGTTCAAAACAGAGAAGTTCAGCAGCATTGAAGATATGGTTCAGAACGGGCTCACAGGTCTTGATTTTGCTGACCTTGTCGATGTTCCTGATGAACTTATCGAAAAATACGTACCGAATATAAAGGATTACTACAATCAATATGCGATTTTATCACGTTGCAAGCAAGACTGTATTTATGCTATAAACAGAGCAGAACACATCGACAGTATAAAAAGCTTAAACAAATATCTTTATCTTGGTTCTGTTGATGGTTGTATCAGCACTATGCATGAGCTGTACGAACAGTTACCGGATAATGCAAAGCCTGAATGGTTGACACTTGAAGATATAAATGAATATGAAACGCAGCTTACTGAAATTTCCCGAAATATAGCTTCAAATCCCGTTGATACAAATATCAACGCTGAAACAACTGTTGATACAAGTAGCAACGATATAGAGCAGCTGACAGATGAAGCAAATGCAACGACATTAGCAGAGATCGAAGTCGGAGACATTCTCTATTTAAAAGAGCCTGAAAGTGGCGAAATGATGTATTTCCGCATTGACAGTTTTCAGGACAACTTTATGGTAAGTATGAGTCGTGTTGCTGATGCTGCCGGAAATGATTTTACAGAGATTGGAAAAGCAAGTATAGGTATTATTGATGGTCACTGGAGAGAAACGCTGCTTGACCATAATACTGATTCTCCAATATTGCGATATACAAAGAACTATCAGGAAGAACTAAAGCAGCAAAATAATATTGCTACAAATAGCAACGAAGCTCCCGTTGAGGAAAGAGTTCATAAAAGAGCGTCAAGAGCTGAAATGCTTTACAGAGAGTTCACAGAAGCATATCCTGACATTGCTAATGGTACTCACACATACGAACGATATGGTGAGGACTATGACGAATACGGTGAAAACGATGCATTTGAACCTCTTTCTCTCGAATACTTAGGTGATGATACATATTCATTCATGACATGGTATGTTCAGAATGGTGACTTAATGCATGATCCTGATTTTGTTTTCACGCTCGATCATGAAAACAAAGAACTTCATGTATGGGAGTTCCAAATGGACGGTGTTCCGGCATTTGGTACGTTATATGAAAGAGTAGAGCAAGAGGACGGTTCAATTGACAGAAAGTTGCAAGCTTCACTGGAGGATAATTTCAGAACCAATCTCAGAAATGCAATAGCTGTTAAGCGTGAATTAACTGCATATACGGATATAAATGGTGAAGAACACGAACTAAAGTCAAATGAACCACAAGTTAAACCTGAAACGCCTGAAATAAATGATAGCAGCGCATATTATCGTGAAGCTCTGAATTCTTTTTCAGAGAAGCATGGTTTAGGAGAGCTGAATATCAAAAACTCCGATAATGGCTTTCATATCACTGAAAAGTTTAAGGACGGTATTTCTGTTCCAATATGGTTCATATCACATCGAGAGCCGACTTTACTGACTAATAACGAACTTGAAAAAGAGTTTGAATTAATTGAAAAACAAGCTGAAAGGAACAAAACAACTGTATCAGAAATGGATTTCAGGGAGCGTAGAGTTGAGGAACACGGCGGTATGACAGAACTTCCTATGGTTCAGGACAATCTACCTGAAATAAACTTTGCAAGAGATCCAAGGCAAAAGATTTCTGATAATAATATCGCTCTTATCGAACTTAATAGATTAAGAACCTGTGAAGCAAATGGAAGATATCCTTTTGATAAGGGACGAAATGACTATAACAGCATAGATAATTCTCTTGCACGTTTGCGTGGATATTCAGGTTGGGGTGGTGTTCCTCAGTTATTCGATGAAACTTTCTCAAATTTAAAATATTTGAGAGATGCAATAAAATCAAGACTTACACCTGAAGAATATGCAAATGCACGTAGAAGTACCCTTACATCGCACTATACACCACAAGTTATTATTGACGCAATGTACAAAACAATACGTAATATGGGACTTCCAAAGAATTCAAGAATACTTGAACCGTCCTGTGGAACAGGTAATTTCATAGCACGTATGCCGCATGATATGGGCAAAGGTGGTATTGTCGGTGTAGAAATTGACTCGATTACAGCTGATATTGCTAAATATCTCAATGTTCCAATGGATAATCCGTATGCTGACGAAAAAGACGAAATACTGAGAGATAAGCGAGATATTAAGATACTGAACTGTGGCTTTGAACGTTCAGGACTTGAAAACAACAGCTTTGACCTTGCTATTGGTAATGTCCCTTTCGGAGAATTTAAACTGAATGATCCTGATTATACTGATGATTGGTATATACATGACGCATTCTTCCGTAAAGCACTTGATAAAGTTGCACCGGGCGGTATTGTTGCATTTGTAACATCTACGGGTACACTGGATAAGAAAAATCCAAAAATAAGAGAATATCTTGCAACTCGTGCAGAGCTTGTAGGTGCTGTAAGATTACCAAATAATGCTTTTGCCGATGCCGGTACAAGCACGTCAACAGATATTGTATTCTTACAAAAGAGAAAAGAGCTTTTAAAGGTTCACGATCCAAAGCCGGATTGGTGCTATACGCTGCCTGTTGAGGTTGAAATGGTCGGAAAGAAGTATGAAGGTGAAAAGCGTACAGCATATATTAACTCATATTTCGTTCAAAATCCGCAAATGGTACTTGGTACTATAAAGCAGACTACTCACTTTGATATGCTTACCTGTGAGCCAATAGAGGGCAAAACTCTTAAAGAACAGCTCGATATTGCTTTCAGGCAGCTCAATGCAAAAATATCCATTGATAAGAGAGAACAGTCTGTTCTCGAAAAGAAGGGATATATTGAGCCTTGGGGTAAAAGTTTCACTTATCAGATTAAGGACGATAAGGTTTTCTTCAATACTGGAAATGCAATGGAAGAAGTTGAAACAAAGGGCAAGAGCTTAGATAAGTACAAAGCACTTTGTCAACTCAGGGATACAACAAGAGAGCTACTTGAAAAACAAGTAACAACCGATATTGATTATGACCTTACACCATTAAGGAATAAGCTGAATGAGCAATATGACAGTTTTGTCAAGGAATATGGAAATACTACAAGCAAAGCAATTATCAAGCTATTCAGAAAAGACGCAGATTACCCAATACTGGCTGCATTAGAAAGTGTTGATCCTGATACTAAGGTAGTCACAAAAGCTGATATTTTCACTCGCAGAACAGTTAATCCAATCAAAGAAATTACAGAAGTCGATACGATTGAAGAAGCAATGCAAGTTTCTCTTGACAAGAAAGGAAAAATTGACATAGGATATATGTCATGGCTGCTGCAAAATAAATACGATGATATGAATATATCATCAGTAGCGGAAAAGATTGCTGATGAACTTCTTGAAAGAGGACTTGTATTCAAGGATCCGGCAAAGTTAGCAACAGGCAAGCCTTATGCTGCTATTGTGGATAGATCTGAGTATCTTTGTGGTGATGTTCGCAGAAAGCTTTTTGAAGCAGAACAGGCAGCTGCGGAGGACAGTAGTTATGCAAAGAATGTAGAAGCCTTAAAGGAAATTATTCCTGAAGATATAGGAGCTACAGAAATAAGTGCTGACCTCGGCTGTACTTGGATTGATACTGAGGATTACGAAGAATTTATACGTTCTCTCAGTGGTAGAGGTAAATATGATTCTAAGGACTCCAGTGTTCAGTTTTCAAATGTCACCGGTCAGTTCAAGGTCGGAAGTGCTCGCAGCAGATCAACAGATATATTTAATACAAATGAAATATCTACATACGGTACAGAAGATATGAATATGTATCGTATTATTGAAAATCTGCTTAATCAGCGTAAAGTTCAGGTATTCGATTATATTCCTGATCCACAAAAGGAAGGAAAGCTCAAATCTGTAATAAACAGCTATAAAACCAAAATAGCGCAGTCAAAAGCAAAGGAAATCAAAAAAGCGTTCCATGAATGGATATTTGCAACAGATGAGCGCAAGGAAAAATATGTTAAGCGATATAATGAGAGGTTTAACAGTATTGTAGGACGTTCTTATGACGGTTCGCACCTTACATTTACGGGATTGTCTAACAAGTTTAATCTTCGTAAACATCAGCTCGATTGCATTGCCCGTTCAATATACGGCGGTAACACTCTTGCCGCACACTGCGTAGGTGCCGGTAAGTCTGCGGTAATAGCAGCATCGGTAATGAAGAAAAAAGAGCTTGGTCTTATACACAAAGCTTGTGTTGTAGTTCCAAAACCACTTACAGAGCAAACAGAACGTGAATGGAGAATGAGTTTCCCCGATGCAAAGCTCTTTTTACTTGATAATAAGGATTTGTCTGATGAAAGTAAAAGAGAATTATTCACAGCAAGAGTTGCAACAGGCGATTATGATGCTGTAATCATGTCACAGGAACAGTTTGAAAAGCTGGCTATGTCTCCTGAATATCAGGCTGAATATCTCGACAAGAAGATAGCAGAAATGAGAAACGACCTTGAAGAAAGGAAACGTGAAACAGGTCGTAGAGATCCGTCTGTAAAGGAATTGGAAGTTGTCATTATTAAAACAGAACGTCAGATTGAGAACATTATGAATCCAAAGTCAAAATCAAGAGGTAAAGATAACCTGTTAAACTTTGAATCGCTTGGTTTTGATTACCTTGTGGCAGATGAAGCTCATGCCTATAAAAACGGTTATGTATCAACTAAGATGGGCGATGTGCAGGGCGTTAATACAAATGAGTCCGGACGTTCAGGTGATATGCTCATGAAGTGCGATTACTTCAATAATGAATTTGGCAATGGTCATATTCTTTTTGCAACAGGTACTCCAGTATCAAATTCAATGTCAGAACTATACGTAATGACACGTTATCTTCGTCCTGATTTGCTTGAAAACTGTGGCTGCTCTCGATTTGATGATTGGGTAGCTACATTCGGAATGATTAAAACTCAGAACAAGAAAACAGCAACAGGCGAACTGAAACTGAAAACTTGTTTTGCAGGCTTTAAGAACCGTCCTGAGCTGATGAAAATGTACAAAGAGTTTGCAGACCTTGTAGCACTCGAAAAGTTGATTGCTGATCCAAATTCTAATATAGTAGTGCCGAAAATTAAAGGCGGTAAACCGCAGATAATTGAGGTTGATGCTACACCTGAACAGCGTGAGATAGTAAAAGACTTTGCAAGACGTGGCAGAGAAATACAGAGCGGTAACGTCAGACCTGATGAAGATAACCTGTTAAAAATCACAGGCGAAGCTCGATTGGTAGGTTTAGGAAATAAGGCTGTTGCTGCTGTATGGCTCAAAAATGAAGGTTTTCTTCCTGACGGGTTCCTTGAAGATGATAAATCTGGAAAAATAGATGAGTGTGTCAGACAAACAGCTAAAAGATATCACGATAGATATGATGACAAGGCGGTACAGATTATCTTTTCAGATATTGCAGTTAATAGTGATGATGGAAAGTTCTCAGCTTATGAATACATCAGAAAAGAACTTATCGCAAAGGGCGTAAAGGCAGATGAAATTATATTTGCTCCGAAATCCGATGCAAAAAACAGGACTGACGTGTTTAGGGATATTAATGAAGCAAAATACCGTATAGTCATTGGAAGTACAGGAACTATCGGAACAGGAGCTAATATTCAGAAACACCTTTATGCATTACATCATCTCGATATACCGTGGAGACCAAGTGATTTTGCTCAACGTGAAGGAAGAATTGTCCGTCAGGGCAACCTCAACGCAGAAGTTGAGATACTAAATTACGTTACAAAGGGTACTCTCGATAGTTACTTATATCAGGGCGTTACTGATAAGGCAAGAGGTATAGCACAGCTTTGGAACGATAGTAACATCAGTCGCACATCTGAGGATATAGACGAAAAGGTTCTTACATTCGGTGAACTCGAAGCTGCTGCGGAGGGTAATCCGAAACTCAGAGAGTATTCAGAATTAAAGAATAAAATCGACGAAATGCAAGTTGTCAGATCTGAATACAATCATGAAACTACAAGAATTGAGCGTAATCTGAAAGAAATACCTGATAAGCTTGAAGCGACAAAGAAATTACTCGCCGGAGCGCAAAAAGACCTTGAACGCACAAAATCCATGCGTAGGAATGACAAAATGGAGTCTATTGAAATCAAAATGCATACAGGCAATGTCACTTCTGACAGGGCAAGAGCCAATAAATATATGGCAGATAAGGTAAGCTTGAAAGTTGCTCGACCTCTTGACGGAAATCCTGAATTTTATATAGAAGGATTCAAAATATCACTTGCAACTACTGAAGATCGTGCACATCCAGCATTTGCAATACAAGGTGAACGTGCTGCAGCATATCGTATTGAGTGCGGTGTTGGAGAAAACTCTGACAATTATCAGAGATTACTTAATTTCTTTGATAAAGGTATTGAGAGACAGATTGAAAAAGATACTGCTGTCATTGAAAAGCTGAACCTTGACTATAAGCAGTCTCAGGAGAGAGTTAAAACTCCTTTCCCCGGTGAAGATGAGTACAACAATACTCTTAAAGCGTTTGAAGAACTCGAACACGAATTAACTGCCGGTGGCTTCCTCGATAATGGAGAAGAACTTACAGGCGCAGACGATTTTAAGGACTACGAAACAGAAAAAATGGATACAAACGTTAATGATAACGCTGATATGGACATATCAGAGTACAATAGCATATAGGCTGTATCCAGTGATTAACAAGCACTATGCTGAGTGTATAGTGCTTGTATAGTCACGCCAACAATTGTAAATTCTTTCTTAATATTCTTAGATATATGTTGACTTACCTCTCAATGAGTGGTATAATCATATTGAAGAAAAAAATTATATCACTTTTTATCACGTTTAAGGAGGTAATAAGCATGACAATCAAACAGATTCGTGAGAGCTTTGACCTAACACAAGCAGAGCTTGCAAATATTACTGGCATTCCCAAACGCTCGATAGAGAATTGGGAAATGGAAGTCAGAAAGCCACCTGAATATATTCCCGACTTAGTTCTATCCAAGGTCGAAGCTGCCATGAGAGTGCAGCACAAAAATGAGGAACTTGAAAACTTATACTTAGGTATGGAAAGATGTGATTTGAGAATATATGCAAATACAATCCTTAATCACTATTACACCTTTTTAGCAAATCATAACATCAATCCAGTTACCGAACCGGATCACTTTATGTCTAAATGCTGTAAAGATGTTTGGAGCATTTATGAAGCAGCAGCTCAGTGTAGCAGTTCAGTTCAGATAAGAGACTATATGAGCAGACTTGATAAATTGAACGCATACTTGAATAATGCTCGTTAGTTATAAGGAGGTTAATCTATGACAGAGTTAGATTTAACTATAGCGAAAGATAACGCTAAAATGAACGCAAATCGAGTAAAGGATTTGTATGAGGATTATATACAGACCAAAGAAATTTCCAAATTTAATGATAATAATCATTACGTTTGGGTTTATAATCAGCTCGAAGGGTTCCTGAATACATTCATTGATTTGTGCAGGACTGAGCGTGAGGTATCAAACATTACTGATAAGGTAAATGCTTTCAAAGCAGAAATTGAAATGCGGTTCAAAGCACAAAAAGGATTGATGCAGCCTTTAATTGAACTGGATCATTATATTGAAATGGTCGATGCTGATTTTTATTGGTATCTTGAAAATAATAATATTGATTTGCTTACTCAGAAAGATCATCCTATGGTAATAAAGTATCAAGAGCTGCGTAAATTAGGTCGTGATACTGTTGACTGCGACAGTATGGAGGACATTAAAGCTGTAAGAGCAAAGGTTGATGAAATCAGAAACCTAATAAAGTGAGATAAGCATTTATGGATAAGGATATAATTTTTTCTTCAGAACAGTATGAACGTGCTTACCAAAAGATTAAGAACAGAGTAACAGATGAAATAAGCAGCGTTCAGAATCCAACAGCCATAGTTCTTGGTGGTCAGCCCGGTGCGGGAAAGTCCTCACTTTATAAAGAAGCTGATATAAGATTTAGAAAAAACATTGCTCATATTGATATTGACAAGTTCAGAGAATATCACCCTGATGCAGCCGAACTTAATAAAGTTCCTGAAACATACGGACAAAACACAAACGAGTTTGCAGGTGCAGTTGTTGATAGACTTATTGATGAACTTGGTGAAAAAAGATTTAATATGATAATTGAAAGCTCAATGAAATCTCCAAATGCAGCTTTTCAGAATTATGATTTACTTAATCCTCGTGGTTACAAACTTGAAGCTCAGGTAATGGCAACACCAAAAGAAATATCATGGCAAAGTGTTCAGGACCGATACGAAAAAGAAAAACAAGAGGGCAAACTTGCCCGAACTGTTCCAAAGGATTTTCATGATTATGTTGTAGAAAACATTGCAAATTCACTTGATATGATTTATCAATCAAATAAAATGAATGATATTATAATCTACAATAGAGATATGGAAGTCGTGTACCAAATGACTGAAACACCACACATAAATCCGTCGATACTGCTTGACAGTATCATCAATCAATCAGTGTTAGGAGGTAAAGCAATGACCGATATTGAAAACAAAGAACTTATTGAAAAAGCTCGAACCGCAGACCTTGCAGACTATTTCAGAACAAGCGGATATACTCTGAAAAAGATATGTGGAGAGACTTATGTAAACGAAATCAAAGGATTAGTTATAAATACAGAAAGCAACAGTTGGTTTTCTCATTATCAGCAAGTAGGACGCAGAAACAACTCAATTGATTGTCTGACAATGATACTTGATAAAACATTTAAAGAAGCTGTTTATGAATTGACAGGACAGGATATTTCACAAACTCGTTCATCTGACAGACGAACAGAGAAGAAGCCAATTGTGAAAGCAGCCCCACAAAAGCAACAAGAACCAAAAGAGAAAAAAGAAATAGAAATGCCTGAACACGCTCCAACACAAAGAAGAGTTTTTGGTTATCTTCATACCGGCAGGCACATATCAAATGATGTTATCCGTGAGCTTGTAAATGAGAAATTGCTTTATCAGACACAGGTGGAATTTAAAGGCAAGCTTCAAGATCAACCTGTAACTTACAAAAGAGCTAATGCAGTTTTTGTACACAAAGATGAAAATGGAAACGAAGTAGGCGGCGAGGTTCAAGGACTTGATATTAACAAAAGATTCAAAGGAACAGTAGCCGGAACCGGTGAGACTTTCTTCAAATTTGTTCCGGTCAAAGAAGCCAAACCAGTTCGAGCTTTTGTATTTGAAAGCGCAATAGACCTCATGAGTTTTTATACAATGTGTACCGATAAGTCAAGGCTGAAAGGTACAATGCTTGTATCTATGGCAGGCTTAAAAAACTTTGTTGTCGAACAGCTCAGAGCGCAGGGACTTCATGTTATCTCTGCTGTTGATAATGACGATGCCGGAAGAAAATTTGAAAGGCTGAATGAGCTTACACGCTCGGACTCTGTGAAAGATAAACTCGATATTCACAACTTTAAAGACTGGAATGAACGTCTTGAATATCAAACAAAGCACCCAGATTTTCTTGCAGAAGAACCTAAAATTATAAGTGAAATCAAAGAAAAAATTTCAAAAGAGAATTCAAATTATAATTCTCTTGGTGGGAGATAACAGATATGAGTTACAACAAGACCTATACGAATTTACTGTTATCAAGAGATCAGATTGAAGGAATACTCTACGTCATGGATTGTTATTCTCAAACAGAAACAGCTCATAAGTATAAAGAATATGCAGAGAGAGTGAGAGAAAAAATATTAAAGTACGGAAGAGTTTTTGGCAGGGATAATGAAGAAATGGTTGCACTAAATATGTATGAAACAGATATGATAATATTTGTTAAATTACTTTCCACATATATTTCGGCAGCACAAGAAATGCCGAAAGATTATTTTCTTGATGTCAAAAATGCATTCTGTGTTCGTAACGAAAAAATAACGGAAACGTAAAAGGGTTTGGGAATTTCCCCAAAAAAGTGGAACGATATGAACTGCTCTTAAATGTAAAAAGGAGTTGCCTTTAAGAGCAGTTCAACAAAAGTCAAGGAATGTGTCCTTGCCCAAAAGCAGCACTTGTTGCTGCGGCTGTTTTGGAGGGTAAAAAATTAATATTTTTTATCATCCAAAACAGTTATTGGGTTCAAAAACCATTGTGTACGCACAGCGGTTTTTGAGTCGCTAATATTCTCCGAATATTAGAACAGAATTGAAAAAATAAAGGAGGAACTGATAAAAGTGGGCGCATACAGCATCAGCTTCACACTCGGTAAAGCAAGCGCAGAACATGGCGGAAATGTTCAACACAACAATAGAAAGTTTACAGCTCCGAACGTCGATCCTGAAAAAGAAAAAGACAACATCTATTACAAAACTCAGGATATAAGAGAAGCATATCACGAACTTTTTGACGAGGCTGTTGAAGAATACAACAAGAAACAATCTCGTCCTTGTCGAAAAATAAAAAATTATTTTGAGCACATCAACGAAGGAAAACGAGAAGAAATTTTCTACGAGTCAGTTGTACAGTTTGGCAATTTTGATGATTCACCATGTGGAAGTGAGCGTGGTGAAGAAGTCAAGCAGTTACTCGATGAATACATGAAGGAGTTTCAGGAACGTAATCCAAACCTTTACGTTTTCAATGCTGTACTGCACATGGACGAAGCAAGTCCTCATATACATATTGACTTTATCCCCTACTATACAAAAGGCAGAGTCAACGGACTTTCAAAGGGCGTTTCGATGAAAGCTGCTTTAGCTGAACAGGGATTTAAAACAAACAGCAAAAATTTTAACTGTTTGGTTTCGTGGGAGGCTTCTGAAAGAAAAGCAATGGAAGTCATACTTAACAGACGTGGTCATAATCGTGAAGATATGAATGCGACTTATAAGCACATGAGTGTTGAAGAATACAAGATAAGAAAAGATGAGCAGAATATTCGTAAGCACCTAAAAAATGTTTTGAATGTAGGTTCTACTGATAAAATTGAGAACACAGTACGAAATCTGAACATAAAGCTTCAATCTGCCAATCAGAAAATCAACAAACTTGAAAAAGAAAAATCCTCACCTCATAAGTCTTTCTTCTACTCAGACTCTGAGAAACAAGCCTTTGTCCAGAATAAAATGGAAGAGAATAATATTCCTTTTGTTGAAACAGAAAATGGATTCGATGCTCAGGAATGTTATGTGGAGAAGATTAGAAACTGGGAACACGAATATATCTCACCTGAGAAAAGTAATCGTAAGAAGCTCATGGAGGATATTGACAGGTTAATTGTTACCTGTGATGATATTAATGAGCTTTACAAGAAACTTGAAGAGCTTAAATACAAAATTCGCTTTGGAAAATATGTATCAGTTAAGCCACCTTTGGCTGAACGATATATCAGATTGAAGTCACTCGGTGAAGATTATAATGAGCGTTCATTGCAGAATGCTATCCAGTTCCGCATTAAGTTTGAGCAAGATCTGAAAGAGAAAATTGAGCAGCCTAATGCAGAATATCTTCCAAATTATAAAACCCTTACAACAATTAGGTTCTATACTGTAACATTCAAAAAAGGTTTTCTTCCTTATCAAAAGATGCATAAATTCAAACCTTTCACATGGACAAACGATGAAGAACTTGACAAGTTGCTGCTGCTGAATAAGAAAATTAGTGAGGGCGAAACTATTGAGTCCATGAAGAAAGAATTTGAACTTAAGGAGCTTGACTATAAGGAAAAAGACAAAGCTGCCGATGAAGCAATGAAAAAATATCAGCGATTAGTAAGAGGTAAAGAAGCCTTTTCGGTTCTGTATGAAGGTAAAGAGTCGAAGTATATTTCAAAAGAGCAAGCTGAAAAATTCCGTGAAGCTTTTCCGCACATTACTGAGAATAATTATATTGAACTATTTGCATTCACTGATCAGGCTAAACAAGATTTCGATGTAGCCAAGAGCATAGCAAAAGAAGCTGAACAGGAGCTGCGGTCCCTCAGTGGTGCTATTGCCATCGCTGAACAGGTAGATGCTGGCACTTACGTTCAGGAGCTTGTAAGCAAAGAGAACATTCATCGTAACGCTGATCATCTTCCTAATGGAGTTTTCCAGTTATGACAAAGCTGAATGCAACACAAATAAAGGTCATAGCAATTATAGCTATGACCATAGATCATATTGCAGAGCTTTTCGTTCCGTATGGTTCTGCACTATATTATATAATGAGACTCATAGGAAAAATAACAGCTCCTGTTATGTGTTATTTTCTTGCAGAGGGTTTCAGATATACGCATGATAAGAAGAAATATATATTGCGACTTTCGTTGTTTGCTGCCATAAGTCAGCCTGCATATTATATACTTGTATATGGTGCAGCTCCTTCCAGTACAGCTCACCTCCTGCAGAATCTCAACTTCTTATTCAGCTTACTATTAGCCTTTATATGTTTACTTATCCTGACTAACAGTAAGCTGAATGCTGCATTGAAAGTAGTCTTTACCGTGATAACAATATCATTTACTCAGTTTGTAGATTGGGGGTTGATTATCCCGGTATGGACAATAATTTTTTTCTTTTTCAATAAAGACATTATGAAAATGACGTTGCTATTTATATCAACGACATTAATTATTCTGCCGGTGACGTTCCTGAAACTATATGATAGTTTCGGATATTTCACTCTCAACTATGGTGCGCTTCTCGCTCTGATCCTGATACTTTTATATAACGGTAAGCGTGAACGCTGCAGCACTCCATTGAAAAAGAAAATCAATCGTTGGTTCTTCTACGTTTACTATCCCCTGCACATGATAATAATATCTGTCATAGCCTATAAATGAAAAGAGCAAGGTCACTGCCTTGCTCTTTTTTTATGCCTGCTTAACAGAGTTCTATAAATTCCTCAATCTGATTGACGTATTCTTCAGGTATATCATCTTCTAAAATCTCACAGTAAACGGAAAGTTTGTTACACAACATATTATATAATCTCATCGGTGCAGCTGAGTTTGCCTGAAGCTCTCCGAGAGTAGCAAGCATATTCTGTATGATCGTTTCTTTGCTTAACATAATATAAGCTCCTTTCATCTTATTACATATTTGGATGATACTTCTTGTATTCGTCTTTTATTCGTATAGTGTAATTACTATTTAGCAGCTGATTGTATTTTAATATTGCCCACCCGTCATGTTTGACAGGAACGAAGCAGTATCCCTCTATATTATTACCGCCTACATTTTCATATTCAACTCCATGAATCACTAAATAAGCTCTTGCTGCGAGTGCCAATTCAACTTCCAGTCGTTTCATAATATGCTCCGTTCTCCCCGTAGCCTGATAGGTCAGTTTCTCATTAGGTTATCCTCTCGATTTTCACATCTTTAATTGGTATTCCGTCACAACCATGTTTGCTAATATCAACTGCGATTTCTTTAGCATCTTCATAGGAAAAGCTTTTTCCGTTATTTGAAAAGTAATCCTCAATCCACTTGCCATCGGGATTTTTTTCTAAAAAGGTTACTTTATATTTTCCATATTCTTCTTTAAGTTCTGCAAGTTGTTCACTGCCCGGCATTGGAACTAACTTATTTTCTTTCATGATACGCTCCATTCTCCCCGTGTAGCCGATAGGACAGCTTTGACTTTATTCTCTTTCGCTTGATATTCCGTCAAAGTATATACCGCCATGTTTCTTTGCATTATACATTATATCAACGAATGTGTCCATAAGCTCTGCAAATTCATCATCTTCGGTATAGTCCTCAAGGTCAGAGTCTTTGGTTTCTTCATTAATGTCTCCGTCTGCAACTCCAGTGACAAGCCAACTTCTGAATACTCTTTCGTTATTGACAGATCTTGCGAGTAGCTCCATAGCTCTTACCATTTTTATTCGCTCTCTGTTCAGGTGCGGTTCATAAGCTATAAGTTGCTTCTTAACTTCTTCTTTTGTTACATTTGAGGAGCATATCCATATAATGGTTGCTATTTCTTCAATATCAGCACCTTTGCTTACCCTATCGAAAAGTGTTTCGTATTGTTCGTTATCGCCATTTGTGAACCAATTATTCTTTATGCAGAGTTCCCTGATTTCCATAGTGTTCATAGTATAAGTCCTTTCTCCCCGTGTAGCCGATAGGTCAGCATATTCTTCGTATTTTACTGATAACACCTTATCCATTCGTCTGGAACATCACAAAAGTTCTCACCGTTAACACCTACGATAAGTGCGTTACCGACTATGTAAGTGCCTGCAATGACACTTGCAACAGTATTTTGTTTCATTTCCCTGATAAGTCCTTCTTCATTGACAATCATATCTACTTTATCAGGAACCAGAGTGACAGTCTCGATGTAACCGTCAACTGCTTTTTGTAGTGCTTCAAGCTCATTTTCTATCTCGATTATCTTCTGCTCGTCCAGTGTAATTAAGATTGCTTTCATAGTTCTTTCCTTTCTGCCCGTCCTGCCGTTAGCTCAGCTCCTATTGCCTTAAACTACGTCGTATTTAATGTTCTTTCCGATATACGCAAGAACATAGGTGTGATCTATCTTTGCGATTTTCGCAGCAACTCTTACTATTTCACACGAAAACTCATTTGTCATAAAGGAATGACTATCATCCTCTTTCATGATTTCCTGACAAGTATACTCGACGTTTTCGTCGGTCAGATTTCTTATTCCTACGTCCATAAGATGACTTATAGCCATTCTGAATAAAACTTCGTTGTTTCTTCGCATTTTGTCCAGTTCTTTTACTGCTTCTTTGTAGTTCATAATGGTACCTTTCTCCCCGTGTAGCCGATAGGACAGCTGCCTTCTTTTTATTTATTTAAGTTTGGGCAAAGCGCATTACCGCCTGCACTCCGAGGAAAACGTCTGTAATCGTGATAGCACTTACAATTGCCTTTGTTGCTACATTCTTTACAATAGCAAGCCTTGTACTCTTCATAGGTCATATCAAGTTCCATTTTCTTAAACTCTTCCTTTGTGATCATGATGATTTCCTTTCTCCCCGGTATAGTCGATAGGTCAACTGCGTTATTACTTCTTATCGCTTATATTCTATCAAATACAGGTAACCATGTCCGCTCTTCTCGTCAGTAAAGTCGAACTCCATGATGAAATTGTAACTGTCCTGTAAAAAGAGCTGCCATTCATAAGGTTGGATTTTGCAAATTTCCTTTTGTGGCTGTTCCCAATCTTTATGTTCGTCACGGCTGTTACATCTATTTATAGGATTTACAAATTGTTCAAGGCTCTCCATCCAGTCTGTTAACTCGATGTTGTGTTTTTTACAAAACCTTTCGCAGTAAGCATAGAAGCTTTCAACGCTCTTAAAATAGCGATTTGATTCGATTTCGTATAACTTCTTTTTCATGATATACTCCTTACTCCCCGTAGCCTGATAGGTCAGCTATTTAATTTTCAAGTTCCTTGTGGTTTATCTCAACCTCTATATATATTATACACCCATTGGGTGTATAAGTCAATGGTTTTGGCTCAAAATTACACTCATTGGGTGTATTTTCGTATACTTGCACAATATATGCACTTGCATTTTGTAGATGTTTACAAAAGTTTTTTCTTTTTCAATAAAGCATTGACAGTTACACCTAATGGGTGTATAATTATAAAAAATATTAGGAGATGGTCAAATGACTTTTAAGGAATTACGCTCACAAACAGAGTTTAATCAGACTCAGTTTGCAAATTACTTTAATATACCTTTGAGAACCGTACAGAATTGGGAGGGCGGGGTAAGACAGCCGCCTGAGTATTTAATGGACCTTTTTATTTACAAGCTCAGGAATGAAGGATTATTAGCTAATACCGAAACATTTGGTGATAAAGAATAACTTTTCTTTTTCAATAAAGCAATATAAGTTGATACAAATATCAACGCTAAGGAGGTATCCATAATGCCTATTTACGCATTTTATTCAAAAAATCTAAATCATAATATTGAAGCTAAAGACAAGAAAGAAGCAATTAAAAAGGCTAAAGAGTTTGCAGAGCAACATAAAATCAATGCTTATATCGTTATGAATACCCGTGCCGATGTTGTATGTGCGGTTGATGAAAGTGAAGGTGAATTGCCATGAAATGTTTAATAACAGAAAACGGTGATGGAATTATAATGGACAACATTGTTTCGGTAGAATGGCTTTTCACTAAAGACTTGCCTAAGGAATTAAAGGAATATGCTAAGAAGGAAGCTGTTGTGATTGCAAAAGATATTAATAAGCACAAATTACTCTTAGGTGAATATTCAACTTGGAGTTACGCAGAGTTAGCTGTAGAGGATATTATGAAGTGGTTATCTGATCCAACTATCTCTGATTTATATTATATCTATTCTGCTAATGATGGAATAGTAACAGATACCGATGCACCTATATATAATTATCCATCTTATTATGAAACTTATCTAAAAAAGAATACAGTAGAATGTTCAGACGAAAACAGTAGTCCTAATGAAGAAAACATTTCATTATTAAGTACTGTTAATTTGGGTTTATCTTGGCGTGTTTGTAATGTTTTATCAAATAATGGAATTAAGTCATTGGCTGACATTATTACTCTTTCTCCTGAAAAGCTAAAGAAACTAAAAGGTTTAGGCGAATCTGATTATAACGAAGTTATTAATGCTCTTAGCAAGCGTGGTAGGAAATTATGTGGACATAATTAAAGTGACAAGTAAACAATAAATGATAGGTATAATTTCCCTTTATATATTTGATGTGGTGATATGTATGGTTAATATTAAAGAAATGCGAAAATCCTATCCAATCAACGTTTTTTCTGATATTATAAAATTTGGGCATAGCCGAGATCATTTTGATCACAATCTATCAGTCTATTATGGCAGAGCTGATGTATTATACTTGTTTGAGTATTTCGTATATAAACATTTGTCAAGTGATGAAGCTGAAATTTTTCACTTGTATTATCGTGACAATCTTGCCATCAATAAAATCTGTGAAAAATATCATATCACTAATACACGTTTTACAACAATTAGGAAACGGGTATTATCTAAGCTTGAGAACTGCTCTTTCACTTATATTCTTGCACATGGATTTGAGTTTTACGAAAATAAGCTCTTAGATGATGGTAAAGAAAAAGGGTATGAAATAGGATATAAGAACGGATATAATGACGGATACAAAGACGGACACAGTATGCTTGAAAAAGAAAAGGATTTTTCTTTGAGACAAGGAACAGCTGCGCTTAAGGAACTGAAGGAGCTTCCGCATATAGTATTGGAAGATCTTCCTCTAACAACCAGAGCTTATTCTTGTTTGCATAGATATGGTCTAAAAACTCTACGTGATGTAGCTGTTGTCTCTCCAGAAGAACTCGATAAAATTAGAAACTTAGGTAAGGTAAGTTATTCAGAGATTGTCGAACTTCTAAGCAAGTATGGTGTAAATAAGGAACCATTTATAAAATATCTTCATAGAAACGATAAGGAGTAAATAATGGCAGATAGAGAAATAATTGACAGAGATACTTATAAAAAGATAAAGAAAATGGATCGTGAAACTCTGACTAAGTTCATTCTCCAGTACGGAGATAAGTTACTCGGAGAACAAGGTAAAACGATAGATCTTCCTGCACTGGAAGTCGAGCTGAGTAAAATCAAAGGTATTGGCGGTAAGCGACTTGAGGAAATTATGATCGTTATTGAAAAATTCTTAGATGTATAAAAATTGAGGGTGTACTATGCAAATTTTGCCAAACAGAAGAATTGCTTATATCCTTACTCGAATATGCTATCGTGAAGCAAAGTGTTGGGAAGATTATCATTCTCAGAAAGTGAAGCTTGATATGCATATATATGAAGAAATGTTATCTGCTGTAAAGTTTAACCTGTTGTTCTATCTTCAATTCGTTAAGTATATGCGAATGAATACGGAAGAATGGTTAAGTATAGTTAATGAACTTCCTGAACAGGTTCAGGATATTATGCTTGCAATTCTACTCTATAGTGGAGGATACTTTGAATGGGAACCTGCCGAAAAAATTAATGAACCAATACCAAAAGATATAACAAGCTTTCTGTTATGTGGAAGGCTTAAATCAGCTTGTGAAAATGGCGAAGTATTGGATAATAGTCTGATGAAGCAGATAAACATAGATGTTCACAATCGTATGTTCACTTTGATATCACAAAAACGCATTTAAAGTCATGGTAACTAATGTGTTTTCTTTTTCAAGAAAGTTGATACAAATATCAACCAAATCGAAATAATTCGACATAATTCGACTTTTTCCCTTTTTTTATTCTGATGCCTTTTATCAGATCGTGTGTTATAATGATACTATCATCTTAATTATGGAGGTATCTACAATGAACACAATCAAAAAAGGACTAAAAAGAGCTGCATACGAATTCGGCGTTCCCTTATCTGAGGTAAGAGATGTGATACAGGAGTTAATTGACGAATGCTATAACAGCACTGACAAGGAAATATATGACAGATGGCGTCAGATTTGCTCTAATGGAGAAAAGCCAACTCCTGAGCAGTTAATTGCCTATGTAACTGATATGATTAATAAAGAACAAAACAATACACCTCAAACGTCCAATAAAAAGGTTAATTTCATTTCCTTTTTACTTGGGCGTTTTTGTATCTAATAAAAAAGAAAGTCAGAGTATGGTTGCTCTGGCTTTCTTTTTATGGTATAATAGATTTATCCTGATAGAGCCTACTCTAAGAGGATGTGCAGAATATGTCCGAATAAAGTCTATATTCGCATTAATAAACGTCCGCTATTATTTGAGCACTCTAAAAGGACACAATTTGATTATTTGCGCCTATTTCGGTACTCGTTGTAAATATTATTAACTGTTTCTGCAAAAATAGTTCGGGAATGTTTCTCAGGATTATTGTTTCTGCTTTTATTAATGAGATATTGGTCACGGAGTTGCTGCTTCAACCTATTTTCTTCAATCCATTGTAATTTCTCATCTATATCATAAGCTTTATCCCGATATTCCCAACGGTAATATAGCCGCCAATCTTTATAACAGCGTATGTACTGTTGCTGACCATTACCGCAATTATATACTATTGCAATGTCGCAGCTGTGTTCAATCCGGCTGTTTACTTTGTCAACCGCCTTAATAGTGATTACACTTGTAGAATTTTCAATCTTTGAATAGCCATATTTACCCTTGTGTTTTTGAAAAGCTTCAAAAATTAGGCTATGTATCTGTTCTGCACTGTATTTTTCGTCGGGATCATTAGGCTCTATATTAAGATCAAAGTCATATCCAATATTGCCGTTTACTTCCCGTGTAATCATGTTTCGGCTTGAACTCCCTATAAAATCAAAACGAAACGTTAAATAAGGTTTAACTTCTTTCTGAACTGCTTTAATAAGGTTGATTAGATTATCCTTGTGTGGAGCAGCTTCTTTTCTTGAGACATATTCAAATTCTCGCATACAAAAACTCCTTTATAATAAGAATATCCCAAGCCACCGTTTGATACTTTCAAACCTTTTTATTATATTACAAATCAAGGGCGTTGTCAATATCAAAATTATCGTTGATACAAATATCAACGGAAAGGAAAAGTAATATGGATAAAACCTACATTGGATATGCCCGTGTTTCTACTGAGGAACAGAATGAAGCCCGGCAGCTACAATCCTTTGAAAGCTATACTGAAAAAATAAAAAAAGTATTCATCGACAAAATGAGTGGTAAAGACACCAATCGTCCGCAGCTGCAAGCTATGCTTGAATATGTGCGTGAGGGTGATGTAATTGTTGTTTCAGAGTTTTCTCGACTTGCGAGAAGTACAAGAGATATGCTACAGATCGTTCAAGAACTGACCGATAAAGGGGTAGGTCTGATCAGCTTAAAGGAGAAAATCGACACCGATAGCAGCACCGGACGTTTTATGTTAACGATATTCGCAGCTCTGGCAGAGCTTGAAAGGGAGACTATCCTGCAAAGGCAGCGTGAAGGTATTGCTATTGCGAAGCAGCAAGGCAAGTATAAAGGACGTAAGCCTCTTCCTTTCAATGAAGATAAGTTCAGAGCTGAGTGTAAGAAATGGCGCAACGGCGATCAGACTGCGGTTGCAACCATGAAAATACTTAATATAAAACGTAACCGGTTTTATACTAAAGTCAAAGAACTGGGGGTGTAATTCATGAATATAGAGGATATAGAGCTTAATCCATCATTAGGTGGTAAAGGCTGTAAAGGAAACGGTGAACATGAAGGAATAGAATGCCAGTGTGATGAATGTGACTACTTAATGGAATGTTTTCCGATAAAAAGCTCAAGTTCAACAAGTAAAAGTCTTGTTATAGATAAAATAGCTGAGATAATTAACGATAACAAATGATTTTCTTTTTCAAATAAGTGATTTTTTGAATTTATTCGTTGATACAAATATCAACGATATTTTTTTCGTTTACAATCACAAATATTTGTGACTTTGACTAATTGAAACCTTTGTATATTGGTTAATTCGGCTAAAATTATTTCAGAAGTATTAATTTCAGAACACAGTCATTGTTGCTTTTGATTATTTGATATATAATAGATTATAATAAATAATTTATAATCTTAGATTGGCAAGTGTTATTATTACAAAACAGCGATGAGTATTAATTGTACTTAAAGAATTCTTTTCAATAGTGAGGTGTTCGGTTATGTTTGACTTTGGAAATGCAAATGCTAATCAACGTTCAGCAATCTCAGCGGTTAATGGTCCAGTGCTTATTACAGCCGGTCCCGGAACAGGCAAAACATATACGCTCGTTCAAAGAGCTATATATTTAATTGAAGAGTGTGGAGTTAAACCCGAAAACATTTTCATTGCAACATTTACAGAAAAAGCAGCTAAAGAATTACTAACGAGAATTACAAATGAGTTTGCATCTCGCAATGTGTCGGTTAATATAAACGAAATGTATCTTGGTACATTTCATTCACTTTGTTTGCGAATAATTAGAGAACATATAGAATTTTCAAATCTAAAGCGTAATTACCGATTATTGGATTCTTTCGATCAACAATATACCATTTATCAGAATCTTTATAGTAGATTTAAGAAAATAGAGGGATTTGATATTGTTTTTGGTAATAATTCAAGTTGGCAACAGGCAGCTGATATTTGTACCTATGTTAATAACCTGACAGAAGAACTTGTTGAGCCTAAATTACTTATACAAGATTCTGATCCTAATATTCAAATACTTGGAAATGTTTATAAGACTTATCGTGACATTTTGAAAGAGAATAATATGATAGACTTCGCTTCTATTCAAAGTGAAGCGTACTATTTACTAAAGAACAATCCGAATATACTTTCAGAAATTAAAGCTAAAATCAGTCATATTATGATTGACGAATATCAAGATACTAATTTCATTCAAGAGCAGATTGTGTTTATGCTTGGTGGCGATACAAAGAATATTTGTGTTGTTGGAGATGACGATCAAGGTTTATATCGTTTTAGAGGGGCTACAATTCGAAACATTCTTGAGTTTCCATTTAAATTTGCAAAAAATGAATGTCAAATCATTCCGCTTGTAGTAAACTATCGTTCCAACAGTGATATTGTAGATTTTTATAATAGGTGGATGCTTCCTACAAATGGTTCTGATAAAAAGAATCAGTTTGAATGGGGCAGATTTCGCTATGAAAAAGAAATAATCGCCCATAAAGTTAAGGATATATCAAGTCCGGGAGTAATAAAAATATATGCCAATGATGACGAAGATAAATGGTGCAACAAAATATATGATTTCATAATTGAACTAAAGAATTCGGGGAAACTAAGTGATTACAATCAAATTGCTTTTCTTTTCAAATCAGTAAAAAGTCCACAAGCTACAAAACTTGCCAATTATCTTGAAGAAAATGGAATCAATGTTTACTCACCACGTTCAAATATGTTTTTTGAGCGTAATGAGATTAAATTAATCCTTGGTTGTTATCTAATAATGTTTCCTATGTATGTTGCTGCCCTTGAGGATGATAAATTTAAGTTTTTGCATGGTAGTAGATTTGATTACTCGAAATATTATTTTGATTGCATTGAATATGCTATTCAAATTCTTGAAGATCCGAAACATAATGAACTAAAGAATTTCTTGCTATTAATGCAAAACAATCATATTAACCTTTCAGGAACAACGGATTATGCTTATTCTACACTGTTATATCGCCTTTTTGAGTTTGAACCTTTTACTACCATAATTGGAACGGATATTGAATCTGGAGTTGTAGATGTTAGACCTCTTCGGAATATATCAATATTTTCTCAAATAATCGGCAAGTTTGAGTATTTACATAATATTTCCGTATTGAGTGATAGGTTTATAGAACATAATACTGAAATGCTTTTTAATAATTTTCTGCGTTTTCTTATTGGCGGAGGAATATCTGAATATGAAGATGATAGTGAATACGCTCCCAGTGGCTGTGTATCATTCCTAACGGTTCATCAAGCAAAAGGAATGGAATTTCCTATAGTATTTGTTGGTCTTAATTCAAAAGGTCCAGTAAAAAACGAAAATCCCATACTTATGCAGATTGAAAATAAGTATTATAGTCGTAAGCCATTTGAGCCAATGGATAAAACAAAGTATTATGATTTTTGGCGTTTATACTATACCGCTTTTTCAAGAGCGCAAGACTTACTTATTCTAACCTCAAATGAAACAAATCGTACTCCGCACAAAGCATTCTCGATTTTATATAATGAACTTGTAGAACCAAGCAGTTCTCTTTTCAATATTGATGAATTTGAGTTTCACGATGTCAAAGATGTGAATATAAAAACAGCCTACTCATTCACTTCACATATTACAGTTTACGAGACTTGTGCTATGCAGTACAAATTCTATAAAGAACTATCATTCACACCTGTTAGAGCTGGAGGTATGTTATTTGGTCGTTTAGTTCACGAAACAATTGAAGATGTACATAGAGCAGTTCTCAGGGGAGAAGCAGAAACAATCACAACAGAAAACATTGAAAAGTGGTTTCATACCAATTATGAAGCACTCTCCAAAGCGGAACACTCCTACTTAGTCGAAAGGCAACAGGACGCTGCGCTCTCTCATGTCCAAAGATATGTTGAAAGGCAGCATGGTGATTGGTCTATGATACAGCAAGCAGAGGTTGATGTAAGTCTTGTAAAACCTGATTATATCATTGAAGGTAAAATAGATCTTATAAAAGGTGATGATTCTACCGTAGAAATAGTTGACTTTAAATCTGAAAAAAAGCCTGATATGGTTACTGGAAAAGATAGAATTGAGCATTACAGAAGGCAACTTAACATATATGCCTACCTTGTTGAAGAAAGAACTGGATTAAAAGTAAGTAAAATGCACCTATATTACACTGGTTCAAAAGAAGATGAAGTACCTACAATTACATTTAAAAATACAAGAACTTCCCTCGAAGGTACAATGGCTTCATTTGATAAAACAGTTCACAAGATAATGAACAAGGATTTTTCATACTGTGCAAATAAATCAGATGTTTGCAGAAACTGCGATTTTAGGTTTTATTGCGGACAAAGATAATGGAGGAATTACTCATGGAAAACAAAAATTGGATGATTGAATTAGAAAAAACCGCTGCACAAAAATCAATACAAGGCTATCCAACATTATGGTGGCAAGGAAAACGCCCATATAATGTTGCAATGTATTATCCAGCGCAAGAAAGAGAAATATATGGAACACCAGATATTGAAACCGGATGGATGAACAAGATTTTTTGGGGCGATAATCTGCAAGTTATGAGCCATCTTTTAAAAGAATTTCATGGTAAAATAGACCTTATCTATATTGATCCACCTTTTGATTCAAAAGCTGAATATAAAAAACAGATTTCCGTTAAGGGTGTTGGTTCTGCAGAAAGTGATATATCTTCATTTGAAGAAAAACAATATGGGGATATTTGGACTAATGATGAATACCTTCAGTTTATGTTTGAGCGATTAAACATTATGAAAAATTTACTTTCAGATAAGGGTGCGATTTACGTTCACTGTGATTGGCATAAATCAGCTCATTTGAAACTTGTGATGGACGAGATTTTTGGACAACAGAATTTTAGAAATGAAATAGTATGGTGTTACAGAACATCTTTACGAAGCTCAGACAATTCGTTTGGTCGTGATCATGACACTATTCTTTTTTACAGCAAAACAAATAAGCATAAAATACACCCTGATCGTAAGGATTTTCCAGTAAGCGAAGCAACTATAAAAAGATGGGCAGCATACGCAGACGAAAATGGTTTTGTAAGCAACAAACACTTTGCCGGAAGTAACAGTACAATTATAGATACTTCTGATGAAACAAAAGGCTTTTATATCAATCAAGGCATACCTCGCGATTGGTGGGAAATCTCTGCTAATGTTGCAAAAGGAAATACTTCTGAGGTTATCGCAGGAAAATATCCAACTCAAAAGCCTGAAGAATTAGTCGAGCGTATTATAAAAGCCTCCTCTGACCCCGGTGACCTTGTGTTTGATTGCTTTATGGGAAGTGGAACAACACAAGCTGTTGCTATGAAGCTTGGACGAAGATTTATAGGTGCTGATATAAATCTTGGTTCTATTCAAACTACCACCAAAAGGCTTACATATTTAGCAAAGAAACTAAATGATACTACTCAAAAAGGCGAATCAGATTCAGCTATAAAATATACTGGCTTTACAGTTTACAATGTAAACAACTATGATTTCTTCCGTAATCCAATTGAAGCAAAGAATATAATAATCGATGCACTTGGTGTTCAACCGTTTCCTCAAGGAGATCTTTGGGATGGTGAACTTGATGGACGAATGGTTAAAATCATGCCTGTAAACAGAATTGCGACAAAAGCTGATCTTGCAGAATTAATACATAATATGCCTTATAAAGAATATGAAAAGCGAAAAGCTCAAAATATAAAAGAACCCGTTGAACATATTACTATAATTTGTATGGGACATGAGCCTGACTTAAAAGCAGGAATAATTCAAGAATTATCGCAATATGTTTGGGATATTGATATACTCGATATTCTTAGTGATAAAAAGGATCTTCAACTCAAAAGAGAAGCAGAAGCAGAAATTGTTCGTGAGGGCGATAAACTCGTAATTCGTGAATATTATCCAATGAACCTTATGCAGAAACTTTCACTTCAAAAAGATAACTATGTCGAAGATTGGAGACAGCTCGTTGACTCCATTATGATTGATTGGAATTATGACGGTGCTGTAATGCAGCCTTCAATAATTGATATTCCCGACAAAAAAGCTCTTGTTTCAGGTATTTATGACATTCCAAAGAACGCCGGTATAATTCGAGTAAAAGTTACAGATCTTCTTTCAGAATCTCTTGAAATGGAGGTGTAAGATTATGGCAGCAAAAAAACAAGAAATATCCCTTGATTTTGCTTTTTCAGAATGGCTTTGGTATTACTATAGTCAGAATCGAGGTAAAATTCGTTCAAGATATAGGCAACTTACAAAGAAATTTTTAGACTACAATGATAAAGCTAAGAATGCAGATGCTTTTCTTCGTCAACCACAATTTGAAGCTCTTGAAATGTATGTCTTTATAAAAGAATTTCTCGATAATATGCAAGTTTCTGAAATGTTCTACAAGTGGATTAATCGTGAGGGAGACTTTTCTGATAGCTCCTACTACTCTATTCATAAAAGTGGACAGCAACTTTTACTTGACGCTGCCGGAAACGCTGAAGATCAGAATAAATATCTTTTCGAGCAAATGAAGGCATATCAAGAAGCGTATCCTAATTACATCTATGCACTTACAATGGGATTAGGAAAAACATATCTAATGGCAACTTGCATTTTTTACGAATTTCTACTTGCAAGAACATATCCGAAAGATGAGAAATACTGTCACAATGCTTTAATTTTTGCACCTGATAAAACGGTTCTTCAAACATTACATAGTATCGTTACTTTTGATAAATCAAAAGTCGTTCCACCAGAATATGCATGGATTTTAGATTCAAATATTAAATTTCATTTTCTTGACGACACTAATATTTCACTTGATACAGTTAACGATTCAGATTATAATATCATTATTTCGAATACTCAAAAAATCATCGTTAAGAAAAAACATAAGGAACCATCAGCCAAAGAACGACTTTATAAGATGCCGGCTGCTTTAAGTAAGTTAAAACCGTCTGATGATGTTATACTCGATGAAACAGCTCTAAAGGACAACATACGATTTAAAAAGCTTTGCAGATTGCCACAACTTGGTGTTTATGTTGATGAAGCACACCATCTGTTTGGTTCTGAACTTGAAAAGTCATTACGAAGAGGAAAAAAGGATGATGATGATTCAGGGAAAACAAGTTTGCGAGGTACAATCAATATTCTTGCCAAAGCAACAAAAGTTGTAGCTTGTTATAATTTTACTGGAACGCCCTATGTAGGAAGTCAGATTCTCCCCGAAGTTGTTTATTCCTGTGCGTTGTATAATGCTATTCATAATAAATATCTAAAGCAAGCTGATCCACATGGATATGAGAATGTAAAAAATGAGGATTTTCTGCGTGAAGCTATTTCAACTTTCCTTGAAAAATATGGAGGACAGAAATATGAATATTTAAATCCTAAGATGGCAATTTATGCTGCTTCTATTGATGAAGCTGAAAATGTAGTAAGACCGACTGTCGAAAAGATACTTAGCGATTTAAACTATGACACCAACACTATACTTGTAAATAATGGAAATACAAAACATAGTGACATCAAACTGTTCTACGATCTCGATGTTCCGAACTCTGAAGGTGACAAAAAGCAATTTATTATTCTTGTTGGAAAAGGCACAGAAGGATGGGATTGCCGTTCGCTTTTTGCTGTTGCTATGTTCAGAAATCCAAACTCAGCAACATTTGTACTTCAAGCCACAATGCGTTGTATGAGACAAATCACAGATACTCAACAAACAGCTTCGATTTTTCTTTCAAAAGAGAACTGGGATATTCTGAATTTAGAATTACATAACAACTTCGGCATGAGTATTGAGGATTTAAGCATTCCTAATAGTAAACCCAAACGCAGATGTGAAGTTCGTGTCCTTCCTCCACCAAGAATAATAAAACTTAAATTTGTTTCACGCACTTACAAATGTGTTGAACTTAAACCTACTGAACCAATAAATTTTAACCTCTCAGCATTAGATTTAGAAAAATATAAAAGTTATGTTTATACTAAGGAAAGCATTACAAGTGAAAATGGCGTAATAAAAACAGAAGCAAATCATATTAGAACTAAAACCAAGTATAGTAAAATTACACTTGTAGCTGAGTTGTCAAGATACCTTAATATTCCTTGCATAAAGCTTTCAAGAATCATATCAAACTCAGTTGATGGTATTGATAAAATATTAGACCTTGTTAATGAATATAATTCGATAATTGAAGAAGTTATAACTCCTTGTGTGTTCAGATACTTATATAAACTTGAATCGGAGGATAACTATTTTGAAAAAGAAGTAACTCTTTTAAAAGCTCCTAAAGATCCCGATTATTACGAATTTCATGCCCAAGACAATATGATTGTTACAAAACAGTCGAATGATTTTTCAAAAGAAGATATAAAAAAATCATTTCATGCAGATACGTATTGTTTTGATTCCAATCCTGAACGAAGTCTTTTCTATCAATATATAAAGAGTGATAAAGTAAAAGAAATATATTTTACAGGTATGTTTACGTCTAATCACTCTGACTTCTCTGTTTATTACTATGATCCAGATTCAGGTAGGTTAAGGAAGTATTATCCTGATTTCTTAGCCAAAATGAATGATGATACTTACCAAATTATTGAGGTTAAACAAGATAACATGATAGAAGATTCGGTTGTAAATGCTAAAAAACTGGCAGCGGAACAATTAGCTTCTGCAAATAAAATGAAGTATATTATGTTTCCGGGAAAAGTTGTTACCGATATGGATATTATTAATGACGTGCCGTTTGATTTATCACCAAAAGAAATGTCAGAACTCCGTAATAATCGAAAGTATTCAAACATGAGTTCCGACACATTGTAGGAGATTGAAAATGAATAGTTGATACAAATATCAACAGTATAAAAGCCTATAAATAGGCAAAATGTTCGTTGATACAAATATCAACATTTCCAATGATCAGATAAATGTTGTAGAGCAAAAGATTATGACATATAGAAAAAGAGCCTGCATTAAAACAGGCTCTTTTTTTCAAAAAAGTTTGATTGATTTAAATAGCTTCAAGTACGGCAATTGCAGCACGAATTAATCTACGTTGTTTTCGGGAAAGAGGTGTTAAGTTACTATAGTAAGTCAAATTCTTAACTCTTTGTGAAAATGCTTCTACTTCAGAACGAAAGGTAGGTTCACTATTATCTGCATTTAATTTTTCAGCGGAAATAAGGTAGTTTCTTATCTCTTCCCTGACTACAGTCACGTCACAGTCCAACATACGGGCAATTGAATTTGCAACATCGTTCTCTTTCGGACGTCTAATTGAATCTATAAGGTATATGCCTGAAAGCCAATTATATATTGCATTTGGGGATATACCTAATTTATCGGCAGCTCCAGTAACGTGAATATTTTTTTCGTTCATTTTCTCTGCTAACCACTTGAATTCATAAAGATTTGAATTTAGCTTTCTCATATAGACCTCCTAATTCTATTTTAAAAATTACAGACTTACAACCTGTAGTCCTGCAATTATTATAGTATTATTTCAAAGTATTGTCAAGCATTAAATACAACTAATTTTTCTTTTTCAGAAAAGTTCGCAATATTTGATAAAATCGCAACAATCGTTCATAAGAAAATTTGATAAGTTCGCATGATAACGTAAAAATCCCCGATTTTATGAGAAAAATCGGGGAATAAATTTTTTATATAAACCTCTTGACAATCACAAAAATTTGTGATATAATGCAATTGTACTTAATAAAAAAATAAACACTCCGCAGGGAGCATCAGGACGGCAATCCCGACACTCCCCGTCGCCAAACAGATGGTGAGACATCTGATTGACTTAGCAAAGTGGCTATTTGCGTGTATATTATAGCACGTTTATATAGTATTGTCAAGCCTTTCAGTGTATGTTTCGCCGCATCTGCTGAAAGGTTTACTTTTTGTACATAGTACATTCATTGAAACTTGACAAGCTTACAATGTGAAGCGTCCAACTATACAATTGTAAGATCATATCAAGATTTGAAGCGAATTTACAGCACCTTATCCTTACGACTTTTAATAATGAAAGCAGTCACGAGTTAGTAACCTATTAGGAGTAGTCGGGAGAAAGAGCGATGATATGAGCCTGTTTAGCTATGCTAAATCAACTCTTAGAGTCCGTTAGGACCTATGTTTGCAAAGACAAGGCAGCAGTCACTGTTGTTACAAGTAACAACGTAAGACCTCATGAGCCTTAAAGGTGTATGTAATGCGGAAGCGTGATGAGTAATTCTTCGAAAGATTTTCAAAGGGTACGTGAATACCGGAGATAAAAAATAGGAGTTTTGTAAACGCAACCGAAAGCAAACGAACGTGGAAAATCACATTTTTTAATGTATATGAAAATCTGTCAGAGCACATACTGTGTTCTCTGACAGGTTCTCATGTAAAACATTTTGGTTGCGGCGGCTGGATTTGAACCAACGACCTTCGGGTTATGAGCC
>JAFYYN010000174.1 GCA_017557525.1 Lachnospiraceae bacterium
AGGAGAGGCTTTAAGTCTCTTCTGGTAGCCTAACCAGCTGTTCATCATTTATTTTTCAATGTACTTTAAAAAAGTTTCTACATATTATATACATTTAAAATTTATTTATGTTATAATCGTGTAGTACGAAAGTACATTAAAAACTGGTTCAAGATAGCAACCACTTTCGATTTATACTAATGACTAGCTTGGATCAATAATATTTTATTTAGTAATGGATCCATAGCTCAGTTGGTTAGAGCGCACGCTTGATAAGCGTGAGGTCGATGGTTCAAGCCCATCTGGATCCACCATACTAACTCTAAAGAAAACTTGTTAAATAGAAATATTTTAATAAGCGTATTTTTTTGAGCTAGTTTAGCACATTGAAAAATATATAGTAATTAAGAAATCAAATATTCTTAAAAAAGTATTCAATAATTTTTGCGAATTATTGAATCAGGTAAACTAGAGTATTCAATGAATACAATTTTATGCCAAGTATATAACCATAATGTCTTAAGATTTTTTTTATAGGTTAAGCTACTAAGAGCATAGGGTGAATGCCTAGGCACCAGAAGCCGATGAAGGACGTAACAAGTTGCGATAAGCCTTGGGGAGCTGCAAATAAGCTTTGATCCAGGGATTTCCGAATGAGGGAACTCAGCTAGGGAAAATTACCTAGTTATCCATATATGAGTAAAGTAGTATATGAGAAGGGAACGTGGGGAACTGAAACATCTTAGTACCCACAGGAAGAGAAAGAAAACATTCGATTCCGAAAGTAGTGGCGAGCGAAATCGGAAGAGCCCAAACCAGACACAGTAATGTGATTGGGGTTAGGACAGCGTAATTGATTGAGTGATTGTAGTAGAATCTTTTGGAAAATAGAACCACAGAAGGTGAAAGTCCTGTACACGAAACGAAAACTCACATGGCTGTATCCAGAGTAGCACGAGGCACGTGAAATCTCGTGTGAATGAGCGGGGACCATCCCGTAAGGCTAAATACTAATTGGTGACCGATAGTGAACTAGTACCGTGAGGGAAAGGTAAAAAGAACCCCGGGAGGGGAGTGAAATAGAACGTGAAACCCTATGCTTACAAGCAGACAAAGCACTATATATGTGTGATGTCGTACTTTTTGTAGAACGGTCCAGCGAGTTATTATATATGGCAAGGTTAAGTACTAAGTAAGGTATGAAGCCGAAGCGAAAGCGAGTCTGAAGAGGGCGAATAAGTCATATGTAATAGACCCGAAACTGAGTGACCTAACCATGGTCAGGATGAAGCTTGAGTAAAATCAAGTGGAGGTCCGAACTGATAAGCGTTAAAAAGCTTCCGGATGAACTGTGGTTAGCGGAGAAATTCCAATCGAACTCGGAGATAGCTGGTTCTCCTCGAAATAGCTTTAGGGCTAGCCTTGATGTATAAGATAAGTGGGGGTAGAGCACTGAAGGTGCTAGGGGCGTTAACCTACGTTACTGAACACTATCAAACTGCGAATACCATTTATTAGTAATCAGGAGTCAGACTGCGGGAGCTAAGTTCCGTGGTCAAAAGGGAAAGAGCCCAGATCGTCAATTAAGGTCCCAAAGATATAGCTAAGTGGGAAACGATGTGAAATTGCGTAAACAACCAGGATGTTGGCTTAGAAGCAGCCATACATTTAAAGAGTGCGTAATAGCTCACTGGTCGAGTGAATTTGCGCGGAAAATTACCGGGGCTAAGCTATACACCGAAATTGCGGGTTATGATGTATCTAATAATGTGTATCAAGAGAAAGAAATTTTCAGTCAAAACATGAAATGTTTTGACCAAAATGTTCAAAAGGATAAGATATACAAAAAAGAAAAGATGCATATTATTAGATACATTATAGCGGTAGAGGAGCATTCTGTAGTAGGGCGAAGTATGACCGAAAGGACATATGGACGAGGCAGAAGAGAGAATGCTGGAATAAGTAGCGAAAGCAAAGTGAGAATCTTTGCCGTCGAAAATCTAAGGTTTCCTGGGGAAGGTTCGTCCGCCCAGGGTAAGTCGGGACCTAAGGTGAGGCGGAAACGCGTAGCCGATGGACAGCAGGTATAAAATTCCTGCACTACCGAAATACTTAAAAACGATAAGGGACGCAGGAGAGGAAGGAAATCCGGGAAGAGGAAAAACCGGAGCCGAAAGGCATAGTGAAAATTAAAGTAACGAAGTTCCAAGAATCACACTGACGAGAAAAGCTTATTGACATTGTATTAAGGTACCCGTACCGCAAACCGACACAGGTAGATGAGGAGAGGATCCTAAGACGAGCGAGAGAAGTACTGTTAAGGAACTCGGCAAACTAACCCCGTAACTTAGGGAGAAGGGGTACCAAGGTAACACTTGGTCGCAGAGAAGAGTCCCAAGCAACTGTTTAACAAAAACACAGGTTTCTGCTAAATCGAAAGATGAAGTATAGGAGCTGACGCCTGCCCAGTGCTGGAAGGTTAAGGGAAAGTGTTAGAAGTAATTCGAAGCACAGAACTAAAGCC
>JAFYYN010000175.1 GCA_017557525.1 Lachnospiraceae bacterium
CCTTGGCATTATGCCTGCAATTACAAGCAAGGGAATCCAGCTTATATCTGTAAATATGATGCTTGAGAAAGAGGATACTCCAGTTATATGGAGAGGTCCCGTTATCGCAGGTGTTGTAAAGCAGTTCTGGAGCGATGTTTTCTGGAACAATATCGATGTTATGTTCGTTGATATGCCTCCCGGAACCGGAGACGTACCGCTTACTGTATTCCAGAGCCTTCCGGTTGATGGCCTTATTGTAGTTACAAGCCCTCAGGAGCTTGTTTCAATGGTAGTTTCAAAGGCTGTTAACATGGCAAATGAAATGCACATCCCGATCTTAGGACTTGTTGAAAACTACAGTTATGTAGAGTGCCCTACATGTAATGAAAAGATCGAAGTATTCGGAAAGAGCCATGCAGAAGAGACTGCAAAGAAGTTTGGTCTTAACCTTCTTGGAAAGCTTCCTCTTAATCCTAAGATCGCAGAAGCTATTGATGGCGGTGCGATCGAGACTCTCGAAGGAGACTGGCTTGATTCAGCAGCCGATTATATAGAGAATCAGGTTCTCGTTGATGACGATGAGGATGATGAGATCGTTATGAAGCCTGAGGCTTGATCATATATATACAATAAACTATGGGATGATTATTTGATTAGTTTTTTAATCAAAGAAGCATCCCTATTTTATTTATATTTGGTTTTTATTTGATGGGGAAGACTTGAGTAGATAACTTGATGATACTAAAAACGGATAGCATTCTAGTTTTGTCGTAATAAACATCTGTAATTTGCAGTAAATCTCCTTTATAATTTATTAAATTGTGGTAAGATATTTACAACAAAGTTAAAAATGATCAAATTTGAAGGAGAGGTGCTACAGATGAGACCTAAGAAAGTGTTTTTCGGTTACTTGATTCTTTGGGTTATATGTGCGATTATGTTTTTGCTTTCATTCGTTGGCCAGGATACTAATTTTGTTTTGCTTATTACATCTTTAGTAGTAATGTTTGTTGGATATATCGCATTTATATTCCTCTACAGATGTCCACATTGTGACCGCTTACTGTTAAATCGTGTAGCACCCTGGCATTATTGTCCATATTGTGGAAATCATCTTGATGCAGAACCGAGTCATGAATATGATTATCTGGATGAAGATAAAGATGATGAAAGCGAAAAACGCAGTGACGGATTAAAAATCCAGTAAATAATATTTCTTTATATAGTGCAGAAATAAGGAGTTAAACTTATTTCTGCACTATTTTTTACAAATATTATTATTTTATGTTAGGGTACTAGAGAAAAATATTTAGCTAACAAAAAAACTTAAAATTCCCTTGAAAATAAAGAAATTCTATGCTATATTAAATTTGCACAATACCTTTGAAAAAAGCATCTGGATTTCTATAAAAACTTCTATAAGTTAATATAACTTTCTGATATTTGCAGACTTGGTAATTTTATATTCTGCTTTCTGGAGTATCTTCTTTGATTTCCTCTTGCTAAAAAACTATATTTTTAGGCAGGGGAAGGATAGCTCAGACCATCCCCTGCTTTAGAAGGGAGCGTTTTAATGGGCGAAAAAGATATTGAAGAAAAGCTACTTGAGGATTACAATGATGTCTTTGCTGATATCATAAATGTTCTGATTTTTAACGGCCGTAAGATTGTCAAACCCGAAAATCTAGAAAATACTAAGGACAAGTCCAGGTTTAAGAATGTAGACGGTAAAGTAACAGAGCAGGAACGAGATGTTGCAAAAAGATGGCAGAATAACAGGATAAGGCTAGCTTTATTCGGTGTAGAAAATCAAACGTCATCAGATGATAAGATTTGCCTAAGACTATATGGCTATGATGGGGCAGCTTATAAGAGTCAGTATAATGAGGATGTTACATATCCTGTAATAACGCTGGTTCTTCATTTTGATCACAAGCATCGATGGAAAGGTCCAAAGACATTGATGGAAAGCATGGAAGTTCCTCGAGAGTTGCTGCCGTATGTAAACGATTATCACATGAACCTGTTTGAGATAGCATGGCTATCGGATGATCAGGTAAGTATGTTTACGAGTGATTTCTGGATAGTTGCCGATTATTTTGTTCAGATGAGGAAGAACAAGGACTATATGCCTTCTAAACAGACAATTGAACATGTAGATGCAGTATTGAAATTGATGTCAGCTTTAACAGGCGATTCTAGATTTGAGGTGGCTCAGAATGAGCCCAATATTAAAGAAAGGGGATTGAGTATGTGTGAAGTTCTTGATAAGATAGAAAATCGTGGAGAAAAACGTGGTAGTTTTGAAATGCTTTTGAAAATAGTAGGTGATTATGTTAAAAACTTTAAGATGACTCAGAAAGCTGCATGTGAGCAACTTTCAATAGATTACAAGGAATATCAGGCTGCTAAGCGTTACATGAAAAAAATAAGTAAGTAAAGGTTACAGTTAAGTAACCGGGTATAATGATATGCGCAACCGGAGCTCTATCCCCAAAAGATAGGGCTCCGAGATTTTTTTGCGAAAAAGTAATTGTATAAAATATTCAGATGTGATATAATAAACTATTAATAATAGTTTTAAGAAAAAAGTTGTTGGAGAAATAAACATGTCGGTGGATCAGAGCAAAATCCGAAATTTTTGCATAATAGCACATATCGACCACGGTAAATCAACCCTGGCCGACAGGATCATAGAGAAAACAGGACTATTAACTTTAAGAGAAATGAGCGATCAGGTCCTTGATAATATGGACTTGGAGCGTGAGCGCGGTATAACTATAAAGGCTCAGACAGTAAGAACAGTTTATAAAGCACAGGACGGCGAGGAGTATATCTTTAACCTGATAGATACTCCAGGTCACGTAGACTTTAACTATGAGGTATCACGTAGCTTAGCAGCCTGCGAAGGTGCTGTTTTGGTAGTAGACGCAGCACAGGGCATTGAGGCACAGACACTGGCTAACGTATATATGGCATTAGACCATAACCTCGAGGTATTTCCGGTAATAAATAAGATAGACTTACCCAGTGCCGAGCCCCAGAGAGTTATCAATGAGATTGAAGACGTTATAGGTTTAGAGGCACAGGACGCACCTCAGATTTCAGCTAAAAACGGCATCAACATAGAAGCAGTACTTGAGGCAATTGTACATAAGCTCCCGGCTCCTCACGGAGACCCCGAGGCTCCTTTAAAGGCTCTAATATTTGACTCGGTATATGACTCCTATAAAGGTGTAATAGTTTTTATCCGTCTTATGGAGGGTAAGGTCAGAAAGGGTGACAGGATCCGTATGATGGCAACCGGTGCTGAGGCAGAAGTTGTAGAAATCGGTATCTTCGGACCCGGACAGTTCATCCCCTGCGATGAACTCTCAGCCGGTATGGTAGGCTATATCACAGCTTCCCTTAAAAATGTTCGTGATACCAGAGTTGGTGATACTGTTACATTGGCAGAAAACCCTTGTGCGGAGGCACTTCCCGGATATAAAAAGGTTCTTCCTATGGTTTACTGTGGTATGTACCCTGCAGATGGAGCAAAGTATCCAGACCTTAGGGATGCACTTGAAAAGCTGCAGCTTAACGATGCTTCACTCCAATTTGAGCCGGAAACATCAGTAGCACTTGGCTTTGGTTTCAGATGTGGTTTCTTAGGGCTGCTGCATTTAGAGATAATCCAGGAAAGACTTGAAAGAGAGTACAATCTTGATCTTGTTACAACTGCACCCAGCGTTATTTACAAGGTATATAAAACAAACGGAGAGATGTTTGACCTGACAAACCCTACCAATATGCCGGATCCTTCGGAGATAGAGCATATGGAGGAACCTTTTGTTGACGCTGAGATCATGGTGACTACCGAGTTTGTAGGTGCTATCATGAAGCTGTGTCAGGAGAGGCGTGGAGTTTATAAGGGCATGGAGTACATGGAGGAAACCAGAGCACTTCTTAAATATGAGCTCCCGTTAAATGAGATTATTTATGATTTCTTTGATGCACTTAAATCACGTTCAAAGGGTTATGCATCATTTGATTATGAATTAAAGGGATATGTACCTTCAAAGCTTGTAAAACTCGATATGCTGGTAAACCGTGAAGAAGTGGATGCGCTTTCATTTATCATCCATGCTGACAACGCATACGAGCGTGCAAGGAAGATGTGCGAGAAACTGAAGGACAATATACCCCGTCAGTTATTTGAAATACCGATACAGGCTGCTATAGGCAGCAAGATCATCGCCAGAGAAACCGTAAAAGCAATGCGAAAAGACGTACTTGCCAAGTGCTACGGCGGTGATATCACTCGTAAGAAGAAGCTACTTGAAAAACAGAAGGAAGGCAAAAAGCGTATGCGTACCTTCGGAAATGTAGAAATTCCTCAGGCAGCTTTTATGAGTGTATTAAAACTTGATGAAGAGTAAATATATATAAACGGGTCCCTCCCTGCGACGTAGGAGGTCATAATGGACAATATACAGAAAACATCAGCTAAAAATAAAAGCGGATTACTAAAAGCCATACTTTTAGTTCTTATTGGTCTGGGTATAAATCTGTTATTTTCCAATCTTGTTAAAATATTAAATATTCCGCTATACATTGATAATGTCGGTATTATACTTACATCCATCCTCGGTGGCTATATTCCGGGTGTGGCTGTAGGTTATATTACTAATTTTATTAATGGTTTAGCTGATTCTTCAAGCTATTATTATGGTACCTTAAGTGTTATAAATGCAGTTATAGCAGCTTATGGTGCTCATAGGGGCTGGTTTAAGAAAGTACCGACCATTATCTTTTCTATTATATTGTTTACTATTTCCGGCGGTGTGCTTGGTTCAATACTTACCTGGATGCTTTATGGTTTTGATCCTGCAAGTCCGGATAACAAATATTTCGCAACCATGTTTTACGAGAAAGGCTTTACACCTTTCTGGTCACAGTTTTGCTCTGATGTAATTTACGACATTATAGATAAAACAATTACCGTACTTATTGTATTGGTTCTTCTTTATCTTGCAAAAATCTTATTCAAGATCAAAAAAGTAGAATTTGTTTTCTGGCATCAGAATGTACTTAGTGATGAAGAGATCAAGGCGTTAAAAAAGAGCAAAGCAAGAGATAAATCATTAAGGCAGAAAATACTTATGCTCTTAGCCGGAGTTATGATAATCATAGCTATGGTAACTGCCGGTATCAGCTATTTCCTCTTTAGAGAAAAGCTTGTTGAAAACAATGCCGACATGGGCACAGGTATTACTAACATCGCATCCCGACTTATAAATCCCAAAAGGATAGATGAATATATTAGAAATAATTTCCATGACGCAGAATATAATGATATTCTTTATCAGCTTGAAACGATCGCAAAGAGTCATGGAGATATAAAATATGTTTATGTTATCAGGATGACTCCCAATGGGTATGAGGTTGTTATGGATGCCGATATAGGGGATGAAAACACCTGGTATCCCGGTCAGATTGTTCCATTCCAGAAAGCCTTTGAGCCCTATATAAATCAGGCTTTACGTGGGGAGGATATCCCGGCACTCATAATAAATGATGAATATGGCTGGCTGCTTTCAATCTTTAAGCCTGTTATAAATGAAAAAACAGGTGAAACAGTATGCTATTCCTGTGTTGATATCCGCATGAGCCATATCCAGGAGGATGAAAATAATTTCCTGGCAAAGGTAATTTCGCTGTTTATTGGTTTCTTTGTAATGGTGCTTGCAGTATTTATGTGGCTTACCGACTACTGCGTAATCTACCCTATAAATGCAATGTCCATTGCTGCTAAAACCATGGCGTTTGACTTGAGTGGTGCCGAGAGACAGGGCGCTGAAAGGATAAAGAAACTTGGAATCAGGACAGGTGACGAGATAGAAACACTTTATCTGGCATTAGTAAAAGAAAGTGAGGATATAGTAAGAAATATCGCTGATATAGAGGAGCAGAAGGATACCATCAGCACGATGCAGAATGCTCTTATCACCGTACTTGCCAATATGGTTGAAAACAGGGATAAGTTCACAGGTAACCATGTAAAGAATACCGCTACTTACGCTAAGATAATCCTCGATGAGTTAAGGAAACAGGATAAATACAAGGATATTATTACTGATGATTATGAATATACGGTAATAAATTCCGCACCATTGCATGATGTAGGCAAGATCCAGATACCTGATTCGCTGCTTAATAAGAACGGTAAGCTTACCGATGAAGAATTTAAACAGATGCAAAATCATACGATTGCCGGACAGAACATCATCGATGAGGCGGCTCACATGGTTAAGAATTCTGCATACTTAAATGAAGCGATGAACCTTGCGGCATACCACCATGAGAAATGGAATGGTACCGGATATCCTTATGGATTAAAGGAAAATGAGATACCGCTTTCGGCACGTATTATGGCTGTTGCAGATGTTTTTGATGCACTGGTTTCAAAACGTAGCTACAAGCCGGGATTCCCTGTTGAAAAAGCACTCGATATAATAAGAGAGGGTGCTGGTACACACTTTGATCCCGAGATTGCAAAGGTATTCCTTGATGCATCAGATAAGGTAAAGAAAATTGCCAAAGAGAACTACGATAGGGATAACCCGGATGAGGTTAAATAAACTAGAGCCAGCCAACTTGGCTGGCTCAAACGATTTGGAGAAAATTATATGAAAGTAGTACTTGAAAAACTGACAAAAAGATTTCCTAACAGAAACAAGAAAATCAAGACAGAGGTTGTGGCTGTAGATAATTTTACATTTGAGATACCGGATGGCACGCTTGTTGGTCTGCTCGGTCCTTCGGGCTGCGGAAAAAGTACGACTCTCAATCTGATATCAGGTCTTGAAAAGCCTACAGAGGGCAAGGTATATTTCGGAGACACAGATGTGTCTGATATGGCTCCTGAGGACAGGGGAGTAGGGCTCGTTTTCCAGAATTATGCCCTGTATCCTCATCTTACAGTTAAACAGAATATAATGTTCCCTCTGCAAAACTTTAAGGGTGATAAAAAGCTTACAAAGGAAGTAATGAATGACAAAGTCCTTGAAGCAGCTAAGCTTGTGCAGATTGATATGCTTATGGACAGAAAACCCAATGAGCTTTCCGGTGGTCAGCAGCAGAGAGTAGCTATAGCAAGAGCCCTTGTAAAGCAGCCAAAGGTATTACTTCTTGACGAGCCCCTTTCAAATCTTGACGCAAGACTGCGTCTGCAGACACGTGAGGAAATCCGCAGGATACAGCGTGAAACCAAGGTTACTACGATATTTGTAACTCACGATCAGGAAGAAGCTATGAGTATTTCTGATATCATCGTTGTTATGAAGGACGGTGTGGTACATCAGATCGGAAAACCTCAAAATGTTTATGATGATCCTACAAATCTCTTTGTAGCTAAATTCCTTGGGACTCCTCCGATAAATGTATTTAAGGGCAAGGTTAAAAACCACATGATCTTTATCGGAAACAGTGCTGTTTTAGAGGCTAAGGATATTAAAGATCAGGATGTTTACGTTGGCATCAGGCCCGAAGGCTTTATCCCGGATGATAACGGTTCACTCGAATTAAAGCTAAAAGGCTTAGAGGTAATGGGAAGAGATACGACCATTGTTTCAACCCATGAGGCTTGTGAAAATGTTGAGATCCGTTCAATAGTCAGTGCTGAAACAAAGATTATCCCTGAAATGGAAATGGTTAGATTTAACGTTAAGCCAATGAAAACTTTCCTTTTTGATATTGAAAGTGGCGAGCGTATATATTTTGGAAGACAAGAGAAGATAGTGTAAAAGTTTGAAAGGGAATGATACGATATATGAAGAAGAATTTTAAAGGGTGGCTGTATCTGCTGCCGGCAATCATTTTCTTAAGTATATTCATGATCTATCCTCTGATAGATGTACTTATCTATTCCTTTGAAGAGGGCTATAATTTTGCTTCACAGACTCACAAAGGAGTCGGACTATATAATTATTCCTATGTGCTGCATGATACATATTTCCTGCAGGCACTCAAAAACACCTTTATACTTGTTATCATTACAGTGCCGCTTTCCACAGGTACGGCACTGCTTATAGCCATGGCTTTAAGCTCGATAAAGAAATTAAGAGAGCTTTTCCAGACTGTATTTTTCCTGCCTTATGTTACCAATACCTTGGCAGTCGGTCTGGTATTCATGATACTTTTTAAAAAGACAGCCTACTCTGACGGTATGATAAACCTTTTGATCAATTTCTTCGGAGGGGAATCAGTTGATTTTATCGACGGACCATACTGGGCAAAGATGCTTGTACTCTGTATCTATACCGTCTGGATAGTTATGCCTTTTAAAATCCTTATACTTACAGGTGCTCTTGCAAGCGTAAAGGATGATTACTACAAGGCTGCAAAGATCGATTCGACACCGAGATGGAGAGTATTTACAAGGATAACCCTGCCGATGATCTCTCCAATGATCTTTTATCTTGTAATCACCGGATTTATCGGAGCATTTAAGGCATACAGCGACGCGGTAGCTCTGTTTGGTACCGATCTTAATGCAGCACAGATGAATACGATTGTTGGTTATATCTATGATATGCTTTACGGAAACAGCGGCGGATATCCTTCATATGCATCGGCTGCTGCCCTTATACTTTTCTGTATTGTACTTACCATTACCTGCATCAACCTGATGGTAAGCAAAAAGAGCGTGGTAAAGGGGGTGTGACATATGGGCTCGAGGAAAACTTCAACTATTATTTTGAACATATTAAAATACCTTTTCTTAAGTATCTGGGGCCTGATAGTCCTGTTCCCGTTTTACTGGATGATCCTTTCATCCATAAAAAGCTACAGTGCATACAACTCCGAATATGTACCTAAGTTTATTGCAGAAAACCCTACGCTCGAAAATTACAGATCGGCATTTACATCAGTTAATTTGGGTGGATATTTCTTTAATACAATTATATTTGCAGTAGTTACGACCCTGATAATGCTCATTGTGATCACATTGGCGGCATTTGCATTTGCCAGGCTAGAGTTTAAGGGTAAGAATATTGTATTTACCATATTCCTGTCCCTTATGATGATCCCTAATGAGCTGATAATCATCACAAATTTTGTAACCATTACAAATATGGGTCTCAGAAATACCTTTACCGGACTTGTACTGCCGTCTATTACATCAATTTTCTATATTTATCTGTTAAAAGAAAATTTTGAGCAGATACCCGATAATCTGTACAAGGCAGCAAAGGTTGACGGCACATCGGATTTTAAATACTTGATAAGAGTTATGATACCCATATGCAAGCCCACGATGATCACGATCACAATCCTTAAAGTCATTGAGTGCTGGAACAGCTTTGTATGGCCTAGACTTATCACCGATAATCCTGATTATTATCTCGTATCAAACGGTATCCAGGAAATCCGTGAAAACGGTTTCGGACGTGAAAATATACCGGCAATGATGGCGGCTGTTGTTGTAATTTCTGTCCCGCTTATCATATTGTTCCTTGTATTTAGAAAGCAGATAATGACAGGAGTACAGAAGAGCGGAACTAAAGGTTAAATAAAAAGTTATGAAAAAAATATATATTATAATTTTAGGTCTGCTTTGCATTATGCTTACCGCATGTCACGGAAAGAAACAGAGTATTTCCTTTGAGATACCGGAAAGCTTTAATGAAAATAAGCAGATAGAGCTAACTTTCTGGGCTAAAAATGATACAAATGTTACCCAGAGTAAAATTTACGAAAAGGCAGCGGCGGATTTTAATAAGATATATCCGAATGTCAAGGTAAATATCAGGCTGTATACTGATTACGGAAAGATTTATAACGATGTTATAACCAACATTTCAACAAATACGACTCCTAATGTCTGTATTACCTATCCGGATCATATTGCTACATATCTGACAGGTAACGATACGGTTGTAAAGCTTGATGATCTGATCAAAAATGAGAAATACGGTCTTGGCGGCAGCGAGCTTAAGTTTGACGGACCCAAGGAGTCAGAGATAGTGCCTTCGTTTTTAAATGAATGCTATATCGGGGACAGCATCTATGCACTACCTTTTATGCGCTCTACCGAGGCACTGTACATAAACAAGACCTATGTCGAGAAAATGGGCTATAAAATACCCGAGGTCTTAACCTGGGATTTCGTATGGGAGGTTTCGGAGGCAGCTACAAAGCAGGACGCAGATGGAAATTATCTTGTTAACGGGCAGAAAACGATGATCCCCTTCATCTATAAGTCCACCGACAATATGATGATTTCAATGCTTAAGCAGTTAAATGCCGGCTACTCTGATGAAAATGGAAATATCCTGATATTTAATGACACTACAAGAGACATTTTAAAGACAGTTGCAGAACATGCAGGCAGCTATGCATTTTCCACATTTAAGATATCAAGCTACCCCGGTAATTTCTTAAATGCAGGGCAGTGTCTTTTTGCGATAGACTCTACAGCAGGAGCTTCCTGGATGGGCTCAAAGGCACCCTTATCTGATATCAGCGAGGATAAGATCGTTGATTTTGAGACAATCGTAAAACCCATACCTCAGTTTGATGTAAATAATCCAAAGATGATTTCGCAGGGTCCTTCGGTCTGCATCTTTAACAAGCAGGACCCGGACGTAGTGCTTGCTTCATGGCTTTTTGCACAGTTCTTGCTCACAAATGAAACACAGATAGCTTATTCACAGACAGAAGGCTATATACCTGTAACTACCAAGGCTTCGGGATCGGATGAATATCAGGATTATATCAATAGATGCGGAGAAGATAATGAGCTTTACTATGATGTAAAGATCAACGCAGCTAAAATGCTGATGGATAACAAGGAAAATACCTTTGTTACTCCTGTATTTAACGGCTCCGCTTCCTTAAGAGATGCTGCCGGGCAGATGATAGAGAATACCGCTAAGGCAGTAAGGCGTAAACAGACGATTGATGATAAATTTATGGATACGCTGTTTGACGATATGATGTCTCTTTACCATCTTGATCAGATAAGCGCTTTGGGCAATGACTCTAAGGACTTAGGCCCTCTGCCAAAGCCTGCGATCATCCTTATAATAGCGCTAATAGTCGCATGGGTTGGCATTATAGGCTTTAATCTCAAGGATATAATTAAAAAAGTGTATAAAAATAAGTAATTTAATCCTGCTTTTTTATGTAAAAAAGAGATTTTATAAAAAAGGTATTGAAATTTGACAAAATAAATGTATAATGAGTTTGTTTTTAGAAACCCATTCATTTATTATGAAAAGAGAGGATTAAAGAGATGAAAAAGTTAATAGTTTTGCTTCTGGCTCTTGCTATGGTTATGTCGGTTGCAGCTTGTAACTCAAAGGAGAACACTCCCGCAACACCAAAGGATACCACAACTCCCGAGCCTACAAAAGCAGTGGATTTCACAAAATCTGAGGGCGTTATGACTTACGCTCAGTATGATGCAGCTAATGTTGATGATCCTGTAACAGTTGAGACCTTCGTTCAGGACAAGCAGTCATGGTGGGACAACAAAGCAACTATCTACACACAGGATAACGAGGGTGCTTATTTCGTATATGAGATGGCTTGCAGCGAGGAAGATTACGCAAAGCTCGTTAAGGGACAGAAGATCAGGATCAAGGGCTTTAAGGCAGACTTCCAGGGCGAGAAAGAAATCGCAGACGGAACATTTGAGATACTTGACGGAAATTATGTAGCACCTGCTACAGACGTTACCTCATATCTTGGAAAAGATGAGATAATTAAGTTCCAGAACCAGTACGTAGAGTTCAAGGGTATGACAGTTGCAGCAAGCACTGATGCAGACGGAAAAGAAGTTGCTTACCTTTACAAGTGGAACGGCAGCGGTCAGGAAGGCGACGACCTTTATTTCAATGTAGAGCTTAACGGAGCTACTTATACATTCACAGTTGAGTCTTACTTAAGAGACAAGGATTCAGACGTTTACAAGGCAGTTAAGAACCTTAAGGTTGGCGACAAGATCGACATGACAGGATACCTTTACTGGTATGATACAGTAAATCCTCATATTATTTCTGTATCAATTGTAAAATAATTACTGTATTGATCAAAATTAAATATGATACTTTAGCCCGGATTTAGTCCGGGCTGTTTTTTTGTTAAAAAATGTCAGTAATAGATGTTAAAAATTTAATGGTTACTTATAGACTATTTTTGTGTATTATGATATCAGAAGAAGTAAATTAAACGCCAAATTTTTACATTTTATCACAGGGGGAGTTGATATTATGGCAAGAGTTAAAGGTCTTGAGGATTTAAAATGGGGAAACATTAAAGCTTTCAACAAGAGTTATTCCCATTTAGCTGTAAAGCGTGAGTTGGAGCAGAACGATTTTATCCTTTCAGAGAGTGTAAGATTAAGACTTACGCGTTACAATGAGAATAACAGCTACAATAATAACGTTATAGTACTTGGCAGTGCCGGTGCAGGCAAGACAAAACTTTATGTTAAGCCCAACATTCTGCAGAGAAACTGCAGTTATGTTGTTACCGATAAGGCGGGTCTTCTTTACAATGACTTAAACAGCCTTTTCAAGAGCTCAGGCTATACAGTAAAGGTTATCAACAGCCTTGACCCTGAGAGAAGTGATTACTATAATCCTTTCATCTATATACATGATGAGAGTGATATTACAGATGTAGTAAACTCACTCCTTGCAGGTGACGAGAGCGATGTTATTACCTTAAGTGAAAAGAAGATGCTGCTCGAGGCACTTATCAGTTATGTAAAGAACTATGCTGAGGATAATAACCGTAACTTTAAGATGGTTAAGCAGATGCTTACCGAGATGGAGTACGGCGGATTCGGTGATAACGGTGATAACTGGAAGATTAAGCCTGCAGACGATCTTGACAGACGTTTCTTAGAGGTTGATACATCAAATCCTGAGGATGCATGTCTTCAGAAGTACGATAACTTCAGAGTTATGGTTGGCTCAGATAAGATAGAGATCCGTGATTCTGTACTTAAGATAATCAACGCAGTTACAGCAGGTGTTATCGAGCGTTCGGGTGACCTTGATTCTGTTGAGCTTGATAAGCTTGGCGATTCAAAGAGGATCCTTTTCCTCATCCGTCCCAATACCGGTGTTAACTCAGAGTTCCCGGCACTTATCTATTCACAGATTTTCTCAGCACTCTTTAAAAAGGCAGCAAGACAGCCTCTGTACTATCCGGTACACTGTATGATGAGCGACTTTGTAGATAACGGAAAGATATTTGATTTCCCGAGAATACTGATGAGCGCTAAGAAATATGATGTTTCCTGTTCACTTATCATGAGATCGATCAACGATCTTAAGGATATGTACAAGGATTACGCTACAGTAATCAGAAACTGCTCTATGCAGGTATATATGGGCAGCAAGGAAAGAGATACAATGGAGTATGTTGCCCAGCAGGTTAACGAGACAAAATCAAAGATAGCCGGCTCATTGTATACGGAAATGCTTAATGATATGGAAGATGATGAGTGTATCGTAATCGCAACCGGTGGTGAAGCATATTACGATAATAAGTTCTGATGGAGGCTTATTGTGAATATTACTACTGCTGAAAATGATATTGAGTATATATTGTTTAATGAAGAGCAGATAAAGGCTAGGGTTACCGAGCTTGGTGCCGAACTTGCAGAGTATTATAAAGGTACAACTCCTGTCATGACCGGCGTGTTAAACGGTGCTTCCATATTTCATTCGGATCTGGTAAGAGCCTATAAGGGGCATCTCTTTATTGACTTTATCCAGGTTTCAAGCTACGGTACCGGTACATCTTCATCAGGGACTATCACTTTTAAAAAGGACTTCGGTACCGATATAAAGGGTAAGGATGTACTGATAGTAGAGGATATCGTAGATTCCGGTCTTACATTAAAGTACTTAAAGGAAATGTTAAAGGACCGCGGAGTAAAATCCGTAAAGACTATAGCTTTCCTTAATAAGTATGAGTGCCATCCAAGAGAGCTCGATACTGATTTTTACGGGTTTAAGATCGAAAATAATTTCGTGGTAGGTTACGGACTTGATTACGCACAACACTACAGGAATCTGCCGTATATCGGAGTGTTGAAAAAACAGGTCTATGAGAGCTGATGTTTTCAATCACAGGGAAGGTTCTCTGATTGATTTGAAAAAAAGATAAAAAAATTTTAAAATATACTTGCATTTCCTATTAAAGTGTGTTATGTTTTGTATGTTGCATATAGTTAGAGTAGAGAGTGGGCGTGAGTCCACTCTCGTTTGTTGTATGTCATAATACGTCATAAGGGGGGACCCACGTAGTGGGGGGATTCCTTATGACATTATACATGACAAGTCTCTGCCGCGTATGGTGGAGCTGTCCCACAGATTTAGAGGAGAACATGGCAAAAGAAAATTACGAAGAAAGAACTGAGCGGCTCCTTGAGCCCATCGTTTCAGAACTCGGCTACACGATCGTCGATGTCGAATACGTCAAGGAAGGCGCTGACTATTACTTAAGAGCCTACATTGACAAAGAGGGCGGCATTGCGATAGACGATTGTGAAAAGGTGAGCCGGAAACTTGAAGAAGAACTCGACAAAGAAGACTTTATCCCAAATGCTTACATTTTAGAGGTTAGCTCCCCGGGACTCGGCAGGCAGCTGAAAAAGGAAAAGCATTACCTGAGCAACATCGGTCAAAAGGTTGATGTAAAGCTTTATAAGGCAATCGAAAAAGTCAAAGAGTTTACTGGCATACTTAAGTCATATGAAAACGGGCATTTCGTTTTCGATGTCGAAGGTAAGGATATGGAGATCGACGCAGCAGCGATTTCTAAAATAAATCTTCATGTAGACTGGTGATACTCAATAGGAATATATAGATAAATATAAGAAACTCAAACAACACGATAAAAACATAAGGAGGATAATAGAAAAAATGAGCGCAGGTAACAAAGAATTAATTGAGGCATTAAATCAGATTGAAAAGGAAAAGGATATTAGCAAGGAAGTATTATTTGAGGCAATTGAGAATTCATTACTTGCAGCCTGCAAGAACGAGTTTGGAAAGACAGATAATAATATCAAGGTTAACAACATCAAGGTAAATATCAACAGGGAAAACGGTGCAATCGATGTTTTCGCTGAGAAGACCATCGTTGATGAGGTAACAGATCCCCTTACAGAGATCACACTTGATGAAGCTAAGAAAGCATTTCCTAAAAAGAAGTTCGATGTCGGCGATGTAGTAAATATCGTTGTAACACCTAAGAACTTCATGAGAATATCTGCACAGAAAGCAAAGCAGGCCGTTGTACAGAAGATCAGAGAGGAAGAGAGAAAGGTAATCTACAATCAGTTCATTACACGTGAGCATGAGATAGTAACCGGTCTTGTACAGCATTTCAATGGTAGAAACATTACAGTAAACCTTGGAAAGACAGACGCAATCCTTCCTGAGAACGAGCAGATACCTACAGAACATTTCAAGATCAATTCCAGGATCAAGGTTTATGTCCTCGAAGTAAAGGAAACAACAAGAGGACCCAGGATCACAGTTTCAAGAAGCAACAAAGAGCTTGTAAAGAGGCTTTTCGAAGAGGAAGTTACAGAGGTTAGCGACGGTATAGTTGAGATTAAGTCCATCGCAAGAGAAGCTGGCTACAGGACAAAGATGGCTGTTTATTCATCAGATCCCGATGTTGATCCTGTTGGAGCATGCGTTGGTCTTAACGGTGCAAGAGTTAATGCGATCGTTGAAGAGCTTTGCGGTGAAAAGATCGATATCATCAACTGGAGCGATGATCCCGCAGTACTTATTGAAAATGCATTAAGTCCTGCAAAGGTTATTTCTGTTGAGGCTTATCCCGAGGATAAATGGGCAAGAGTTATCGTTCCCGATTATCAGCTTTCACTTGCGATCGGTAAGGAAGGTCAGAATGCAAGACTTGCAGCAAGACTTACCGGATACAAGATCGATATCAAGCCTGAGTCACAGAGCAACGATGATGACGAGTATTACTATTACGAGGAGAATTAAATGGCTGGCAGCGTAAGAAAAATCCCGCTTAGGAAATGCACCGGTTGCGGTGAGATGAAGCCTAAAAAGGAACTGCTGAGGGTGTTGCTTACTCCGGAGGGTGAGATCACAATCGATGACACCGGCAAAAAGAACGGAAGAGGCGCATATCTTTGTAAATGCTTAAGCTGTTTTGAAAAGGCTAAAAAACAAAAAGGTCTTGAAAGGTCATTAAAAACTCAGATACCTGAAGAAATATATGCAAAGCTAAAGGATGAATATGAGTGGCTTGATGAATAAAGACGAAAAACAGATATATTCACTTATCGGGCTGTGCCAAAAGGCAGGATACGTTAAAGCCGGTGAGTTTATGACAGAAAAGACCGTAAAAAGCGGGCTTGCATGTCTGGTTATCGTAGCAGATGATTCTTCTGATAATACCAAAAAGAAATTCAGGAACATGACTGATTTCTACGAGGTGCCTTACAGAGATTTCGGAGATAAGGACAACCTTGGAAATTCGATAGGCTGTGAATTTCGGGCAACGCTTGCGATAACAAATAAAGGACTTGCAGATAAGATAATTTCAAAAATAGACAATATTAAAAATAAAGAAAATAATCAGATATAAACGTTTGTTTATAGGGAGGAAAGTTACAGAATGGCCAAAATGAGGATTTATGAACTGGCAAGAGAATTAGTAGAGAGCGGACTCGCTAAGGATTCAAAAACACTGAATACTGATATCATCAATTTACTTAGTCAAAACGGTATTGAGGGTAAAAGTCATTCAAGCGGAATTGACGACAGCGAGGCTGATCTCGTAAGAAATCATTATAAAAGCAAGGGTGCTAAGCCTGCAAAGAAGGAAGCTAAAACTGAGACAAAGGCTGAACCTAAGCCTGAGGTTAAGAACGAAGCTAAGCCTGAGGTTAAAGCCGAAGCTAAGCCTGAAGTAAAGGCAGAGCCTAAGAATGAGCCTAAGACTGAAGAAAAGCCTGAAGTTAAAACTGAGGTTAAAACAGAAGCTAAGCCTGACACTAAGGATAACAATACAGAGAAATCAGCTCCTTCAGTAGTAAGACACCCTGAAAACAGTGAAAAGAAAGGTGCTCCCAAGCCCCATGTACCTGCAGGAAAGCTCATCGGTAAGGATGGAAAAGAGACTCCTTACTGGATAGCTAAGGATGGCAGGCTTGTTGCTATGGACGGCAAGGCACTTCCTTTAAAGATGGGTCCCAATGGAAAGATTGTTAAGCTTGACGGTTCACCTCTTCAGAAAAGACCTGCTCCCGCACCCGCTCCCAAAAAGGATCAGGCAGATACAAAAGCACCTGAGAAGCAGGCAGTAGAACAGAATAATACTGAAAAGGCTCAGGAGAATCCTGTAAAGGAAACAGTAGAACAGGTAAAGACCGAAGTTACACCCGCACCTGCTGTTGAAGCTCCTAAGGAAGAGGTACATGATGAGGGACCTCAGCCTAAGATAGTTGGAAATATCTTTGAAAGCCTTGCTGCAGCAAAGGATAAGGAGCAGCAGATGAAGGAAAAACGTGCCCGCGAGCAGCAGGGACGTTCTGAAAGATTTGACAGAGGTAACCGTGGAGATCGTGGAGATCGTGGCGACAGAAGACCCATGAACAATGACCGTAACGGCAGACCTCAGGGCGGCAGACCCGATGGCAGACCCGAGAGATCTGACAGACCCGCAAGGGACGGACAGGGTGCTCCTGACAGACGTGGTGATCATCGTCCTATGCAGGGCGGCAGACCCGATGGCAGACCCGGAGATAAGCAGGGTCGTCCTTTCGGTGACAGACCTCAGGGCGGCAGACCTATGGACAGAGACCGCAGAGGCGGTATGGGTGGTCCCGGTTTTGGTGATAAGGATAAGGATGACGACAGCAGGCGTTCATTCCCTTCAAAGCGTCCTTCAAAGCCCAGTGCCGACAGCCAGTTAAAGAGTGATTTAGGTACCCAGATCGGCAAGAATGACCGTGCAGGTAAGCTTAAGAATAAGGGTAAGGATAAAAAGGATAAGCGCGATTACGATGATGAGATGCAGAACTTAAAGAAGGATCCTAATCGTAAGGGTGCTTTCCAGAAGCCTGTTAAGCAGGTTGTTAAAGAGGAGGAAGATATCAAGGTAATCACCATTCCTGAGGTTATTACCATCAAAGAGCTGGCAGACAAGATGAAGCAGAATGCCGGTGCTATTGTTAAAAAGCTCTTCCTTGCAGGTAAAATGATCAATCAGAATTCAGAGATCACCTTCGAAGAGGCTGAAGAGATTGCTCTGGATTATGAGATAATGTGTGAAAAGGAAGCTAAGGTTAACGTTATCGAGGAGCTCTTAAAGGAGACCGAGGAAGATCCCGAGACCTTAGTAAAGCGTCCTCCTGTTGTCTGTGTTATGGGTCACGTTGACCATGGTAAGACTTCACTGCTTGATGCCATCCGTTCTACAAACGTTACTGCTCGTGAGGCAGGTGGTATCACACAGCATATCGGTGCTTACATGGTTGAGATCAACGGTGAAAAGATCACATTCCTTGATACACCCGGACATGAGGCATTTACTTCCATGCGTATGCGTGGTGCCAAGTCCACAGATATCGCTATCCTTGTGGTAGCTGCCGATGACGGTGTTATGCCACAGACTATTGAGGCTATTAACCATGCAAAGGCTGCAAACGTTTCTATTATCGTGGCTGTCAACAAGATTGATAAGCCCGGTGCAAATATTGAAAGAGTTAAGCAGGAACTTACCGAGTACGGCTTAGTTGCTGAGGACTGGGGCGGTGATACCGTTTTCGTACCTGTTTCTGCTAAGACTCATGAGGGTATTGAAACCCTGCTTGAAATGGTACTTCTTACTGCTGACGTTCTTGAGCTCAGGGCTAATCCTGACCGTAAGGCTCGTGGTATCGTTATCGAGGCTGAGCGTGACAGAGGTAAGGGATGTATCGCTACCGTTCTTGTACAGAAGGGTACTTTAAATGTTGGTGATTATGTTGCTATCGGTGCTTCTCACGGACGTATCCGTGCTATGATCGATGACAACGGCAGACGTGTTAAGATTGCTACTCCTTCAACTCCTGTTGAGATCCAGGGTCTTGATGAGGTTCCTAATGCAGGTGAGATCATGATGGCTGTTGCTGACGAAAAGGAAGCAAGGACCATCGCTGAAGCATTCATCGCTCAGAGCAAGGAGCAGAAGATTTCTGAGACTAAGGCTAGACTTTCTCTTGACGGTCTGTTCTCGCAGATCGAGGCCGGTAATGTTAAGGAACTTAACCTTATCATCAAGGCTGACGTTATGGGTTCTGTTGAAGCTGTTAAGCAGAGTCTGGTTAAGCTTTCCAATGAGGAAGTTGTTGTTCGTGTTATCCACGGCGGTGTTGGTAACATCAATGAGTCCGATGTTAACCTTGCAGGTGCTTCCAATGCTATTATCATCGGTTTCAATGTTAAGCCTGATAATACTGCTAAAGATATTGCTGAGCATGAGGGCGTTGAGATCAAGCTTTACAAGGTTATCTACAATGCTATAGATGATATCGAGGCTGCTATGAAGGGTATGCTTAAGCCTGTTTACGAGGAGCGTATCATTGCTCACGCTGAGGTTCGTCAGTTGTTTAAGGCCAGCCAGGTTGGTATCATTGCAGGTTCATTTGTTCTCGATGGTAAGATTGAGAGAGGTTGCTCCGCTAGGATCACTCGTGAGGGTACTCAGATCTTTGATGGTCCTCTTGCTTCTCTTAAGAGATTTAAGGATGATGTCAAGGAAGTTGCTGCTGGCTACGAGTGCGGTCTTGTTTTCGAGAAGTTTACTGATCTTGCTGAGCTTGACCAGATTGAGTTCTACAAGATGGTTGAAGTTCCCAGAACCTGATTTTGACTAGTATATAAACGGCTATGTGTAGTACCACATTACTACGGAAAACCATTATCGTAAGCGATGATGCACTTTTACGACCGGATAATGTATCTTCGCTGCGGTCGTTTGCAAAACGTGTGTCCGATTGATATCGGACACACTAATGCTACACTCGGAAAACGATTTGGATAATCGTTTTCCGCCTTGCTACAATACATTACCGTTCGTAGTGCATCTATCACTTACTTTATGTTTTCCTACGTAATACGATACTGCACATAGCCTGTCCAAGTTAATTAACTATCAATCAGAAGGGCATTTATTTGATTGTATAATTTAGAAAGAAAGTGATTTAATGAGAAAGAATAGTATAAAAAATATACGTATAAATCAGGAAGTTCAGAAAGAACTAAGCAACTTAATTCGTACAGAAGTTAAGGATCCCAGGATTTCTCCCTTAACTACTGTAGTCAATGTTGAGGTTGCTCCTGATCTTAAGACTGCTAAGGTATATATAAGTGTTTACGGAGATGAGAAGGCTCAGGCTGATACAATTAAGGGCCTTAAAAGTGCAGCTCCGTTCCTTAGAAGTCAGTTAGCTCACAATATGAATATGAGAAATACTCCTGAGCTGCACTTCATTGGGGATCAGTCTATTGAGTATGGTGTTAATATGTCACATCTTATTGATGAGATTACTGCTGATCTTAAAGATGATGAAAACTCAGATGATGAAAATTAAGTAATTTCAATTTGACAGATGATTCTATGGTTGACTTCAATTGAAGAGTCTTCAAGATGATTGTATATAAGAGGTTATTGAAAGTGGATTTTGAGAAATTATGGAATAGGGTATCTAAGGCTAAACGTATCGGTATCTGTGGGCATGTGCGCCCTGACGGAGACTGCGTTGGTTCATGTCTTGGTATGTATAATTATATTTTGTCACGTTTTGGAAAAGAAGCAGATGTTTATATGGAAGAGGTTTCTCCGGAGTTTCTTTTCTTAAATGGCAGTGATAAGGTTATTAAGGATTACCCTGATGCAGAGAAGTACGATGTTTTCTTTGCTTTGGACAGTGGTGATGCTGAAAGACTTGGTGAGGGTAGTAAATATCTGAAAACTGCGGGTTATACATATTGCTTTGACCATCATCCTACAAACATTGGTTATTGTAATGAAAATATGATTGTTCCTACAGATGCTGCAACTGCAGAGCTTTTAGCGACAATCTTTGAAGAGCAGTATATTGATATTAATACAGCAAACTGTCTGTATCTTGGTATTGTTCATGATACAGGTGTTTTCAAACACTCAAACGTTACCAGAAAGACCATGGAAATTGCCGGTATGCTTATTGAAAAGGGTGTTATTCCCGGTGATATTATCGATAAGACTTTCTATGAAAAGACTTATGTTCAAAACCAGATTCTTGGCAGATGTCTGATGGAAAGTATTCTTTTGATGGATGGAAAGGTTATTGTTTCTTACATTCCTACTGAAATCCAGAAATTTTATGGTATTGGTAATTCTGACATGGGCGGTATCATCGATCAGTTAAGGATTACTAAGGGTGTTGAAGTTGCCATTTTGCTTAAAGAGGCAAATAAACGTGAGTGGAAGGTAAGTTTACGTTCCAACAGCATAGTTGACGTAAGTAAAATATCAGTTATGTTTGCCGGCGGTGGTCATGTGAGGGCAGCGGGTTGTACTATGTATGGTTCCGCTCACGACTGTATCAACTCATTGACTAAAGAAATTGAAAAACAATTAAGTTAACTGAAAAGACAGGGAAATACACCCTGTCTTTCTATAACTGAAAGGGAATTTAATGGACGGTATTATAAACGTATATAAAGAAAAAGGATATACTTCGCATGATGTTGTGGCTCGTCTTAGGGGCATAACAGGAGAGAGACATATTGGGCATACAGGTACTCTGGATCCTGCTGCCGCTGGTGTGCTTCCAATGTGCCTGGGTACAGCAACTAAAGCATGTGAATTACTCACCGATAAGGGTAAAGAATATGAAACGGTACTCTTGCTCGGAGTAGAGACTAATAGTGAGGATGCTACAGGCGAGATAGTTTCGGTTGGCGATATATCCAATGTTACAGAAGATAAGATATTAGAAGTTGTAAAATCTTTTGAGGGTGATATTTCTCAAGTGCCTCCTATGTTTTCTGCAACCAGGACGAATGGAGTACGTTACTATGATCTTGCAAGACAGGGTATTAGTATTGAAAGAGAAGCAAAACAGGTACATATTAACTCAATTGAGATTATATCTAAAATCTCTAGAGGGTTGTTATCTGAGAAAGATAAATTTACGCCTAATGGCGACTCTATGTTAGCCAGATTTACCGAAGAGGAAGACCCAGAAGAAGGCAGATGGCACTGGGAAAACAATGATATCCGTAAGGATGAGAACAAAGATATACCTGTCATAAGAGTAGCCTTAAGGATTTCTTGCGAGAAAGGTACTTATATAAGGACAATATGTGCCGATATTGGAAAGAAACTTGGTTGTGGCGGGTGTATGGAGAGACTGCTTAGGACGAGGTCCGGGGAGTTTTCCATCGAGGACAGTCATAGTCTTGCTGAATTAGAGAAATTATTTGAAAAATATAATGCTGATAAGTCAAATGACGAAAGCGCTACTTTGCCCAAAAATGTTCTCATCTCAGCCGACAAATGTTTTATGGAATACCCGGCTTTACACTGTAAGGAGAAGTTTGACAGCGTCTTAAATAACGGTAATCTCATGAGGATGAGACATTTCAAAGAATACATTGAAGTAGCTGATCCAATAAATAGAGTGTATGATAGTAAAAACGAGTTTAAGGCTTTATATGAATGGGTGGAGAACAGGAAACTGTATAAACCGGTTAAAGTATTTATAAGTATAAAGGAATAGTGTTTTAACTTTAACACCTCATTTGTTTACTTTGTAGACAGATCTTCGCTGGATAAGGATCGTAATTGGTGAGAATAACGATATTTTCACCTCGAGGGGAAGTAATTAATTATGTTGTATAATAGGAGGTTTTGATTTGGATATCATACAAGGTAAAAATTTCAAATTTAATAATACCTGTGTAACGATAGGAAAATTTGATGGTATCCATATCGGACACAGGCGGATACTTGACAAAGTTATCGAAATAAGCAAAACAAATGGATATAAGAGTACTGTTTTTACATTCGATTTTGATTACTTCAAAAATGAAGGTGACAAAAGGCTGAGTACAAAAGAAGAAAAAATTAGTTTACTAAAAGAATGTGGAATTGATCTGCTGATTGATTATCCATTTGATGAAGAAACTAAGAATAAATCACCGGAAACTTTTGCTTATAAAATATTAAAATGTAAATTAGGTGCTCGTGCATTGGTTGTCGGTGATAATTTCCGTTTTGGAAAAGGAGCTGTAGGAGATACAGAAACCTTAAAAGAATTAGGGGTTAAATATGGTTTCGATGTTTATATCATACCTATGGTTAATTATTACGGTGATGTGGTGAGCAGTTCGCGTATACGTGATGAGCTTAAGGCAGGGCATATAGCTGAAGCCTACAAAATGTTAAACAAAGACAACTGAGTTAGATATTTAATAAAACTTAGTAGTTAAGGATCTCACATAATAAAAACGTTAAAATGAGATCTTTAGAATATAGGGGAGGACTATAAAGAGTATGAAAAAATGTATTGGTAAAAAGGTAATAGTATGCTTTATTGCTACTGTTATCTGCTGTGTATTTTCTTCATTTGTCTGCGGAACAAAAAAAGCATCTGCTGCAAATCTGGAAGATATCAATCCAGTTGTAGTCGATGAAACTACATTTCCGGATCCTGCTTTCAGGACTTATGTCTCTGAAGAATTTGACAAGGATCATGATGGTACTTTAAGCGTCGATGAGATCGTGCTTGCCAGAAATATTTGGGCTGACGGTCTTGGTATTAAATCTTTAAAAGGTATTGAATATCTTGTTGAATTAAGAGGATTATATGCCTCCCATAATGAACTTACCGAACTTGACTTAAGCGGGAACCAGGAGATTACTGGTGTATGGGTTGCATATAATAACTTTACATCTCTTGATTTTAGTTCAACGCCAACTCTTGAGTGGGTATATTGTTTTTATTGTCCATATCTGACTAACCTCGATGTAACAGGCAACCCTGAGATGTCATATATCGAGTGTAATTCCAGCCCTGTTGGAAATCTTGATCTAAGCCACAATCCCAAATTAGAGCATCTTATGTGTGGAGACTGTGAAATGACTAATCTTGATCTCAGTCACAATCCCCTCATGCAGCATCTTGATGCATTCAGAAACCATTTTACTTCACTGGACGTAACATGCTGTCCTTTGATGAAACGTCTTGATATATGGGATAATCCCGGTCTTGGAAGTATTGATGTTAGTAAATGTCCGGGGCTTCAGTATTATAACTGTTCAAATAATGACGTTATTAAAATGGATGTAAGCAACAATCCCGAGCTTACAAAGCTTATATGCAGTTATAATGAGGAAATAGAGGCTGTAGATGTTTCACATAATCCTAAGCTGGTTTATCTTGACTGTGCTTATGATTTTATTGATGAACTTGATATTTCAAACAATCCTAATCTGCAGTTCCTTCAAGTATTTATTAATGACTTTACAGAGCTTAATATAGGTAACAATCAGTTCCTCGTAAAAACATACAATGAAGGTGTTAAGGTTCAAGAAAATCCTAATGTATGTGGTGCTGCACATTCCTGGACACTGGATTTCGGTGGAGAAACATCAACCGGTGGGGATAACATTTATTTCCTTGTTGTAGATGATAAGGTTACGCTTAAATTTGATAAGACTAAAGAAGTTGTAGTAAACCATCCTGTTATGAATCTTGATGGTGTTGATACTTCTAAACTTTTAACAAGAGAAGCTGTTGTAGAGATTCTTTATGAAATGGCAGGAAAGCCTGATGTAAGTGGTTTAACATCCAGATTTACAGATGTGGTTCCCGGCACTTCTTATTATAATGCTTTGCTTTGGGGTGAGAAGAATGCTGTATGTAAGGGCTATCCGAATTTTATTGATGATACCTTTGGCGTAGGAGAATATGTCAATACTCAGGACATGCTTTATATGGTGATGAGCTTTGTAGAGTATGTTGGATACAGACGTGAGATTGATTTTGGCCGAAGTGATGAATTTATAGATTATTTTGATGTGGATCCTTCACGTTGGGAGGCAGTTTGCTGGGCAGCTACATGGCGTATTTTTATGGGGCAGGGTGATCCTGAAACTCCTAAGTCCGAGAAGAAGATTGAACCTTACGGGCCTGTTACTAAGCAGCAATTCGTAAATATTATCGATAATACCTATGACGTAAATAATGTATATAAGGTTGCATATGTTGATTCTAATGGTACTATTAGTTTTAAGGTTGGAGAACCTATGAGCGGTGTCTCATATGAGGAAAGTCCCAGTGGAAGTACAGGTGGATTGGCTAATAATGGTAGCACTGGTGGTAGTACTGGCGACTCAACCTCAGGTGGCACTTCAAGCGGGACAAGCACTGGTGGAAGTTCCAGTGGAATAACAACCGGAGGAACTACAGGAGGTAGTACTGGCGACTCAACCTCAGGTGGTAGCTCTAACGGAACCACTACTGGTGGAAGTTCCAATGGAACAACAGGAGTAACTACAGGAGGTAGTACTGGCGGCTCAACCTCAGGTGGTAGCTCTAACGGAACCACTACTGGTGGAAGTTCCAATGGAACAACAACCGGAGGAACTACGGGTGGCAGTACTGGTGGCACAACCTCAGGTGGCAGTTCAACTGGGTCTAGTACAGGTAGTAACGGTGGTGCTACAACTGGGGGAAATATAAGTGGAACAACAACTGTAGGAACTACAGGAGGTAGTACTGGTGGCTCAACTTCAGGTGGGAGTTCAAGCGGAACAACCACAGGAGGAAATAACAATGGTTCTACAACAGGTGGAAGCTCAAGTGAAACAACTACAGGTAATAGCACAAACGGAACAACCACAGACACCCAGGAAGTTACATATAAGGTAGGAGACATTGTATTTGATAAGACAAGCAATGCTAAATACAAGATTACAGCATATTCTAACAAAAAACATACTGTAGAGTATCTTTCTTACGAAGGAACAAAAAATAAAGTAAAGGTTCCTGCAACTATTACTGTTGATGGCATTACTTTCAAAGTAACCACGCTTTCATCATCAGCATTTAAGCTTAATCAGAAAATTACTTCAATAACACTTGGAGATAATCTTACAAAGATCGATACCGGTTCATTTTCAGGATGTACTGCTTTAAAGAGTATTACTATAGGAAGCTCCGTAAAGACTATAGGTAAAAATGCATTTAAGAATTGTAGTTCTCTTGAAAAAATTACAATTCCTGAGAATGTAAAAACTATAAAGAAAAGTATTTTCTCAGGATGTAAGAAACTTAAAAAACTTGTTATACGTACAAAGAATTTAACCACGAAATCAGTCTCTGCAGGTACTTTTAAATCTGTTCCTACAAGTTGCAAGGTTAGTGTTCCTGCTGAAATCTTAAGTGCTTATGACGAACTTCTTAAATCAAAAGGGTTATCCAAAAAGATTACTCTTAAAAAGCTTAAATAAGTATAAAATCTATTAATGTTAATAGTGACTTGAATAGTTTAAAATGATATAATCAAATTAAGCCAAAGATTGTCAGTAAAATAATATTTGATAAATGTATATATACAGATATAAACATTCATTAATATCAATATTATATAGATAACTTGGCAAAATATTTGAAAGGTGGTAGCAAAATGAACATCAAAGAATACATTGAAAATGATTTTTCAATAAAAGAAAAGTACGACTATTACAGATCGTTGGGATTTGGTGAGAAGGCTTCATCCATATTATCAATTTTTACATACGGCAGAAGGCAGGATTGTATTTTCTTCGCATCTTTTGAAGGTAATAACAGACTGGATAAGGTTTATGATTTAATTGCTGAATGTAATTGTAGTAATCCTACGATTGCAGTCGCCAAATATATGCAGGACCTTGGTCCGGATAAAACTAACGATATTACAAATAATTTAATATTCAGATCAGACGATGCCCAACCATTTTGGGGTAATTCAATGCCAAATGCAGCAATGCCTTCCGGGGCCTTAGGAATGGGAATGGCCAATGCCCAAATGACCGGCGGTGCCATGGGGATGGCAGCATTTGTGCAAGCAAATGCACAAGGTATGGCAGCATCAGCATGTGCTCCTATGGGTGGAATGATGGGTATGCCAAATCCTATGGCTTCCCAGATGATGATGAGAACTCCGGCAATGTCCATAGCTGCTTTTTCACCTACCGATTCTTACGAGAATATTGAAGAAAAAGATGCAAAATCAGTACTTACTGCTCCCACATCAACCTTTAGGATGACTACAAGTACTGCAAGCGTTGGAGTACTTCTTAACCAGGCACGTAACAACAGGCAGATTACCATGTCCGAAGTAAGGATTGAAGAACTGTTAAACTACTTTGATTATGAAAAGGGAGAGTGGCCTAAAGAAAACGGGAATCAGTTCAAAATAGATACTCAAATAATGGACAAGGCTGAAGGAAGAAAGATTTTATATATAAATGTCCAGGCCAACAATACTCCTAAGGAAAAGCAGAATGTAGTCCTTCTTCTCGACACTTCAGGAAGTATGACAAGTAATCGTGAAGCAACGCAGGAAACAATTGCCACCATTATATCAAAGCTGAATGAAGGCGATGTGCTGAGCTTTATTACCTACAGCACGAAAGACAATACTGTTTTTACAAATTATGTAATAAAGGATATCAAGGACAAAGAAGACTTAATGGGCATCCTTTATACTGTCGAGATAAACGGATGCACAAATGGTTCAGCAGGTATCGAGACCGCTTACAGCCTTGGTGAGAAAACATATAAGGACGGCTGGAGCAACCAGGTCATGCTCATTACAGACGGTGACCTTAATTTCGGTATAAACTCTAAAGACGGGCTTAAGAAACTGATTGAAGAGAAAAAGAAGACAGGGATGTTCCTTTCAGTTATCGGTACCGGCCTTCTTAACTATAAGGATGACAAATTAGAGGTACTGGCTAAGCATGGAAACGGAACTTACTGTGTAGTAAACGACCTTGATGATGTTAAGGAAAGCATTAACAAGAGATATGTGAGCCTTACCAACATAGTTGCAAAGGATGTTAAGGCTCAGGTTGAGTTTAATCCTAAGTATGTTAAGAAATACAGGCTTCTTGGCTATGAGAACAGAACCCTTAACCATGAGGACTTTAGAAATGATGAAGTAATCTCAGAGCCATACGGTGCGGGCGGACAGGGTGTTGCACTTTACGAGCTTTATATGGGTGATGCAACGGAAACATCTTCGGAAGAACTTAAGTATCAGAAGCTTCAGACTAACGATTATAAAGAGATTGGTACCGTAAGTGTAAGATTTAAGGCTCCTTTATCGGATGAATCAGAAGAGATATCCGAGATCATTCCTGACGAGCCTGCAACAGGTAACAATGTAAAAGCTGCGTACCTTCTTTACTGTCTTTCTGAGAAGCTCAGGGGTTCAAATAAGCTTGATACGGATGATTTTAAGTTCCTTGCATCACAGCTTAATGATGATAACTATAAGGAACTTATCAAAGGCAAGGATGATGTATTCGCAAAGCTTTTTGAAAGTGTTAAGAAGGAAGCTTTAAAGGCTCCGGAAAAGAAAGTTGATCCTAACATCATAGCCGGACCTATGTTTGATGACCGTGCATTTAATCCGAATCAGCCTACATTTTCCAACTTTTTCATGAATAATATGATGAATCCTGCTCGTGGTCTTGCTGATCCTAATAACAAGCCGCCGGTAAATATGCCGGAAGTAACCGGTGGTTGGGACTGCCCTAATTGCGGACATAAAGCTAATATTGGTAAATTCTGTGTTGATTGCGGAAGCTGGAGACCCGAGCTTGACCCTGCGAATAATGCAACGCAACCGTCGCAGGCTCCTACAACTCAAACTTCCACAGAACAAGCAACTGTTTCGGGCGAAGAGTGGACATGCAGTGTGTGCGGTGAGATGAATACAACCAAGTTCTGTACAAACTGCGGAAATCCAAGAAAATAATCTCATAAAGCGTATTGTTTACTACTGATTATCACTACATGTAAAAAACAAATTTATAATTTGTATGCCGATTATTGTACAAGAATATACATAATAATCAAAAAATAACATTGTAAAATCCAAAGAAAGAAGTTATAATAGACATATATAGCTTCTTTCTTTTTGTTGGGAAAGAAAATTTACGGAGAGGTAAAAGTTTTGACTATGATCAAAACTTTCATCGGTAACGCGGCAGGCACGTTCCCGATGTGCACCATGCCTGCGACAAGGTACATATAATGCAGTACGGTAATTTTGATCTTAAGAACAAAGAGTATGTTATCACAAGACCGGATACACCTGCACCCTGGTGTAATTATCTTGGTTCACCTGCTTACGGCGCAATCATTTCTAACAATGCCGGCGGCTACAGCTTTGTAAAGAGCGGTGCAAACGGACGTATTACAAGATATCGTTTCAACTCAACCATGGCACTTCCCGGACGTTACATTTACTTAAGGGATAAGGCAACAGGTGATTACTGGACAACATCATGGCAGCCCGTTGGAAAGCCTCTTGACCAGTATAAGAGTGAAGTAAGACATGGTACAGGTTATTCTGTATTTACATCTGAGTATTCAGCTATCAAGTCAGAGGTTACATATTATGTACCTATGGATGCTGAGTATGAGGTTTGGTCAGCAAAAGTTACCAATAATTCAGCTAATGCAAGAGACCTTTCAGTATTCGGCTTTATTGAGTTTACAAATGAAAATAACTATGAGCAGGATGGCGTAAACCTTCAGTACACCCTGTTCATTTCAAGAACAGAATTAGCAGGAAACAAGATCGTTCAGCACATTAATGAGCTCATCGGCAGAGATGAGAACGGCGAGAACGGTCATGAGAGATTCTTAGGTCTTGCTAATCAGCCTGTAACCGCAGGTGAAGGCGACTATGAGAAGTTCTTCGGTCCTTACAGGACATTCTCTAATCCTATAGCAGTTGAAAAGGGTGCTTTGGATGGTTCTATGAACTACAACAGTAACTCCTGCGGAGCACTGCAGAGTGATGTTACTCTTGCTCCCGGTGAGACAAAGCAGTTTATCTTTGTACTTGGACAGAAGAAGCCTAAGGAGGCTGACGCTATCCTTGCCAAGTATAAGGACGGCAGCATTGTTGAAAAGGAAGTAGAAGAGTTAAAGACCTACTGGCATTCAAAGCTTAATAATTTCGCAGTTAATACTCCTTCAAACGAGTTTAATAACATGATCAATGTTTGGAACGCTTACCAGTGCTTCATTACATTTACATGGTCGAGAGCTGCTTCACTTATTTACTGTGGTCTTCGTAACGGTTACGGCTATCGTGATACCGTACAGGATATCCAGGGTATCATCCACCTTGATCCTGAAATGGCCTGTGAAAAGATCCGTTTCATGCTTTCAGCTCAGGTTGATAACGGCGGCGGACTTCCTCTGGTTAAGTTCACACATAATGCCGGTCATGAGAATACACCCGATGATCCCGCTTACGTTAGAGAGACAGGACATCCTTCATACCGTGCAGATGATGCTTTATGGCTCTTCCCTACAGTTTACAAGTATGTAGGCGAGACTGGAAACAAAGCATTCTATGATGAAGTTATCGTTTACGCTAACGGCGGCGAGGCTTCTGTTTATGATCACTTAAAGAAGGCAATTGAGTTCTCAATGAACAGACTTGGAAGTCATGATATGCCTGCAGGTCTTCATGCTGACTGGAATGACTGCTTAAGACTTGGTGCTAAGGGCGAGTCCACATTCGTTGCTTTCCAGCTTTACTACGCAATGAACATGATGGAAGAGGTTGCTGCACTTAAGGGTGACCAGGAATATATTACTTATATAAAGGATGTAAGAGCTAAGCTTGCAGCTTCACTTGAAAAGTGCTGGGATGAGGACCGTTTCATCCGTGGTATCCGTGAAAATGGCGTTATCGTTGGTGCTAAGAAGGATCCTGAGGCTAATATGTGGCTCAATCCTCAGAGCTGGGCTGTTATTTCCAAGTTCGCTTCAAAAGAGCAGGGCAACATTGCTATGGGCAAGGTTGAGGAAATCCTTAATACACCTTACGGTGTTAAGATCATGGAGCCTCCGTACAGATTCCACTGGTTCGAGGATGCTCTTATGAAGGTATTTAACCCTGATACAAAGGAAAACGGCGGTATCTTCTCACAGTCACAGGGCTGGGCTATCCTTGCTGAGTCAATCTTAGGAAACGGCGACAGAGCATTTAAGTACTTCTTGGAGAGCTCACCTGCTTCTATGAATGACAAGGCTGAGATCCGTTGCATCGAGCCTTACGTACATGGTCAGTTTACCGAATCAAAGGCTTCACCTTTCGAGGGCCGCTCACATGTACACTGGCTTACCGGTACCGCATCAACCGTTATGGTTGGCTGCGTTGAGGGTATCTTAGGTATGAGACCTGATGCTGAAGGACTTATCATTGATCCTTCAATACCTCACGAGTGGGATGGATATACGGTTGAAAAGAACTTCAGAGGCGCTCACCTTTCAATGAAGTTTGAGAATCCTAACCATGTACAGAGCGGCGTTAAGGAAGTTTACCTTAACGGAGAGAAGATCGAGGGTAACAAGCTTGTTGGCAGCATGCTCAAAGAGCAGAATGAGGTTAGAGTTGTACTTGGATAAGATGACATAATGATGTATAAGACAAGTATATTATAAGTATATAAATTCATAAAAGGGTCATCACAGATTTTTCAGGTCTGTGGTGCCCCTTTTTAATTTAGAATGCTACCACAGTACTGATTTACCAAGTTATTACGCTATCGATTTACTGTTTTACAACGATAAAACGAAACACGGATTTTCTATTATTATATATTTGTGTTACTATACTATAAATATACTTTTGTGATTTTTTAGTGTCAAAAAATGCTTAAAACACTTGAATTTTTATTAAAAATATATTAAAATAATAGATTGAGAGTGAGCGACTTTAAACTTGCTCAAAAAAATCTATCTTATTATGAAAGAAGGAGATTATCTATGAAGAAAGTACTCAGTATTCTGCTTGTACTTGCCATGGTAGTTAGCTTAGCAGCTTGTACCAAGGATGAGCCCGATAAGGGAAATGACACGCAGACTACAAATGCACCTGCTACAACAGATGCACCGGCTACTACAGATGAACCTGCTAAGCCTACAGATTCATCTACAACAACTCCTGAACCTACAGCAGAAGTTGAAGTAACAGCAGAGCCCACACCCGAGATTCCTTGGGATGGCGCTTACATGGAAAAGGAAGATTTTAAGGCATATACCGCTCATGATCTTGAGCAGGTTTTCGCAGCTATCGAAGATCAGCTTGAAGATGCAGAGTATGGTTACTGTAAAGATGCTTTAGATGAGGGTCTTGATGCAATTGAAGCAGCAAACACCGTTAAGGAAGTTGAAGATGCTTATGATACAGCATTTGCTACCATCCTTCACGTAATCCCTCAGGCTGATGGTCTTTACTCCTATAAGAAGGAAAGCAACGCAGAGAGAACCAATATCCTTGGTATCCTTGAGCAGTTTGCTGTTGCAAAGGGTATCACCGGTATCTCACTTTTTGAAAATGGTGGATACAGCATGTTTAACGAGCGTATCACACTTGGTACTGAAAACTATATTGTAGGTTATGGTTTTGGTTTACTTCCTGAAGGTTCTATAAATGCTGACCTTGAGGCAGAGACAAACGATGCATGGAAGAGATATTTCCATACATTTGAGTCCAGTGATCCTGGAACTTTAAACTATCTTAATGATCAGGGCGCTCAGGTCGGTGATCTTTATTCTTATATCAGTGCATCCTTTGTAACTAACTTCATGAATGCTACAAAGGACGGATATGACTGGGTTCCCGAACTTGCAAAAGAAAAGCCTCAGCCTGTAAATGATGATGACGGTGACGGTATGTGTACAACATGGCGTATGGAAGTTAAGACCGGAGCAGATGGTCTTAAATATAAGACTGGTTCTGAGCTTGCTGACCGTCAGGCATTCGATGGCAGAGAGGTAGCTCTTGAGGATTATGAGACTCCTTTCAAGCTTCTTCTTACACAGTCTAACCAGTTATATCGTGGTTCTGAAATGGCTAATAAGACTGATGATTCTTGTTTCTTAGGTGCTAAAGAGTTCTACGATGGTACAGCTGATGGTTATAAGGCTGATCTTTGGAATAATGTTGGTATCAAGACTTATGTAGAGGATGGAAAGAACTATTTTGAGTTTACATTTGTAGGCGAGCAGACAGCTTTCTATGCAATGTACTACATTTCTAACAACCTTTACATGCCTATCCCTCAGGATTTCCTTGATCTTGTAACTGTTAAGAATTACTTAGGTTACAGTGCTGATGGAAAACAGACACCTGTTGATAACAGCTTATCACTTGGTGCTTACTATGTTGAGAGATATGATCAGGATCAGCAGATCGTTTACGCTAAGAACCCTTACTATGTATTTGCTGATACTAAGTATTCAATCCCCGGCGTATACGTAAAGATTTTCCCTGCTGCAGAGACTGATGCTACAGCAGCTATCAAGGAGTTCCTTGCAGGTCACTTTGATTCATGTGGTATCCCTCAGGATTACTTAGATGATTATAAGAATGACCCCAGAACACGTAAGTCTACCGGTGATTCAAACTTCAAGCTCAATGTAAATGCTTGTGATGAAGCAACTTGGGAATACTTATTTGGTGAGAACGGCGTTGTTAAACAGACTCCTAAGTCTGATTACTGGACTGTAAAGCCCGTACTTGGTAATGATCACTTTAGAAAAGCTCTTAGCCTTTCAATCAACAGACAGCAGTTTGCAGATGCACGTGGTTCAATCGCTTCAGTTGATTATCTTGCATCAAATTATATGTCAGATCCTGAGAACGGTATTTCATATGCTACTACAGATGCTCATAAGAGAGCAGTTGAGCAGCTGTTAGAGGATACTGACGGATGTGGTTACTCATTAGAGCTTGCTCGTGAGTACTTCAGAATGGCTCTTACAGAGCTTGAAAATGCCGGTGCATATACACCTGGTACAAAGGAAAATCCTACCGTGATTGATATTGAGATTGCTTGGCAGAGACCTACTCACGAAGAGCAGTATCATAAAGAGATCAAGGATTACATTGAAACAGCTTTCAACGATGACAGCGTTTGCGGTGGCGTTTATAAGCTGAATGTAAACTTCTGGGTTGGTACTGACTGGTCAGATGTTTACTATAATAAGATGATGTTAGGTCAGTTTGATATCGGTTTTGGTTCAATTTCAGGTAACTCACTTGATCCTATCGGATTCATAAGCGTACTTTCAAGTGATCAGGAAATTTCAGGTTCCTTCACTCTTAACTGGGGTGTAGATACCAATGATTCTGATGTTTATCCTCTGGTCTACGATGGTGTAAGGTGGTCATATGATGCACTTTACAATGCAGCTAATGGACAGGCTATCGTTGTAAAGGGACAGAACAACAAAACTATTGAATTTGAGTATACTCCTATCGTAAAGAATGATGACGGTTCATACACAGGTTCACTTAAGGCTACACCTGCGCTTCCTGATTTAACAGTATTTGAAGCTACATCAGTTGTATGCTGCAACTATGACAGATACCAGAATGGTGATGGTCAGTATGACGAGAGAGAAGTTGAATTTACAAACGAGACTGTTGGCGGTGCATATGTTGTTACCTTCACAGTACCTGCTGAATTGGTAGAAGAGTTCACTAAGGGCGAGGGTGCTCCTGAGGCTTCTACAGGACTTACCGGATTTGACTTCTATTATCACTTAACATTTAACGGTACCGAAAGCGATACCTATTATTCTGTATCAGAAGATCACTTCGTAGTTGAATAAAAAACCAAATATATATCTGTTTAAGATATGATTTTTCAGGCAGACGATGGCGGTTTAATCTGACGCCATCGCCTGCATTTTTATGGAAGGTGCGTATTTACATATGGGCAAATATGTTCTAAAACGTATAATTTTATCATTTGTTACTCTTTTCATCATTTTGTCTTTGACTTATATTTTAATTAAATTACTTCCTTTTGAAAGACCAATCGGCGGCGATGCTGTACAGGTTGCTTATTATGACAGACAATATAACTTAGGTTATGTTTATCGTCTTGATGCTCCTACCGATCAGTATGGAGAGCTTTTATATAAATCCCCTACAGTTAAAGGAAAGGCATCATATTATTATCAGGTGCCTGTTATGACTCAGTATTTTAGCTGGCTTAAGAATATTTTTACCAAATGGGACTGGGGTGACAGTAAATATGTACAGCCCAATGTTAAAGCCAGTGTTATAATTTTGAATAAAATGCCGTATTCCTTACGGTTAAATATAATTTCCGTTATCTTTTCAGTACCTTTAGGTATATTGCTCGGTATATGGGCTGCCTTAAAGAAGAATACCGGAACCGATCATTTTATTTCAACTATGGTAATGATCTTTATATCAATACCCGGTTTTGTTCTGATAACTTTTGCACTCGCAATTTTATCTTATAATCTTGGCTGGCTGCCATCCACATGGCCAACGGATACTGCTCCGTTTGCAGACAAGCTTAAAGGTTATATAATTCCTGTATTCTGTCTTTCATTTGGCTCAATATGCGGTTACTGCCGTTCAACACGTGCAGAGCTCTGTGATGTTTTGGAAAGCGATTACCTTTTACTTGCACGTACAAAAGGCCTTACCAGGCGTCAGGCAATTACAAGACATGCACTTAAAAATGCGATGGTTCCTATTTTCCCGAGTATAGTAGGAGAGTTTGTTGGGTTACTGAGTGGCTCAATGATACTTGAGGAGTTATATGGCATCCCCGGTGTTGGAAAACTCTTTGTTATTGCATTACAGTCAAAGGATTATGATCTTTTGTTTGTAGATATGGCATTATATATGATGATAGGTCTGCTTTTTGGTATACTTATCGATCTTTCATATGGCTTTATTGATCCTAGAATAAGAATGGGGGCGAAAAACTGATGTCTGAATACAAAGATAATGATTTTAGACCTGATGATTTTGTCTTCGTAAATCAGGATAAAGCTATAAAAGATAAAAAACTAGAAACTAAGCCCACAACATTCTTTAAGGATGCTATGCGCCGTTTCAGAAAGAATAAATCTTCAGTAGTTGGTGCTATTATTCTTACAATACTTATAGCTTTGGCAATCATAGTGCCGGCTGTTTCGCCTTATGATATTGATAATGTAAAGAGTACCGAAAAATTCCTGCCTCCAAAGCTTTTTGAAGCAGGTACAGGCTTTTGGGATGGTACAAGGTCAGGAGAACATGTTATTTATGACCAGATAAATCAGGTACCTGCTTTGTCAAATAAATATTCAATCCCGGTACTTAGAGCATCACTCGTTGAGTTAAAGATCGATCCTGACGTAACATACATAGACTCATACAATGAGTATGGTACAGGCGGTTTGTCAGTTGTTGCAACCGACACAAAAGTAAACGGCAGAGATGTATTCTTTAGTTCTAAGCCCATCAATTTTACCGATAAAGGTGGATATACTTTAGAAGTAGAGTTTGATAACGAGCAGGGCTTTAACGAGGGTCAGCTTGGTGAATACAGAATATACCTTAAAGCAGGAGAGAATGAAGAGGATAATATAATCCTGCGTGATTTCAGCCGTGACTACAGCCCTTTATCGATAGATATCAGTGCTACTTTAAAGGAATTAAGGAAAAAGAATGTTGATGCTCAGATTGTATTTGATGTTAAATCTTCTACATCAGCAATACAGTACATACTTATTAAGAGCATTAAGTTAAATGGCGGAGAGCGTGCTAAAAACCTTGATGTACTCGAAGAGGTTTCGTTTGATAACCCTACTTTGATGGTTGGAAACAATGATTCTTCAAGCTATGGATACTGGTCATGCTCCGGTAGAAAAGGTCTGCATAATTCTGAGGTTAGATACTGTGATTATGTTGTTGATGCTTATTTCCTTGTATATGGTGATGCAGAGGCTCTTACATATTCCGCATCAGAGCTTAATGAGTGGATCAATAAGGCATGGTGTATGTATAATTACAAAGAAGGTCCCGAGTCATTTGTTAAGTTATCGGATGAGTGTCCTATCGATGTAGTTGATTCTCAGACTGTGCTTTCAGTAACCAAAAAGCTTTCAAGTATTACCGGTCGTGGCTGGAATTATCATAAGCTTGGCTATGAAGAAATGCCGATGTATCTTTTTGGTACAGATGGTTCAGGTAACGATGTATTTAAGAAATCCTTTGCAGGACTTAGAACATCACTTGTACTCAGTGCTATAGTATTTGTAATCTGTTTCACATTCGGTATAATCTGGGGTTCAATCTCAGGATATTTTGGCGGTAATATTGACCTTATCCTTGAACGTATAGTTGAAATTATAAGCGGTATTCCTTTCCTTGTAGTTCTTACGCTTTTAAGACTGCATTTTGGTGCAACTTTCCTGGTTATGGCTATAGCATTCTGTGCAAAGGACTGGATAGGTACTGCCGGACTTACACGTACCCAGTTTTACCGTTTTAAGGGAAGAGAATATGTTTTAGCCTCAAGGACACTTGGTGCTTCAAATAAGAGACTGATATTCAGGCATGTCCTTCCTAATTCACTTGGTACGATTATTACCTACAGCGTACTTTTGATACCCGGCATCATTGCATCTGAGGCAACTTTCTCATTCCTGCATTTAGGTATCGAAAATATGCATTCTTTCGGTGTGTTTATGTCAAACAACTATTCATACCTTGAGAAATATCCGTACCTTGTTATATTCCCTGCTGTTATCATGGGCTTGATGATGATCATGTTTAACCTCTTTGGTAACGGCTTGAGAGATGCATTTAACCCTACTCTGAAAGGAAGTGACTGATATGGCTGAGACAAAAGAAAAAGTATTGTCTGTTAATAATCTGGTCGTAAACTTCCGTACAGATAATGGATTGGTGCATGCGGTAAGAGACGTTTCATTTGATGTTTTTAAGGGCGAGACCTTATGTATCGTTGGTGAGTCAGGCTCCGGTAAGTCGGTTACATCAAAGGCTATAATGGGTATCTTGGCAAAAAATGCCATCATAGCAAACGGAAATATCATGTACCGCGGTGAAAACCTGCTCGAGGTTTCAGAGGAAGAGTTTTACAAAATCCGAGGACACAAAATCGGTATGATCTTCCAGGATCCTCTGTCATCACTTAACCCGATAGTAAGGATTGGTAAACAGATTACGGAAGCCATGCTGCTTAATAATGACAAGTTAAAGCTTATGTACAACGACCTCATAAGCGATGACCTGATCCATTATAAAAATACGCTGGCAAAGATGAATATCGCCATCAATACAGAAAAGAAGACGATAGATGCTTTAAGATATGAGTTAAAGAAAAAGAGTTATAAGAACGAAGCTGAAAGAGAAGCAGATGAAAGGCTCTTAAAGGAAAAAGAGGAGCATTTCAAAAACTTTGAGAAGGAAACCCACGAAAAATACACTGCAGAGGCTAAGGTATTAAAGGAAAAGCTTAAAGAGACCGAAAAAGAGGCTAAGCAGAAGGTTAAGGAATATAAGCACAGTGTCAATGAGGAGTATAAGCAGAAGGTTGCAAATATCAAGAGCAAGTATGCAGGTATAAGCAATTCTGATGAAAAGGCGAAATACAAGGAAGAGCTGAAAAATGCCAAGACCGAAAAAATGGATAAGCTTAAGATCACAAAGGCTGAGGCCAAGAGACGTGCTATCCAGATTATGAAAGAGGTTGGTATACCTGAGCCCGAAAAGAGATACAGACAGTATCCTTTCGAGTTTTCAGGCGGTATGAGACAGCGTATCGTTATCGCTATAGCTCTTACAGCATCTCCTGAGGTACTTATCTGCGACGAACCTACAACAGCGCTTGATGTTACCATCCAGGCTCAGATCCTTGAGCTTATCAACAGGATCAAGGCAGAAAGAAATCTTTCATGTATATTTATTACTCACGATTTGGGTGTTGTTGCAAACATGGCTGACAGAGTTGCAGTTATGTACGCAGGAAAGATTGTTGAGTACGGTAAGGCAGAAGAAATATTCTACGAGCCCAAGCATCCTTATACATGGGCCCTGCTTTCAAGTATCCCTGACGTAGACAGTAAGGAAAAACTTGAAGCTATACCCGGTACCCCTCCTAACATGATCTATCCTCCGGAGGGCGATGCATTTGCGGCACGTAGTAAGTACGCGATGAACATCGACTTTAGAAAACAGCCGCCTTACTTTAAGGTTAGCGATACCCATTATGCAGCTACCTGGCTCCTTGACGAGCACGCACCTAAGGTAGAGATGCCTAAGATCGTTAGCGAGAGAATCAGGATTTCACTTGAGGCTGCCGCTAAAAACCAGGCTGTAAATGAATAAAAGCCGACTGATGAGGTGTTAACCTCAAAATTGACAATACAAAAGGATAATAAGTGTAATATGTCAAATAATAAGAAAAACAATAACAAAAACAACAAAAAAGTTCCTGCAAAGAACATCCCGAACGCACCCGGAAAGCAGTTTGTACATGATATAGACTCCAATAACGAGGAACTGCGTGTAATGGAAGAAGCATTAGAGTCCGATACACAGTTTTACCTTGCAAGCGGTCAGAAGGAAAACCTTAAAGAGACAAAGAAAACCGAGAGTATTGATGTATTTAACAAGAAATACCATATCAATCCCAAGGTAAAGCAGAAACCTGAGCTTCGTGATCAGAAAATACTGCTTTCAGTTAGACATTTAAAGCAGTTTTTCTTCTTTGGACATGGTGCAAAGAGGCAAAAGCTTAAGGCTGTATCAAACATTTCCTTTGACGTACATGAGGGCGAGTGCGTTGGTATAGTTGGTGAGAGCGGATGCGGAAAGACAACCACCGGCAGAAGCATCATCAGACTCTATAATATTACCTCAGGCTCGATCTATTACCGTGGTGTAAGGATAAGCGCCGGTAACCGCTGGAATAAAAAAGAGATAAAGTGGTCTAAGATCAAGGGACATGCCAAGATCAAGGAGTTAAGAAACAGCGGACTTGCAGATGCAGACAAGCAGATAGCTGAGATTGAGCAGCATATTACCAATACCCGTATAGAGCAAAAGGAAAAGATCAAGCAGATCAAGTTTGATAACGCTAACGTTTCAAGAAAGCTCTTAAACGAGATACAGATGATCTTCCAGGATCCTATTGACTCACTTGATCCCAGGATGACTGTTGAAGATATTATCCAGGAAGGTTTACGGATCCAGGGCTTTAGAAATAAGGCAGAAAACCACAAAAAGGTAGTTGAGATGCTTAATACCGTAGGCCTCGTAGAAGAGCATGCATCACGTTATCCTCACGAGTTCTCAGGTGGTCAGCGTCAGCGTATCGGTATCGCCCGTGCGATAGTTATGAACCCTAAGCTACTCATATGTGATGAGCCTATATCAGCACTTGACGTATCTATCAGAGCACAGGTTATCAATCTGCTTAACGACTTAAAGAACAACCTTGGACTGTCGATAATCTTTATCGCACATGACCTTTCTGTTGTTAAGTATTTCTGTGACTCCATAGTTGTTATGTACTTTGGTAAGGTAGTTGAAAAGGCATCAAGTGACGAACTTTTCAAAAACCCCATGCACCCTTATACCAAGGCTTTGCTTTCAGCTATACCTAAGCCTGATCCTAAGTCAGAAAAGGTTAGAAAGAGGATCATTTACGATCCAGGTAAGGCACATAACTACAATGATGGAGACACACCAGAGCTCCGCGAGATAAAGCCCGGCCACTTTGTATACTGCAATGAGGCTGAGTTTGTAGAGTACAAGAAGCAGCTAAAATAAAGGCTTCCCCCTGGGGGGAAGCTGTCTGCGAAGCAGACTGATGAGGGGTAAGCTAATGATACATAGGATTTTTATTCACTCCCCAATAAGATATATAGTAGGGCTAATCTTAGCTATAGTAATTGGTTTCTTATGCCTGCTTTCGAAAGGTTTTGAATATCGCATAAGCTATGTAGATGCATTTTCCGTATCCGGTGCCATAGTATTTTTTCTGGGATTACTACAGGCTGCTAGCTTCTATGGTGCATTTGAATTATTTGGATATTCCTTCTCTGCCATGCGGGGTAAAAACAGGAGATACAAGGATTATTACGAGTACCAACAGGCAAAATTAGAAAAAAGAGGTCAACAGGAACTGGTATATGTACCATTTATAGTAGTTGGAGTGCTTTTCTTTATAACCGGTATGGTTTTAAATTTGATATTACTTTAAAACAGTGTGACAAGGGGACGGTTCTCTTGTCACACTTCTTATTTTTATTGCATAATAAATCGATTTATGATATAATTTTCAAATAAGGAGTATAATACTGTGGAAGAACTAAAGTCTCAAAATGTCAATAATTTCTCAAAAGAAGATCGTAGCATAATATATGTTTTTGCCATTATTTTTCTTTCGTTTGTCGTTATCCAAATGTTTTTTACTATTAGAAATAAAACAGACAAACATCATAGGATTATGGAATTGGCACTAAGGAATTGCGGTTTAAAAGCGGGCCCAAATGACTATTATCATATAGATAATTATCGAAAGACATTTACTTATTGTTTTGTAGATAGCGGTTATGATATTCAGGGTATAGCTGAGAGTTTTTCGGAATATATGGATTACTATTGTGGTGTATTTTATGAAGAAGGATATCGCGTAGAAATACGTTTTGTCCATAAAATAAATCACAATCATGAGGAGACTGTATTTAGCTTAACAAATTACGATTATGCTAATTCAAAGGTACTTAAGACATTTGAGACAGGAGAAATATCTAAATATGCCGATGAAAGTTTTTTTGAAAAGTATTGTGGGGAAAAAATAAATTGTGTAAAAAATCTTTATATGTCAGCGCCAATACAAAAGAACTTTCTTTCTATATTTGAAAATATTGAAACTATAACAATTTATGGTGATGTTAGTTTGGTTAATCAAGAAGAAGCAGTTAAACACGCCGAAGAGGAAGTTAGAGAGTTATTCCCGAAAGCAGAGATCGCTACGGTTTTATATAACTAAATGTGTAATAATTTGATAAATATTTTTGGAGTACTTGAATATGGGTAATATATTCCTGGATGTATTGAATTTAGATTTTTTGGTTGGTATAGGAAATGCCTTTCAATATATAATGATAGTAGTTGGAATTATTATTTTTACATTTCTTTGTATATTTACAATAAAAGATGTATCCGATTATAAGTCAAAGAAAGTTGATAAATCCGGTGAATTAATTGTTACTTATAAACAACTGAAAAAGGTTATTACCTTTGATATAATATATGTTGGAATAATACTGGCATATATACTTATAAGAATGATATAAGAGTTATATAATAAATGAGCAAAAGAAACAGAAAAAACAACAAAAACAGAAAAACATATAAACCGGTTCCGGTAGCTCCTCAAGACGAATATCAGGACGAATATCAGGATTATGAAGGCGATGATCTAAATGACGGCAGTCATTTTGGACCATATAATTTCCATAAGGATCGTCCAATACTTAATTATGATTTTTTTAATGCATACCTTGAATATAGGGAACTGGAGAAAAGGTATTCAACCAAAAGTATAATAGAGACAGCTGGTTTGGATAATTATGAGTTATATAAGTTAAAAATGAATTATCCTTTAAATAGACGTGAAAGAAATAAAATAAAGAAAAGCAGTGAATTATCAAAAGAAACTGATAATCTGCTCAAAAAAGGCAAACTGGAACTTGGATGTTTGATGATATTTGCCGCAGTATTTATCTGTATCGTTTTTGTGAGTCTTTTTATTGAAATTATAAAGAATATATCAGATGACAGTTTAGCACCGATCGTCGGCTTATTTATGTTCCTTTTAGAAACCGGAACCATCTTTTTGCTTGTAATGCTGCTAAAGTGGTTCAGAAATAGGAAAAATTTTAATAGACTTAAAGATGAGTTTGATAATAACAAAAAGACTATCGGTGATAATACTCCAAATGTTCATCCATATTATAGGCTTTGCAATAATCTTGTTATAATGGAAGACAGAGATATAAACTTGCTATATCCTACAAAAACAATAGATGAAAAATATAGAAAATTTAAATCATATATTGAAGATGAATGGAGAATAACATCGCATAAATTTATTACAAACAGATTTTTCCGAATGAAAGCTTTTGACTGTCATTTTCCTAATTATACTCATTACAGATTTTTTGTTGAAGTTAAATATGAAGACTGCTTTCCGGACTATCCTGAGCTGATAAATATTGAAAAACAACTGGAATTTCTTCCATTTATACCGAAGGATGATATACGGCCCAAAGCTTCGCTTGCAAATTATAAGAGTATGTTAAAGAAAAGGGTTACAGAACTAATAAATGAGCGAATCCCTAAGATGATAGTGAGAGAAGTGGTTGTAGCTGCCGGTTGTACATCACACAATACAGTACATAGAGGTAAAAAATCTAAAGCAACCGCCAAAAAGCCTTTCTTTATGGAATCTGAGTTAGAAAAAGATAACAGCATTATTTTAAAAAACGAGTTTTATGAGCATTTAGAAGATAATAATCTGCTAAAGAAACAATGAGGTGATCAAAGTGGCTATCAATATTAAAACAGTTACCTGCCCGGCATGCGGAGCAAAGGTCAATTATGATGAGAATAACAAAATCGCCAGATGCGAGTTTTGCGGGGCTGTACTTGATATGACAGAACAGTACGGCGAAAAGAAAGACCGTGAACGTGATGATATGCAGGATGAGCAGTTAAGGACCATCATGAACAGAATGCACGTCAGAAATACAGGAAATAATGACCCTAATATCCGTAAGGCCAAAAGGACTGCATTGATCATAATTATTTGCCTTGTTGTCTTTGGATTTATGAGTACAATAATTTTTTCTACTGTAGGGGCAATGAGATTTTCAAATGCCATAAAAGAAGAAACTACCAAGGTTATAGATACTGATATCAATCCTTTTGATAAGCTGACAATTAAGTACACTGGTGTAAGCGGTAATGCAGTTGGCAGACTTGATGATAAGAACATTCACGGTATTTCTACACTCAAAAAAACTACATCCGACCTGGAAAAGCTTAGTAATGGTGATACAATAACTGTAAAATACCCTCAGGATTCTTATAAAGACGGTAATACAATATATCATTTTACTGAAACTGAAAAGACTTATACCGTCAGAGGCCTTGATGAATATGTAACAGATATTAATGAAATCGGAGAGGAAGATCTTGCCGCTTTAAAGAAAAATGCTATAGATAAAGCTATTTTTGAGTGTAAGGATGATAATTTTCCTTATGTAGAGGATAGTTTTGAAATATATGCTATATATACAATGGTTAAAAAGGATTTTACCAAACAAACCTCTGTTTTCATAGTATCGTTTGATTACACAGATGATAAGAGTAAAGAGACCAAAACCGGTTATTTCATGGCTGAGTATTCAAACATTACTAAATTAGGTGATGGAAGCTTTAAGATTAATTTCAATGCCGGAGGATTTAATTATTCCAGAGAATCATACCTCGGAGGGTTCACTGTTATATCGGCACATTCAACCTGGGATGCGGTTTATACCGATGTATATCTGAATAACAAGGCTGAGTGGTCGATACATGAGGATTTTATGATCAGTAATACTGAAGCAGCTGAGTAAATTTTTGAATATACAAAAAAATATAAGATGATCTGAGACACAAACTCGGATCATCTTTTTATTTTGTTCATAATTTGTCAATAAAGTTTATTAAAATTACTAAATTTGTTTACCATTTTATAGTTAAAATTGTTGATTTATTATCAAATTTCGTAATGTATAATCGGGGTGTAAGTTGAAACCTGTCTACGAAAGAAGGTGAATTTATGGCAGATATAAAAGATCTGGAAGAAAGACTAAAACAATGTCAAAATGTTTTGAACAATGTCATCGCTAACATGAATTACCTCGAGAGAGAGATTGACATTGCGAAAAAAACTAATAATGTTAAGCCTCAGGTTAATCTTAACTCAAATGCAAAACTCCAGGGAAACTCACAAGGACCTGCAAATTATGGGCAGCCTAAAGGTAATCCTAATCAGAATATAGGACCTCAGCCGGCACCTCAGAGTAATCCAAATTACGTAAACCCTCAGTTTAATCCGTTTAGAGGCCCCGTAAACCAAGGTACGACATACCAGGGTAATACTAACCAGGGTAAACCAAATCAGGGCCCTGCAACCCAAGGCCCTACAACCCAAAGCTCTGCAAATAACGGATCAGCAAACCAAGGCACAGTTAACCAGCCCAAGAAACCCATCAGCATCGAATCGATATTCGGTAAAAATGTAATGGCTATTGCGGCATCAGTTCTGATATTTATCAGTTTGATACTGTTTGCAACACTTATACTTCCCAAGCTTTCAAAAGAAGTAAAGTTTTTCATGAGTCTTGCAGCAAGTATCGGAGTAGCAGCATTTGGACTCCTTAAGTGGTTTAAAAAGAAAGATAATTCATTTTTCTTAGCACTTGGCGCATGTGGTATGGGAGCCATATACATAACCTTGTTTATAGGTAACGCGTATTTTGAAATCATAAGTTACATCACTTTATTTGTACTGATAGCTGTCTGGACGGCAGTTATCCTGTTCCTGTCCAAGTATAAAAAGTTATTATTTGAAATAATCGGCTACTGCGGCATTATAATAGCAGTAATGTTTGGTACAATTTCAAGTATCGAAAGATCATTGCCCATGAACGACACATATGTCTACCAGGGCGCAAATATAGGAAATTTCATAGTTACCATAGTATTTTTCCTGATCGGTATCATAGCATTCATGATCTTTGGAAAGATGGACACCATTTCCTATATAGTTTCAAATTCTGTAACATTTGTTTGTGCAATACCTTTACTTATCGGTGCCACATTTTTCAGATTTAAAGACAAAAAATCGATTGGTGACCCGGATACAGAAGGTATACTGTTTATACTTATCATATTAGCAGTGTTCTATGCGGTAATGCTCGCAATGAACCTGATAAAAACCAAAAAAGAAAACGGTGTCTGGATCAATTTCTTTGGCCTTGGACATTCCGTAGTAATTGGATTAATAGTTAATTTACTGTTTAGTGATACAGATGCATATTATCCTGCAGGTATCATAGTTTATGCAATAACATTAATAGCTATCGAATGTTTCTGCATAAAGAAATTTGACAGACAGAAATTTGTAAGTACATACATCTGGCTTTCATATCTGATGATCATGATTGTTGCGAAGATTGTATTGGCAGATATAATCGACATGAATATAGGATTTTTTGTAGCAGCTGTTGTATTTATCATTTACGGTTTCGCATTTAATGACGTATTTTATAAATTAAGCGGACTTGGATTTAATATCCTGATGATTTGCTGCATAGATTCAACTGTAGTAGTAAAGGTTATTACATTAGTCGTTGTATTTGCACTTATAAACGGATTTATGTACTTTAAGAACAGCCAGTACAGTGTAGTAATAAAGCTTTTGTCTTATATAACATTTATTATTGGTTTAACTTTTGCTATAGGCTATAACTTAATGGATGCTGAAGATCCTTACTGGATACACGCATTAATACTTATGGTCATAGGAGCGATCAATGTACTCGCATTAAAGACTCCTTACCGTAAAAACTGGGAGATCAATGAAGATGACCAGGGTGTGATCATTACCGGTTATGCTATAAACGGCGTATTGATGTTTTATGCATTATTTGTAATGATGATGATAGAGAGAAATCCTTTACTGCATTGGATAATAGTACTAATAGCTGTTGCACTGTTTATGGTTAATTCCATAAATCTCTTAAAGAAGTGGGATGGTTTTGGAGCACTTTATGTAGGTATCAAATTTACAGTCCTGCTTATAACCATACTTGTTTCGTTTAATATGACGGATAACATCCTGAGTATACTGGTATTCCTGTTATCAATCATACTTATAAGTGCCGGCTTTATCTTCAAGGTTAAGGGCTTAAGAATCTACGGACTGGTATTATCGCTCATATGTGTCATAAAGCTAGTTATGATCGATATCACCTACGAAAACACTGTAGGACACGCATTGAGCTTCTTCTTAAGCGGTGTGCTTTGCTTCGTAATAAGCGCAATTTACAGCCATGTAGAGAAGAAATACAAGGATTCTGAGGCTGTTTCGATGTAAGAATATAGAAATACCAAGGAATTTGCATAGAATATAAGAAAAAAATAAGATTTCTCCTTGACAAATAAGGAAACATAATGTAAAATACCTTTGTTTCAGGACTCTGACTCAGTTTTCGGCATCTCCAACCGATTACTTAGTTATGCGGGGCAACCTGCTTGAGTCGTCTAACGCAGAGCGAAAGCATTTGATGTGATAACGTTCTGCAGCTTCCGTTAAACATATTACGGAACACAAGATTTTACAGAAGGAGGAAAAAGACATGATTACAAAGGAAAAGAAGGCAGCGATTATCGCTGAGTATGGAAAGACACCTACCGATACCGGTTCAACACAGGTACAGGTAGCTATCCTTACCGCAAGAATCAATGAGCTTACTGAGCACTTAAAGGTCCATAAGAAGGATCATCATTCCAGACGTGGTCTTCTTATGATGGTAGGACAGAGACGTGGTCTCCTTGAGTACCTTAAAAAGACAGACATCACAGAATATCGTGCTCTTATCGAAAAGCTCGGTCTTAGAAAGTAAAAAATTTGACGCCTGTCTTACGATGGGCGTCATTTTTTAGTGAATGAACATGACATATAAAGAATCGTTAGATTATATAAATAACAGCCTTACTTCCGGCTCAGTATACGGTCTTTCGCGTATAAAGGAGCTGCTAAAGCGGCTTTCCAACCCGGAAACAGGCATGAAGATCATCCATATAGCAGGTACTAACGGTAAAGGCTCAATATCAAGGATGATAATGAGTATCCTAAAAGAAGCCGGATATACCGTCGGAATATTTAATTCTCCTTACTTAGAGAAGAAAAACGAATATCTTTGCTGTAACGGAGTGGATGCAACCGATGAAGAATATGCACTAATAGCAGGTATTGTAAAAAACGCGGTAGAGGGTCTTGAGGTAATCAACCGCAAATTTGACAAAGCTGACATAGAAACCCCGGTACTTGAGTGCGTATTTCAACCCATGAGAGAGAAGCCTACAGAGTTTGAGTTCTCGTTTGCTATGGCAATGGAGTACTTTGCAAGGAAAAACTGTGACTTTGGAATAGTAGAGTGCGGACTTGGCGGATTGACCGATGCGACAAATATCTTTGAAGAAAAAGAGATGAGCATCATAGCTAACATCGGGCTTGAACATACAAAGCTGCTTGGGGATACGATAAAAGAGATTACAAAGCAGAAATGTGGTATCATTATTAAAAAAGATACTGTAGTTGCATACCCTTCAGGCGATGAAGCAATCAAAGTAATTACAAGGGTTTGCAAGGCTAAAGAGGCAAAACTTATAACCCCTAATTACTCTGAGTGGGGTAAGATGGTTTTCTATAACCCCGGCTTTCCGGACAATGACCCCATACTTAAGGACGAAAAGGTATGGTTAAACATGCCGGAGCTTATGAACAGCATAGCTTTAAGCGGTACATTCCAAAAGAGAAATGCAATGGTTGCACTGTCAGCTGTTATGGCTTTAAAGAGTAAAGGCTATAAAATTAGCTACAGGCACATTTTAAACGGCCTTAAAAATGTAAAGTGGCCAGGACGCTTTGAGACACTTAATGAAAATCCGCTTATCATAGCAGATGGCGGACATAATGTACAATGTGCCAAGGCATTATGTGAGTCATTGGACGCAGCTGGTATAAAGAAAGCAATATTTGTTATCGGCATTATGGCAGATAAGGACTACAAGGAAGTATTTAAGCTCCTTTATCCTTATGCAGCAAAGTTAGTTGCTACAGAGCCGGATAATGCCAGAAGACTTAGTACTGAGGACATATGTAAGAGTTTTGCTCATATTATATCTGATACAAAAAATAAACATAATCTTTTGGATATAGACATTTACTCAGAGAAAAAACCTGCAGATGCAGTAAAGAAAGCCTTAAGGCTTGATGCAGAATGCTACGGAAACAAGATGCCAATAGTTATTACCGGCTCATTATATATGATGGCGGACATCAGAAACGCCGTTAGAGAAATTTGACCATACTCGGTAACGGGCTTATATTACCTTAAGAGTATAAAGTATGTTTTACAGGAGGAACAAGAAAGTGAAGAAGAGTATATTTAAAATCTTCAGCTTGATTACAGTATTTGCTTTGATCCTTGGCGTATTTAGCCCCATAGGTTTTAGCAAGGTAGAGGCTGCTAAGAAAGTAAAGATCAATAAGAAATCAATGACACTTGAAACAGGTGAGTGGCAGAAGTTAAAGCTTAAAAACGGCAACTTTGCCATAGAGGACATAACATGGACAACAAGTGACAGGGCAGTAGCCAAGGTTTCTAAAAAGGGTTGGGTAGTTGGTCTTGTTAAAGGACAGTGTACAATTACAGCAACAGTAAATGCATCCGGTAAGACCTACAGCTGTAACGTAACAGTCAACGCGCCCGATGTATCAAAGAGAGTTATAGATCCCGAAAAACCCATCATAGCTCTTACATTTGACGATGGCCCTTGCGCAGGCACACCTGATGTACTTGAAACTCTTGCATCATACGGTGTAACCGCTACATTCTTTATGAATTATAAGAATGCACCCGGATTTGCTACATACCCTGATATCGTGCGTCAGGTATACAACTCAGGTAACGAAGTAGCAAACCATACCAAGACACATCCTCAGCTTAACAAGATATCAGCAGCAAGTATCGATGATGAAGTAAACGGAAACGAAGATTTGCTTAGAGATCTCATCGGTCAGGATAATGAGCTGATCTGCAGACCTCCTTACGGAGCATATAATGATACTGTAAAGTCAAATGTTAAGTGTCCTTTGATCCTCTGGTCAGTAGATACACTTGACTGGAAATATAAGAGCCAGTCAAACTGCACAGAGCTTATCATGGCAGAGCTTAAAAAGCAGGCAAGCGACGGCGGCATCATCCTGATGCACGACATACATAAGACCTCCCGTGAGGCAGCCGGCGAAGTAATCGCATGGCTTATCCAGCAGGGCTATCAGGTTTGCTCGGTTAGCGAGATGTTTGAGGCTCGTGGAGTAGAGCTCGTAGATGGCGAAGTTTACAGCAAATGTATCTCAGCTGCAAAATATAAGGAATTACATAGCAAATAATAAAAGATAAAGCAAATGAGCTGCGAAGAAAGGACTTTGATCCTCATCTTTGCAGCTCATTTTTGTTTTGTGCCAAAATGAATCAGTAGATTGCTTAAGAATTTAGGATATATACGTCGAAATACATAATCCTTCCACGTTTGAGCTCGATCGTTAGTGAAACATTTTTCTTTTTCCCACGATAGCTTTGCTCTTTGTCATCATAACTGCCTGAAAAACCGGCATTCTTCAGTTCATCAATGTATTTTACCATGTAAGATTTGTCGACATCGGCTATATATAATCTTGCACTGGTGTCGGAGAGTGAATCAACACTGATCTTATCAGCCTCAGGCTCAGGCAGATACTGAACACCGCCGGACTTAGGCCAGTAAAACTCGCTGTATTCCAGATGCTTGTTCATGGTAATACTGAGTTCTGTGCCATAAAACAGGTTAAGCTCAAGCTCATCATCCTTGTCATTGTAGGCAACATAGGTTCTTTCTTTGTAAACCTGATCAATATTGTAGCCGGCAGCCTGACACTGTCTAACATAATCATCAAAGAAATCCTTGTCAATATCGGGGATCCTTGCACTTAAGTATCTGTCAGAGTTATAAAGATCACGCGCTGACTTTTTAGGCTCAGGCAGATCGCTGCCCATACCGAGAGTGGGCCATTGCTTTTCTTCGTTACGGCTAGGGGCACTGCTTGAGGAATTACCCACAGCAACAAGCCATACTATGATAAAAAACGCCGCCAGACCTGCAAGTACCGATGATGCAATTGAGAGCTTGTCACTGCCACCTCTTCTGTACATCGCTTTTAGGAAAATGGAAGCAAAAACGAAGATTATCTGCAGACTTGAGATAATACCCGCGAATAAGTAGCCTGAATCAAAGCAGTAAGCAGTCATTATAACCACAAAGATCAGGAAAATAGTGAGCAGGACTATAAGTATCGTGTCCTTGGCACCCTTTTCGGCCTTCGCAGCCATCAGAGTCTTACGGTTATCAGCAACTATGGCATCAACCATTTTCTTATTTTCTTTTTTGATCTCGTTTACGGCTTTATCCAGTTCCTTTTTGGAAACATTGTCAAATGGCTCCACCGTACCGCAGAAAGGGCAGGAAAACACCCGGTTTTTCTGGTCAATGGTCATGACACCGCCACATTGTTTACAGTTCATATCTTAAACTTTCTCCTTGAATCCTTAACAATAATACATCATTTATAGTAACATAATATCAAGAAAAAAGCAATACGGACAAAAAGATAAAACATTAGGATTTTCAAGGGTATTTTGTAAATATTTATTGATAAAACACTGAAAAATAGGTATAATATATATGGGGTCAGACCCCTCTGCTGCGTTAAAGTGCTAAAGTGGCAGACCTCTGGATTTACTTATATAAAAAAATTGAAATTTTGATATTAAATGTGAAAATTGATTAATTTACTTCCCAAAATATGTAAAAATTTAGGTAGTAAATTTTCAAAGCACTCAAGAATAGAGAGTATAATATGATACCGGTACCGATGAAATTTATAAAAAAGAATAAAGAAATACAAATCCCTGAAAATATTAACTACAAAGAAAACCAAGCTCTTGGAAGTGAAGCCTATAAAATAACTGTAAATGCTAACGGTGCCTTTGTAGAATATAGTGACCATCGTGGAAAAATATGGGCTGATCAGACTTTAAAAAGTATCACAAAAAACGGTAAAATCTCTGAATGTGAGATCTATGATTACCCCCAATATCACCATAGAGGACTAAACTTTGATGTTTCTCGTCATTTCTTTATTGTAGAAGAAGTCAAGAAAGTACTTGATATGATGTCAATGCTTAAAATGAATGTTCTTCATTGGCATCTGTCAGACGATCAGGGCTTTCGTATTGAAAGTTTTAAATTCCCTGATCTGCAAAAAGAAAGCATAGACTATTATACCCAGGAACAGATAAGAGATATAGTAAATTATGCAGAGGAACGAGGCATAGAAGTTGTCCCGGAAATAGATATGCCTGGTCATACACGAGCTATACTTGCCGCAAGACCGGATTTAAGCTGTACCAAAAGAAAACTTAAGCCCGGAAAAGATGCCGGAATTTATAAAAGGATATTCTGTGCAGGAAACGAGGCTGTTTATACTTTCCTCGAGGAGCTTTTTGATGAAATATTGCCATTGTTTAAGAGTAATCGGTTTCATATCGGAGGCGATGAAGCACCCAAGGCAATGTGGAAAGCGTGTCCTCTTTGTAATGCAAAACTAAAAGAGCTTGGTCTTAACAATATGCAGGAATTACAGGGATACTTTGGTAGGCGTGTAACGGACATCCTAAAGAAATACGGAAAACGTCCCATAATGTGGAATGATGCCCTGGTAGGGAAAAAAGTTTCGAAAGATGCACAGATTCAGTACTGGACTCCTTCATACAACAGACAGACCGTCGAATTTGTTAAAGCAGGCGGTGAGTGGATTTTCTCAGATATGCATGAGGTTTATCTGGACTATCCATATTCCATGACAGGTCTAAAGAAAATGTATGAAATGGTAATGGATTTTGCCGATGAAGGTGGTTTTGAGTCTTATCCACCGATTGGTATGGAAGCTTGCATTTGGACTGAAAGAGTTGACTCTGATGAGAAGCTGGAAGAACGCCTCTTACCGAGATTATTTGCTCTTGCTGAGCTTTCCTGGTCGGGACGGGTTTCAACATATGAAGAATTTGAAGAGAGATGTAAAGAAGAAGCAGAAAGATTTTCTCAAATAGGTTACACAGTAAAGGACCAGGCATGGTGGAACCCTAAAGGAGAAGAAGCAAAACTTGAAGCTGAGGCTTTCATGAAATCCATGAGCACAGGATGTATAGAGGAAGATCCTGAAGAAATGGCAAACTGGGAAGAAGAACAGGCGGAAGAAGGAAAAAACAATTATGCTGCCGGTCAGAAGTATAAGGAGAGATTTCTGGATATGTGGGGGTCAGTCCCCAATGTGGTCAAATTAAGCCTTCAAACCCTTGAAATTACTGGGGTTTCAAAATTCCAAATTGCATCAGATTAGCCTTGAAGCCTTGTGCTTCAAGGCTTTTATTGTTGTTAATAAATTCTTAATACATTTCTTCAAAA
>JAFYYN010000176.1 GCA_017557525.1 Lachnospiraceae bacterium
ATGCGGAACTCATATCCCTAGCGGTATGAGTTATCTGAGTTCAGGCTGTATCTGTAGTAACGCAGTTCCTGCCCCCTAAAGGGGCTAAGTGTCGCAAGACACCTATAGGAAGCACGCGACTTTAGTCGTGTGAGGTTTCACGTAAATGAGGAATGGGCACATTCTGGAATTGTAAAGGCAGGCAATTTTTGCTTTATTACTTACTGTGTCGGAAATATCGGTGGAACGATAGAAGAGCAGATAAACGGTGCTTTTGACCATATGGAGCAAAGGCTCGCCATGGTTGGCCTTACTTTGGAAAATGTTGTTCAGATGGATTGCCTTTTCAGGGATGTGTACAATATTCCCATTATGGAGAAAGTAATCAAGGAGAGGTTTAAGGGTAATTATCCCGCAAGAAAGTCAATAGAAACAAACTTTGCCCATGTAGGTGGAAGTGACGGGCTTCATTTCCAGGTTGATGCAGTGGCATATTGCGGGAAATAATTTAAAAGGGAAAAAGTATGGAATATATAAGAGTTACGAAGGAAAATCTTGAAAAAGAACATATTTGCTGTGCTATAGCAAACAACAATGACATCCAGGTAAAATCAAAGAAGGCATGGCTTGCTGAAAGGTTTGATGAAGGTCTTGTATTCTTAAAGAGTGCTGAGCGGGGAAAATGTTTTATCGAGTATATCCCGGCGGAGAACGCATGGAACCCGATAGATGCGCTTGGGTTTATGTATATCGATTGCTTGTGGGTTTCAGGTTCCCTAAAAGGACATGGCTATTCGAGTGAACTGCTTTCGGAGTGTATCCGCGACAGCAAGGAAAAGGGCAGGAAGGGACTTTGCATTTTGTCAGCCGCTAAAAAGAAACCGTTTCTTTCTGATCCAAAGTTTTTAAAATATAAGGGCTTTGAAGTATGTGATGAGGCGGATAATGGCATTCAGTTATGGTATTTGCCATTTGAAAAGAATTCTCCGACGCCTTCTTTTAATGAATGTGCTAAGCATCCCAAAATTAAAGAAAAAGGTTATATTTTATATTACACTAACCAGTGTCCTTTCAATGCAAAATATGTTCCGGTATTGGAAGAAACCGCCAACAAAAATGGTATATCCTTTAAGGCTATTAAGATTGAAAATCGGGAAGATGCTCAGAATGCACCCACTCCGATAACGACATATGCGCTTTTCTATGATGGTAGCTATGTCACCAATGAGCAGATGAATGATACAAAATTTTTGAAACTGGTAAATAAACAATAATCTCTATCGGAGAACTACCCGGTTATTGAGGAGGATAAATCTAATGGATAATTTGATTAGTTGTTGTGGTTCTGTTGCAGTACATGCTATTGTTATGGTATAATAGCATTAAGTGAATGGAGGACGAAAACAATGAAGACGGTACATGAACTGAACGAATATGCCAAGCAGGCGAAAGAACAATACGGTAACACAAAAGAGTATAAGGAATACGAGGAAAAAGCAGGAAAGCGTAATGATGAAGAAAACAAACTCATGATGGAACGCTTCATGCTTCTCTTTAAAGAAGCCGGAACAATAAAGGATACCGATCCCGCATCACCTGAGGCGCAGGATCTGGTAAAAAGGATCCAGAACTATATCACTGAAAATATGTACACTTGTAGTAACGAGATCTTAAGCGGTCTTGGAAAAATGTACTCATGTGGAGGTGAATACACGGAGAACATAGACGCATGCGGTGGTGAAGGTACCGGAACATTTGTTGACAAAGCCATACAGATATACACCATGCATCTCTTATGATGAAAACCATTATAGATCTTCGGGACAAATATAATCTACATATGAAAGTGGAGAGATATGTTTCTGAGGAAATGCCTGCAACTGACAAGGGGTTTGTCAGAAAATAGTTGTTTAGCGTGCAGCCTGATCATAAAAATTCTGCAGAAGATTTTGGAGGTATAATGACTATTTTACATAACGCTTCAGAGGCAGAAATGGTGCTGGCTTTTCTTCAAGAGGAAATGGAGTCTTGTCGATTTCGTGAAGAAATGTTCTCTGCACTTAAGGAGTGCAATGTTACAGAGGAGCTGATCGTCCATGGTGATGTTATGAATGCGACGGAAAACGCGCTTCGTGAAAAAGTTCTTGGCAAATATCGCGGATACCCCGATCGAGAGATTTTTAAAAACTATCCTGCCAAAATCGAGTGGAAGCGGGTTCGTTTTGAAGCGGAGGATCTAGATAGACTGCGTTATATTTCTTATAGTTACTGGGATGAGCTTTCTAAGGGAACAAGCAAGCCTAGTGATGCGGCGAAGACGGTAAATGACGGGGTTGAGATTTTTGGCGTGTCAAATCAATATTTTTTGGACGGAAGAGATGCACTTGCTCAGGGCAAGCACTTCCCGCCGATCATTGTCCTGACGGATGGAAATGGCCCGCTCGTTCTTATAGAGGGACATTGCAGGGCAACCTGTTATGCCTTGGTTCCGGAATGCTTTGTGGATTCGGAAGCATATGCCGGATTCTGTACTACAGAGGAAATGCTTAAGTTTAATCCCTGCATGGTAAAATAGGAATACGGCGGTGCGGTTCCAAAGCATGGATAGCCTGGAAAGGAGTTTTAACGCAAAGGACTTAAGGAGGAAAATATGGCATCAAGCAAAGACTATCTTGAATATGTGCTTGACCAGCTTTCAGAGTTGGACGAGATAACCTATAAATCGATGATGGGGGAATTTATCATCTATTATCGAGGGAAAATAGTTGGAGGGATCTATGATGACAGGTTCCTTGTAAAGAATACAAAGGCTGCTTCGGAAATGATGCCGGAGGCAGCATTGGAACTGCCTTATGAAGGGGCAAAGAAAATGTTATTGGTAGATGAAATTGACAATAGGGATTTTTTAAGAAGCCTTTTGGAAGCAATGTATGAGGAACTTCCCATTCCCAAGAAAAAGTAATATTGGAGGAATCTATAGATACAATGGCTGTAGGCATGTTATAGTGCTTACAGCCATATTTTTTCAAATTGTTGTTGACAAATAAAAGGTAATATGTTACATAAAATATGTAATATGTTACCGAATAAAACAGCAGCATGAATTTTGGGAGGGATAGACATGAGTTATGACGAAGCGATGGATATTAAGGAAGTTGAGTTTGGAGATATGCCACCTCAGGCATTCCTTCTAGGACTTCTTAGTGCGTTTGATAACAGATATCAGGCATGTGCAGACAGCTTTTTTAAAGAGATCACCTGGAAACAGTTTTTTGCGATCATCTGTATAAATCTATGCAGGGAGGCGCCGACTCTGAATGATCTTGCAGAGGTAATGGGAAGTTCGCATCAGAATGTGAAGCAGATTCTAATAAAACTTGAAAACAAGGGATTTGTTATGATGATAACAGATGAGAAGGACAAGAGGAAACAGAGGATTGTGATTACCGATAAATGCCGGAAGTTTATTGAGGAAAATGATAACCAGAGTAAAACCAGCGCAGAGATAATAGGCAGTATCTTTGAAGGGATTGACGAAAAAAATCTGTCCATTACCATTGATACGATCATGAAAATGGAAAGGAATCTGAGCAGATTATGAAAACAATAATCATTTATACTTCAAAAACAGGATTTACCAAGAGATATTCAGAGTGGCTTGCAGAAAAGATGAATGCAGATCTCATTGATCTCAAAGATGCACAGAAGAAAGGAGACCGCTTTTTTGACGATTATGAGGCCATTGTTTATGCCGGGTGGTGTATGGCAGGGAGCGTAGTCAAAGTAAAGTGGTTTCTGGATAAAGCATCTACCTGGAAAGGAAAGCGTCTGGCTATAATGGTAGTTGGAGGAAGTCCCAATGACAATCCCGATGTGGAAGAGACGTTAAATAAGATTCTTAACGATGAACAGAGAGAATATATAACTGCATTTTATTGTCAGGGCGGGATTAATTATGACAAGATGAAAGGGCCTTCGAAACTTGCCATGAAGATGTTTGCAAGCGCACTGAAAAAGAGGAAGGATGAAAAATCCCGACAGGTCGGGGAATACATTTCCAGTTCCTATGATATATCCGATGTGAAATATATAGAGCCGGTTGTTGCCTATCTCAATGGTTTGTCATGAGCTCAAATCGTTGACTTGAAATATAAGATTTGGTATACTTATAGATAAGGTACCATAAACATTAGGACATGTATGGACCGAAAGCGTAAATGGATTTGTGAGGATGGAGTAATGCTTAACAGGGAAGACATGCTTGAACTGACCAGGAGAATGAATCTGGCAAGAAACTGTTTTTTCAGAATAGCCGGCAGCTACAGGGACAAAGAGGGCTATGATGACGGAAGTTTTAATACGGCTTTCCTCAAGCTTGATCAGAAAGACAAGATAAAAAATATTGAAATTGCAAAGTCTGTAGTATTCGCCAAGACGAATGAAGAGATAAAAGAATATGACTTTAACCAAAATGATAAAAGTATTATTGAACTAAAGCGCATGCTCACGGCTTTAAAGGATTGCGGTCTGAAGAATGATGCACTGATGGAAGTGTTTTATGACATCGTAAGCGAAAGGTATGTTAAGGAGTGTAAGCCGGCTATAGATTTTGGGATATTCATGTTTTATGGTTCCTATGATATTAAGGCCAGAGGTACGGATAAGGAATATATGGATGATTCCGAAGAGGTGTATAGTTTCCTGATCTGTGCTATATGCCCCGTATATGGGGATTATGATCCGGGTTTACCTGAATGTGGGTTTTTGTATCCTTCCTTCAAGGACAGGAGCGGGGATGAGGATCATATTGCCGTAATGGGAAATACAAAATTCATGCCATGCGAATTATGCTGAGAAAACAGGCGGGGAGAAGAGAAATGGTAAAAGTATTGCTGACTATAGATGATATTGCATCAAAAAATACTGTAGCGATAGTTGACTATTTAAACAAAAATAAAATACCGGCGATAATGTTTGCCTGGGGAGAAAATATTGAAAAGCATTACGAAAATGCAATATACGCTTTGAAAAACGGGATGATAGTTGGAAATCACAGCTATTCCCATCCTGCTTTTTCAAAACTTTCTTTTGAACAGGCTGTGGAGGAGATTGAAAAAAATGAGCTTGTGCTGGGCAAACTGTATAAGGATGCAGGGGTAGAAAGGCGATTCAGGCCTTTCCGTTTCCCGTACGGAGATAAAGGCGGAAATAATAAGAATGCCCTGCAGGATTATCTCTTGAAAAATGGGTTCGACAAGGTCTGCGATACACAATTGAAATATGATTGGTGGAAAGAAAGAGGCCTTGACAAGGACATTGATACTTTATGGACGTTTGATTTTGCGGAATATCTGATCCGAAAGGACAGCGGATTTACAAAAGAGGATGTATTCAGGCGCATGGAAGATCCTTCTCCCCAATACGGTGCAGCACTTTTGGCTGATGGATCAAGCCATATTTTACTGCTTCATGCCCATGATGAGACTGAAGAGATGGTACCGGAATACTATAAGCTGTTCATTGACCGTTTACTTGAAAAGGATGTGGTTTTTGAAAAACCGGAATTTGTTAAATTGGACAGGGAGACAGCAGAGTAAGAACGGAAGATATGATTTTGTATATATGAGGGAAATAGCATGAGAATGAAGAAATTCAATGCCGTTGTTGCATTATTATCATCCATAGCGTTACTAGTCCACATCGGATATTGTTCTTTTGCATATCTTACTATGTATTATAATCCTGATCTGAAAACCCTTACGGCAGCCCCGTTTATCATATGCACTATGATCCATGCAGTATGTGGAATGTGTATTGTATTTCTGCAAAATGACGGAACGAGTTTAGGCGTTTACAAAGAGCAGAATAAGAGAACAATTATCCAGCGGATTTCAGCGGCCTTAATCTTCCCGCTTTTAATTGTTCACCTGAAGACTTTTGAATTATTAAAGACTTTGTCATCTGAAGGGAAATGGGTACCGTTTGTTCTGCTAATGGCTTTACAGATACTTTTTTATGCAGATGTTTTAGTACATACAGCCCTTTCGTTATCTAAAGGATTAATAACCCTTGGGATTATTCAGGACAGGAATAAACTGAAGATACTGGATAAAGTTGTTTTTGTTGTTTGCGCAGCAGCATTTCTTTTCGCGTCTTTTGCAGTAATCAAAGGACAGTTGACATTGTTTTTACCTGAATGAGAGGCGGAGCATGAAGAGAGTTTTGATCATTGGGAGTGGGATATCGGGACTGTCCTGTGCCATCCGCTGTGCGGGATATGGCATTCACGCCACGCTTATTTCTCCCTATCCTTCAGAAAGAGCGCAGTCTGTAATGGCGGCCGGAGGCATAAATGCTGTAACTGAGGAATGCGAGGAAGGAGATTCTGTAGATTCGCATATCGAGAATACACTTAGAGGCGGAGCTTATATAGGCGGCAAAAAGGCGGTAAGCGGCTTGTGCGGGAATGCTGAAGAAATAATACGATACCTTGAAAGCATAGGTACTGTTTTTACAGTTGGCACGGATGGAAGACCTTATACGAGAGCCTTTGGCGGTCAGACACATAAAAGGACTTATTTTTGCGGTGCATCCACCGGGAAACAGATAGTGTCCGCACTTGTTATGGAAGCACGAAGATATGAGGGGATAGGACTGATCGAACGCAGGATGGGGCTCTGTTTCCATTCTGCATTGATAAAGGACGGAGCATGTTACGGGGCGCTTGTATTTGATGAAAAAACCAGGACTATAGAGACGGTTTATTCAGACTGCGTTGTAATGGCAGTTGGGGGACAGAATTCACTTTTCGGCAAGACCACAGGATCCAGCCTGTGCGATGGCTATGCAGCAGGCAGGCTTTTCAGGCAGGGTGCTGTTCTTAAAAATCTGGAATTCATCCAATATCATCCTACGACTCTTGAAACTTCACAGAAACGTATTCTTATTTCCGAGGCAGTACGCGGCGAGGGAGGCAGGCTGTTTTATACGGAAGACGGGAAAAGAGTGTATTTCATGGAGGATAAGTATGGCCCTAACGGGAATCTCATGACCCGTGATGTTGTTTCAAGGGAGATCTATTCTGCATCAAAGGAAGTTTTTCTCGATATTTCATTTAAGGATAAGCAGTTTATAGATTCTTATCTTCCGGAAGTCAGGGATATTTGCAGAAAATTCCGGAATATAGATATTTCAAGGGAGCCTATTCCTGTTGCTCCTTCAGTGCATTTCTTTATGGGCGGGCTGGCAGTAAATCTTAATCATGAGACAAATATCCGGAATCTGTATGCGGTTGGAGAGTGTGCATCTATGTATCACGGGGCCAACCGTTTAGGTGGCAATTCCCTTCTGGCAGCCATTTATAGCGGGAATATAGCTGCTGATGACATATCAGGTAGAGAAAGCGCTCTGAAAAATGTTGATTTTAAGGATATGGCGGACCATGCAAATATGGAGCTAAAGGGAATGCTGGATTCAGACAGCCCTTTTCCCGTAATGTACGTAAGGGACATGCTGGCTGAAACGATGAGGAAGCATCTGGGGATAGTCCGTACAGAAGAAAGCCTTGTAAAAGGGATAGAAGACGTGGAATACGATCTGTCGGTTTCTGACAGGATAAAGTATGATGGCAGTGTTTCTGCGTATACTAATTACAGTCTTAAAGGAATCCTGACATTGGCGAGGGCAGTGCTTTCCTGTGCAAAATTCAGAAAGGAAAGCCGCGGGGCACATTATAGGAGTGATTATCCTAAAGAATCAGAAGAGTTTGGCTGTGCTACGCTGATTTCCTTTGACAATGGGGATTATAGTATTAGATCCGACAAGGAGGGAGTTTATGAAAGTTAGGATACTTCGCTGTAAGACCCCGGATTCGGATCAATACTGGGAAGCGTTTGATTATAACGGGACAACGGACATTTCTGTAGCAGGGCTTCTGGAGTTCCTGAACTATAACGATGATATAATAAATGACAAGGGCGAAAAGACGACCAGGATCGGCTGGGAATGCTCCTGCCTTCAGGGTGTATGCGGAGCCTGTGCAATGGTCATAAATGATGTGCCTGCACTGGCTTGCGAGACTTTTATTAAGGATCTGAAGGGGGAAGAGATTGTACTTAGACCTCTAAGAAAGTTCCCTGTAATCCATGATCTGATGGTCGATCGGAGCATGATTCAGGAGAATCTGAAAAGCGCGGACATTTATATCGGGGAGTATAAACCCGGGAAAAAGAAAGAACACGCATTGCAGTATAATGCTGCAAAATGCCTGAAATGCGGGTTGTGTCTTGAGGTATGTCCCAATTACACGAATGGGAATACTTTCTATGGTGCACTGTTCGCCAATGACTGTTATCTGGTCGCTACAAGAAATGCAGAGAAAGCGAAGACGATAAGGAAAGTTTATGGTGAGCATTTTGGGAGAGGGTGTTCGAAGGCTTTGTCATGCATGGACGTTTGCCCTGTGAATATTTCAACCCTTGCTTCTATGGCGAAATTGAACAGGGGCTGACTGGCCGGTAACTGTAAAACAAAAAATGAAACATAATAATGGAGTTATAAGATCATGGCAGCAAATGAAAAAACCGGATACATTATAGAAAAGGCAACGGAAGGAGAAAGAAGTGAGATAATGGCGCTTTATAAGGCGCAGATAGGACGGGAGTTCTGCCCATGGGATGAAGACTATCCTTCAGATGAGACCATGGACTGGGATTACTCAAGGGATGCACTGTTTGTCCTGAAAGCTGATGGAAAGATCAGAGCGGCTATTTCTATTGAAAAAGATGAGTCAGTAGACAAGCTGACATGCTGGGATAAATCTCTTGAGCCTGAGGGAGAATTGGCCAGGCTGGCCGTAATGCCGGAAGAACAGAACAAGGGCTATGGCCGGGTCATGCTTCAGTTTGGAATGGATGAGCTAAAGAGGCGCGGATATAGAGGCATTCATATGCTGGTAAATAAGTATAATCGAAAAGCTATAAGCTGCTATTCGGTATTTGGCTTTAAAGTAGTCGGAGAATGCCGTATGTATGACCAGGATTTCCTCTGTTATGAACGGGAACTGTGAAAGACATATTTTGTGAGAGAAAATGGCAGTATCATATTTAATTACGATATCTATACCAGAGTTGAAACAAGCTTGAAAAAGTAAGATTTGGAGTTGAATTATGGGCATATTGGTAGATATTTTGTTATATCTTGTTATGATCCTGCAGATGCTTTATGTATTTCTCGGGAACATTCCTCACGAGATACTGGGCATTTCTTTTTTTGTACTACTCGTGTCTCATATCATTATTAAGAGAAAATATATCAAGGCAATTCTTAAGAGAAACCCTAACCGGTCCAGACTGGCAACCGTGTCCAACTGGATCACTGTTCTAATCCTGGTTAATGCACTGGTGCTTGCCGTGAGCAGCATGGGTGTTTCAAGAACGCTGTTCCCATGGTTCGGTTTCATGCAGGATCCATTACTACATAAATACCTGGCTACTTCCTTACTGGCGCTTTCCGTTATACACGGCGGTATGAAGTTTTACAAAAGATCGGCCAAAAAGAAAAAGACAGCCTTTATCATTGCTTTGCTTACAATACTTGCATTGGTACTGGGACTTGCTGCCGTACCATATATAAACAGGCATTTCAGGACTGTTGAGATCAGTTATAGTGATAAAGTCAGCGGTGAAAAATCACAAACGGCTGAGAAGCTGCTTACGGTATATTTTACGAGGATAGGAAATACAGATTTCGAGGATGATGTGGATGCGGTCTCCGGAGCATCCCTGCTCAAGGCAGATGGCATCCTCATGGGAAATACAGAGCTTATGGCTCATATGCTCAGAGATATCCTGGGCTGTGAAATTGTTCCGATTACGCTTAAAGGGGAAAAATATCCATCCTCATATACGGATACAGTTGTGGTTGCCGGTAAGGAACTGAAAAATGATGCGCGCCCGGAAATTGAGGATATAGATATAAGCGGTTATGATTCGATAATACTGGCATATCCGATATGGTGGGGAACGATCCCGATGCCTGTTGCTACATTCCTTGAAAACAATGATTTTAACGGGAAAAAGCTGTATCTGCTTGCGACTCAGGGAAGTACCGGATTTGGTTCAAGTACTGAAGACATAACTGATCTTGCAGATGGGGCTGAGGTTATTGAGGGCTTAAGCATATATTGTGATGATATCCCCGATGTGAGGAACCGCCTTAGAGAATGGATAGACGGTGAAATTAAAAAATAGAAAGAGAGGGCAATTATGAATAATGAAGAACTGAAAACGATATATTTCGGAGCGTATTTTTTTGAGGAAACGGAAGACGGATATCTGCAGGCTTTCCAGTATAGTAAAAGCCAGATGGAATATTTCAAGGGAGCTTTCGATTTCTGGTATGACAGATGCATGGCATCAACTGCAAAGACGCTGGAATTTTCAACAGAGGCAAGGGGCATTTCCTTTGATTACAAATTCCTGTGGGAAGGTTCGCAGGATTCCTTTGAGATAGCGGTTAACGGGCTTATTACAGATATCAGATATGTTAAAGAGCTTGAAAAAGAGGGAAGCATTAAGTTCAATCTGCCGGAGGGGAAAAAAGATGTCATCATCTATCTGCCTTCAGATGCAACCGTAGTGATAAAGAACTTTGAGATAGATGCCGCATATACAAGGGCCAAGAAAAAAGAAAAGGTGCTCTGGCTTGGGGATTCCATCACACAGGGTTATGGACCTCTGAGGTCTTCGGAGACCTATGTCAGTATAGCAAACAGGTTACTGAATTATGATATTATCAATCAGGGTATAGGCGGTTATGTATATGATAAAAAATCACTTCTGAAAATGGAAGGTTATACCCCGGATAAGATCATAGTGGCCCTCGGGACAAACCAGTATGGATCTGAGACAATGAAAGATGTTGAAGAATACTATGAAACTCTTATCGCACTGTACGGTAATGAGATTCCTGTTCTCTGCATCTCTCCCATATGGCGTGGGGACCAGCCTGAGGGATACAGGAAATTTGTTGACTTCTGCAGTAAAGTAAAGAAAATAGCCGGAGCATACAAAAATGTAACGGTAGTTGATGGATTTGATCTGGTACCGCATCTCTCGGAGTACTATATAGACAATCTTCACCCTAACTGCCTGGGAACCGAAAACTATGGCAGGAATCTGGTTGAGGTCATTAGAAAACTTGGATTCTAGGATTTAAGAATGCTGCAAGGCAGCTGGAGGGAAAACAGTGATCAGTTACGGAAAATTGACGGAAGCGAGGCTGGATATTTTCATTAGGCTTCGTATAAGACAACTGAGAGAGGAAGGAGCAACAGAAGATATTGATCTTGTTCCGGCATTGCAGGATTATTACAGACGGCATATGGCTGACGGCACTTTTGTGTCCTGGCTTGCACTGGATGGTGACAGGATCGTTGGCACCAGCGGGATGTCCTTTGTGGAGAAACCGCCTTATTTCGGCTGCCCAAGCGGGAAAATCGGGCTGCTGTCAAGCATGTTTACCGACCCTGAATACCGGCGCAAGGGAATAGCAAAGGAGCTCCTTTCGAGAGTTGTCGGGGAAGCTCGCGCATATGGGTGCGGGGCGGTACAGATTACGGCATCCGATATGGGAGTACTTCTGTATACAGATTTCGGCTTTGTAAAAAACGGGAATTTTATGCAATACAAATTGTAAAAACATATAGATGGATTTACAGTCACGGAGCTTTTTGGTATGACAGGCTTATAGATGAAAATGATACTTCCCAGAAATGTATGCAGCGTGCTGACACTAAACTTTATGAGGATAAGGAAAGGTGCAAGAAAAACAGAACCGAGGTATGATTAAAGCAGTTGTTTTTGATATAGGCGGAACGCTTATGGAATACAGGAGTATGCCTAACGGGTGGGCATCATTCTACCCGGCGGCCTTTGAATATGCAAGGCAGAAGCTGAAGCTTGAAATTTCTGACGAGCAGATGAAAAAGTCTGTTGAGCTCCTAAAGGAATATAATCCCAAACTCCATTACAGGGAAATAGATTATACCCCTGAGGAGATATTTAAGAAGGTAACGGCGGATTGGGGATCAGTGGCTCCTCTGGACAGTATAATTAAGGCTTTTTTTGAATCTATGCATCTGGAAGCGTATATTTATGACGAAACTGTCCCGACCCTTGAACGCTTAAGAAAACAGGGAATAAAGATAGCGACATATACCGATGTGGCTGCAGGCATGCCGGATGAAATGCATATAGGATATTTTAAGGAACTGATGCCATATTTCGATAAATATGTCTCGTCAATAACATGCGGGTATCGTAAGCCTAATCCGAAAGGATTGGAAGAAATTGCCCGGTATTTTGGGATTACGCCTGAAGAGATGATAATGGTTGGGGACGAGGAAAAGGATATAAAGGTAGCCAAGAGATTTAACTGCTATTCGATCCTTATAGACAGAAAGGAAACGAATGCAGATTTCGGGCAGGATAGAACAATAAGGAAATTAAGCGAGATAGAGATATAACAGGAGGAAAAAGATGTCAAATCCATATTTGCCTAAATGGGAATATATTCCTGATGGAGAACCAAGAGTTTTCGGAGACCGTGTGTATATTTACGGTTCACACGACAAAGCAGGGTCGGATGAATTTTGTGATTATGTGCTGAAATGCTGGAGTGCACCTGTTTCAGATCTCAGTTCCTGGGTATGCCATGGTGATATCTTCCGTGTAAAAGAAACACGGGATCATAAGTCTGATACCGACTGGACTAATGAGAAAACCAGGCTGTTTGCGCCGGACGTGGTATGTAAGGATGGGAAATATTATCTTTATGCATATATAGTTAATGCCAAAGGCTGTGTTGCTGTCAGCGACAGACCTGAGGGGCCTTTCAAGCTGCTTTCGAAATACAGTTATACTATCCCTGAAGATATATGCTGTAACGGGTGGTTCATTGATCCAAGCGTATTTGTGGATGATGACGGAAAGGTATACATCTACTGCGGATATCTGCGTTCATTCCTTGCAGAGATAAATCCTGACAACATGTATGAGGTATTGGACGGTACCTGTGTCGAGAATTTCATACCTAACGAGATTACGGAAGAAGGCGGTTTTGATTCTGAGGATAAGCTTTTCTTCGAGGCAGCCTCTATGCGCAAGATTGGGAATACATATTATATGATCTACTCTCCTAAGAGGTGTCCGAGACTTGCCTATGCTACATCAGAGTCTCCTAAAGGGCCGTTTACTTACAGGGGATATATTGTAGATAACGGGATAGATTATCCGGGAGGAAATGATCATGGCTCTATAGCCCAGATAAATGGAGAATGGTATATTTTTTATCACAGGATGACCAATGGAAGCATTATGTCCAGAAGAGGATGCGTTGAAAAGATAAAAATCAACCCGGATGGCAGTATAGATCCGGTTGAGATGACTTCGTGCGGTTTCGAGAAATCGCTCAATCCATATGAGATAACGCCTGCGGAGACCGCCTGTGTCCTGACCGGAATATCGAAGGTTACGGAATGTAATGTTTTTGAGAGGTTTATTACCGATATACGTGACGGAGCGGTGATTGGGTATAAGTATTTCGATTTCGGCGATGATTTTGGAAGCAAGACCATGGAACTGGCTGTAAAATTCAGGGGGCTGGGAGCAGATGCCTGGCTTAATGTTTATGTTGACGGCCTGGATGATGAGTATTATAAGTATATGCAACAGCGGAAAAATGCCGGGAAAAAACCGGAACCTTCCGATAAGCTTATGGAAGAAAAAGAGGAGGACGAAAGCAGGATCCCTCGGACCGGGAACAAGATAGGCAGTATCCGTATCGGACATGATGGCGGCGTGGCTGAGACAGTTGTAAAGGCTGTAACGGGAATCCATGCGGTGTATTTTACAATAACTACGGATTACAAGGGGTGGACTGCCGGATATTTTAAAGATCGCAATCTGCTGGAGCTGGAGAGCTTTGTATTCATGAAATGATCCTCAAGACAGGCACAGTGTAATTGAATATTATACGGAGGAAGGAAATGGAAAAAGAATTATTTCTTAAGCAGCTGAGACCGGATATTTATCTTATGGATGAAGCACATGAAGCGACTGGCTATATCGTTGTGGGGGAGAAAAAAGCCTGTGTGATAGATACGATGAATGGTTATAATGACCTTAACAAGGTCGTTCGCTCGATAACTGATAAGCCGGTGATTGTAATAAACACTCATGGTCATCCGGATCATATTTTCGGAAATATGTATTTTGAAGAAGCTTATATGAATCCAAAGGATAACGAGCTAGCCGAGATGTTTATCAAGGAACCGGAATTCGTTGAGATGTGCAACAAAAATGGCCGCAGAATGCCGGGGTTTAAACCGATAAAGGGCGGGGATATTGTCGATCTTGGTGGGAAGACCCTGATGGTATATGATCTTCCTGGACATACCATGGGCGGAATAATTCTTCTACTGAAAGAGGAAAGAATCCTTTTTACAGGTGATTCTGTCAACCATCATTTATGGATGCAGCTTGACGGCTGCCTAAAAATGGACGAATTTGTAGCTGAACTTGATAAGGTTATGTTCCTTGAAAATGAAGCTGATGTCATTCTTCACGGTCATGCTAAGGATTTTGATGATATATCGCTGATGCGCTGCCTGAGAAAGGGTGCTATGGAAATCTGTGAGGGAAAAACAGAGAATGATCCCCCGTATAAATGGTTTGGCGGAGTAGGCAGACAGCATCCGTATGCTCTCGAGAACGGAAAACAATACGATCAGGTTGCAAGTGTTATCTGTTACAGAGAGTAAATTCAACTAAAAGTAGAATTAAAATTTCAAATTCGACAAATAGGTTATTGAATTTGGAGAATTACTCCCTTATAATAGGATCATGCAAAAGGTAATACAACATCCATCATAAGGGGGACATGAGCATGAGTATAGGCACAACAATAGCAAAGAAACGCAAAGCACTTGGGTTTACCCAGAAGGAACTTGCAGACAGACTGAAAGTTTCATTCCAAGCTATCTCAAAATGGGAAAAGGGTATTTCTAATCCTGACGTGGAGCTCCTGCCTGCCCTGGCTGAGATACTGGGGACTACGGTAGATGCGCTTGTAGGTTACCGTTCACCGATCCTGGCCGATTATGAGGAAAGATATCAGAATTCCGATTATTACTGGGGAATTGAGCCTAACCGTTTGTGCTATGACATAATGAGGCTTCGTCCTCCGGTAAAGCCGTACAGGGTACTGGATATCGGCTGTGGAGAAGGAAAGGATGCAGTATTCCTTGCAAGGAACGGATATCAGGTTTCCGCAATGGATATTGCGGAGAAAGGGCTTGAAAAGGGACGTATACTTGCAGAAAAATGCAACACTTATGTAGATTTCTTTAAAGCGGATATTGCGGATTACCGGTTAACCAAGAAATACGATATAATTTTTAGCAGCGGAGTTTTTCATTTTTTAAGGCCTGAATTAAGGGATGATATTTTTGAAAACCTGAAGAAAAACACGTCCGAAGGCGGACTCCATGCAATGAATGTATTTGTTTCAAAACCATATGTCAAACGTGTTCCGGGTAAAAAAGGTGACAGGTTTGAATGGAAAAGCGGAGAACTGTTCATGCGATATCATGACTGGCACATGTGCCGTATTGATGAAGAGCTGTTTGACTGTAACAGCGGAGGAATACCGCATCAGCACTGCATGGACATTATGGTTGCAGAAAAAAGATGATGGGCATAGGAGGAACTGGCAGTGGAAGCATTGGAAGCAATCCTGACAAGAAGAAGTACAAGGAAATATACTGAGCAGATGCCGGAGCGGGAGCTTATAGAAAAAATTATTGAAGCCGGTAGATATGCGCCAAGCGGTTCAAACAGTCAGAAAACTCATTTTATTATATTTTCGGATAAGGAACTTTTGACAGAACTTGCCGGGATAGTCCAGGGAGAATTTGCGAAAATGGAGATCACAGATGACATGTATGTCTCTTTAAAAGGCTCCATAAACGCAGCTAAAAAGGGCGGATATGTTTTCTACTACGGGGCACCTGTACTGATTGTTGTGGCAAACAGGAAGGGATATGGCAATGCCATGGCTGACAGCGCCTGTGCACTTGAAAACATGATGGTAGCTGCAAATGCACTGGATCTTGGTTCGTGCTGGATAAATCAGCTGCACTGGCTAGATGATAACAGTACTGTGCGGGCTTTTTTGGAACAGTATGGGCTGTTAAAAGAGGAAACGATAACAGGCGGTCTTATTATAGGATATCCCGTAAACGGAGTGCCTGAAAGGACTATGACCGAAAGAAAGGGAAATCCCGTCACCTGGGTTGAAGTAAAATAAATTCGATAATCAGAGGTAAATAAGAGCAAGACATAGACTTAAGAATAATCATAGGTCTATGTCTTTTTTTGAGAAAAGTTTTTGAAATGTTATCCGATATAGTGTATAATGAAATAAGTGCAATCTTATGTCAGGGAGGGATTCTGTGGAGCTCGTAAAAGAGATATTTAACAGCGTAAAAATATACAGGCTTGCAACACACGTGGATAATCGCGGGACTTTAAGTTATGCATATGACGGTATTGAGGGATTTGAGGTCAAGGAAACCAGATTTTACAATATGCCGCATAAAGGTACTTTTTTCGGAATTCATTACAGGGAGGAAGTATCTCCGATGTCAAAATTAATTACACTGGTCAAGGGCGGTGGAATGGATTATGTAATAGACCTGAGAAAGGATTCGGAAACATACCTGAAGTGCGAGTCCATTGAGCTGACGGAAGATAATTATCTTGCTGTTCTTATTCCCGCAGGAATTGGACATGCGTTTTTGTCTACAAAAGAAGATACCATACAGGCCTTTTTCATTGACAGGTGCGGGAATGACGGTTATTCGAAGAGAATAAATTATAAAGATGAGAAGATTGGGTTAAAACTCCCTATTCCGGTTTCGGAGATTGCGGATTATGATCTGAAGGCTCCTACTTTGGAGTAGTATAAGCAGAATTTTCATGTAAAATTTTGAAGGCCAGGGAAAAGGTTGGGAAGGTTTAATTAGAGAAATGACAGATTATGATTTATTAGCTCAGCAGGCGGAGGAGTTCGCCAAGGGATGTGATTGGGATATTACTTTGTATGCGAATGTTTCGGCTCTTATATATGGAACACTTGAAAATCTGAATTGGGCCGGTTTTTATCTGATGCGCGACGGCGAGCTGGTTTTAGGACCATTTCAGGGGAAAACGGCATGCATGCGCATACCTGTCGGGAAAGGCGTATGCGGTTCTGCGGTTCAGGAATCAAAGGTTATACGCGTGGAGGATGTTCATCTGTTCAAAGGGCATATTGCCTGTGACGATGCTTCGGAATCCGAGATAGTTATCCCGATCTGTAATGGAGAAAAAATAATCGGAGTACTTGATATTGACAGCCCTGTAAAAAACCGTTTTTCAAAGGAAGACGAGGAAGGGCTGTTAAAGGTTAAAAAGGTAATAGAGGATTTTGTTTTGAGGACGAGTTATGGACAACAAGGGGAACACCAGGGGAATAGGTAGTGAGATAATGATCGGAGGGATCCGGTTTAAGTCGAATGTCTTAATGGCTCCCCTTGCCGGGTATACTTGTTTCCCGTTCCGTTTAATGGTGAGAAAACTTGGGGCAGGAAGCGCATATACAGAGATGGTAAGCTCTGATGCATTGAAATACAATGATAAGGCAACGTCGAAATTACTGTATACGGATGATCGTGAAAAAATTAAATGCGTACAGCTCTTAGGCTCAGTTCCAACTGTATTTGAAAGAGCAGCAAAAAGCGATCTGTTAGAGAAATTTGATATCATTGATATCAATATGGGATGTCCTGTCCCAAATGTTATAAAGGCAGGAGAAGGCTGTTCGTTACTGGATGATATTCCGCGGGCATCCAGGATCATCGAAGCATGTAAGAGAAGCGGAAAAGTAGTTTCGGTGAAGTGCCGTATAGGTATGAACAGGCAGAGGATCGTGATAGAGGAATTCGCACGGATGTGTGAGGCTTCCGGTGCAGACATGATCACTGTACATGGCAGGACCAGGGATATGATGTATGACGGAGAGCCACTGTACGAGTATATAAGAATTGCCAAGCAATCCGTCAGGATACCTGTTTTTGCAAATGGCGGGATCTTTTCAAAAGCAGATGCCGCCAGAATGATGGAAAAAACAGGGGCAGACGGGGTTATGCTCGGCAGATACGGATTTGAGAATCCCCTGATCTTTTCGGAACTGACAGGAAAAGAAATAACCGATACAAAGTACAGTCTTTTAATGGAGCAGTTAGAAATAGCAAAAGAATGTTTTGACGAGTTATATGTTTTATCATACATAAAGAAACTTGCTTCTTATTTCATGAAGAAAATGCCGGGGACCAAGGGTTTTAAGCTGGATCTGTACAAATGCGGGAATATTCCGGAACTAAAAGATGTATTGGGCGGGATTTTTAGAGGTAAACAGGATGCTGGAACAGGAACGTTTTGAGATAGAAAATGGAATATTAAAAGCATACAGTGCAGACACGGAAACGGATATTCAGATCCCTGAAGGAGTCCATACCATAGGGGAAGGGGTATTTAAGGGAATGTCCTGGATCTTAAGTGTACATTTCCCGGAATCGTTAGTTAAAATCGGAGCTTCAGCATTTAAGGGGTGCAGGCAGATTAAAAAGATAAGCTTCCCCAAGAGCTTAGAAGAAATCGGGGAATATGCGTTTCACAAATGTCATGAACTGGAGGAGATAATACTTCCGGAATCCATGACACAGGTAGGAGATTGTGCATTCCTTTATTGTGACGGTCTTAAAAGAGCCGTTATGGAAGGACCGGAGCGAATGGGGAAAGGAGTTTTTTCCCACAACTTAAGTCTGGAAGAAATTGCCTTAAATGAAAACATGGATGATTCCAATTTTTCAGACGAGGTATTTGAAGGCTGTGTTCACCTTCATAAAATTACTTTGTCAGGAAAGGCTTATGAAGTTGACAATCTTATAGAGGCCATGAATTCCAATGCGGATTATCCACGGATGATCAAATCAATAGCAAAGTCTGTTTATCATTCCATGCAGATTGAGGATGGCGTATTAAATAAATTCAGTATTAACCTGAAAAATATTTCACTGCCGGAAGGAATTTCCGTAATAGGAAAAGGCTGTTTTTTTGATAAAAAAGGAATCGTGAGCATGACATTGCCCAGGTCATTAAAGGAGATCAGGGCAAATGCATTCTTAAACTGTATCGGGTTAAAAGAAATCACATTCGGGAATGAGGATGTGATCCTTAATGAGAAGGCATTTCGTGGGTGCTGTAATATAAAGACGGTACATTTGCCGGATAAGACATATCTTCTTGAGGATGAAGCTGACAATGATCTGGTCAGCCGCATCAGGGATCAGTTCTTAGGTGATTTTTATATAAGCGGCAGGATACTTGTCCGTTATATGGGTAACGAGGAACAGATCCAGATACCAAAAGGCGTTGAGGTAATAGGTGAGCGCTGTTTCTTCGGAAAAGAACAGCTTAAAACAGTTTTATGTCCGGAGAGTCTTCGTGAGATCAGGGAACAGGCTTTTTCCGGCTGCGTAACCCTGCAGACCATAGTTTTGCCGGAAACTTTAAAAAGGATAGAAAGAGAGGCATTTGCAGAATGCAGGAAACTTCTTAAGTGTAATATCCCGGAGGGAATAAAATTTATCGGTGAATATGCCTTCAGGCGCTGTTTTCAGCTTAAGCCTTTCGGATGCCGGCCCGGGGAGGCTGAGATACATCCATATGCTTTCTATCTGGCAAAACAGCCTGATCCGGCAGAAAACAGGGTTTTGCCATGGAATTACTGCGGCGAAGAGGAACAGCCTGATCATGATATTTTATCTGATTCCGATGATTATATTGCTCCTTATGCATACACAAGAAAAGAAGATATAAAGTTTTTAAAGCTGACCACGGTAAAACGGATAGGAAAGTATTCCTTTACTGCTTGTCCAAACCTGGAAGAGATTGAAATAGATGCCCCGGACTGTGTGATAGAACAGAATGCATTTTCAACATGTCCCAAACTAAAAAGGATTAACCTTCATGTGCGGGAGATAGGCAAAGGAGTCTTTTCATACTGCAGGGAATTAGAAGAGGTACGTTTATCAGGCATATCGGTTCTTCCGGCGGAATGTTTTGCCGGGTGCTACATGCTTTCAAAATTTGAAGCAAAAGAGCTTACCGGGATGGGGACAAGATGTTTTGATGAATGTGTGAGGTTAGACTATTTTGATTTTTCAGGGATAAAGAAGATTGGCGAACGCGCTTTTGAAAGGTGTGATTCGCTGAAAACCGTAAAGCTGTCCAAAGCAGAATGCGGATATCATGCTTTTGCAGACTGTGCTTCGCTTAAGTCCATTGATCTGACAAAGGATACGACCTTAAGTAGCGGTGCATTTTTTGGCTGTACCCAGATAAGGGATATTACGGTAGATGGACAAAAGTTTGAGTTTTGCCGTTTCTCTGACAGCCTGAACCGTACCGGAAATACCTATCCTGTACTGGTAAAGGAAATAATTGCTTCCGTTTATTCCTGCTTTGACATCCAGGAACGGACAATGCTCGCCGGATACAGGGGTGATGCTTCGAGGATTACCATACCCTGCGATATAGAAGAAGTAGGACAGGACGTTTTTAGGGACCATATAAGGCTAAAGGAGATAAATATCCCCGAATCGGTAAGGATATTTGGAAGCCATGCGTTTTCAATGACCGGATGGTTAGAAGAGCAAAGGGCGAAATCGGATATGGTCATAGTGAACAATATCCTTTTGGACGGGGCACGCTGCGAGGGTAAGGTATTGATCCCCAATTTTGTAAAGCGGGTTTCAAGCTGGTGTTTTGCAGGAAATATTAACATACACGAATTAGAAATTCCATCTGAGAGGATTGGAATAGAAAATCTGGCTTTCAGGAACTGTCTGAACCTGAAGAAAATTGTGGACTGGAATAAGAATGTATTTGTTCTCGGCAGTGTTTCCGATCTGAACAGTAATAAATACCCGGAGCTGATCCAGAGGATATTCACGGAATGCATCAACTGCTTCAAGCTTGACGGGGACTGCAATCTGATTGAAAGTACAGGGAATATTACTGACCTGACATTCCCTGAAGGGATAAAGGCTATCGGCGATGAAGTTTATAAGGATTGTCATTTACTGGAGACGATCGCATTGTCCGGTGATACTGAGAGGATTGGGAAATCTGCATTTGAAAACAGTAAATGGCTGAAAAAAATATCCGGCGCCGGAGCTGTTTCATATATCGGACAACAGGCGTTTTCCGGATGTCAGTCCCTGGAATATATTGATTTATCGGACAGCCTGAAAGAAATGGGGAAAAGATGCTTTGAGCATTGCGGAAATCTGAAAGAGATATACATCTCCAATAGACTGGAGAGGATTCCCGAGAGGGCATTTTTCAGATGTAAATCACTAAAAAGGGTTATAATCCCCAAGTCGGTAAAGGTAGTGGAAAAGGAAGCATTTGCCTTTTGTGAGGATCTTGAGGAAGTCTGTATTCCGGAAGAAACACTGTTATCAGAAAGAGTATTTGAGTATTGTGATCATGTAAAAATATTTAAAAGGGACGACAAATGAGATACAGAGAATTGGGAAGGACCGGACTTAAGGTTTCTGAGCTGGGTTTTGGGACAATCCCTATCTTAAGCGGTCATGTACCGGTGCTTCCGAAGTTTTTTAGCCCAGATAATGAAACCGCGATTGCTATCATGAAAAAGGCTTTTGATTATGGATGCAATTTTTATGACACTGCAATCCCGGAGGAATACGGGGACGCAGAAAAGAAACTCGGCGAATTTGCAAAAACAATCAACAGAGATGAAATAATCATCTCAGATAAAGCCAGGTTTTACAGCGGAGGAGATATTTACAGGGAAGTGCTGAGGTCCGCCCTAAACCTTGGAACCCGGCCGGATATTTATTTTGTACATCAGGTAGATGACAGCAACGCTGATGAGGTTTTTGGCAAAAACGGGGCACTTGACGCCTTATATGACCTGAAAAGAGAAGGCAGGATAGGCCATACGGGAATTGCTTCGCATTACTACAGTGTTTTATATCGTGCTGCTTTGGACCCCAGAGTGGATGTTCTGCAGGGAAGCGGGAATATACTTGAAAGAGGTATGCTTGAGAGGATAAAAAAGGAAGCGGCTTTCAGGGGAAAGGGTTTTATTCTGAATAAGGTTTTTGCCGCAGGGCTATTGATCGGACCGTTTTCCGTTCCGGAACTTATAGGCGGGATCCTGGGATATCCTTTTTCATGTGCACTTTTGGGAATAGGGACTTTTGAACAGGCAGAAGCTGCATTTGCGAGGGAATATGAGCCGGTAGATTTTACGTTTGAAGAAGTTTTAAACCGGATCCGGAAAATCTTTGAGCCTATAGGGTGTGACCGCTGTGAAAAATGCATATGTCCATATGGACATGAAATCCATACTACCTTCAGACAATATAATTATTTTCATCTGGGAAAAGAATTCTGGGCGGTTAATAAGTTGAAGATGGATCTTAAAAGGACAGTTGACCACTGCAGGGTATGCTCAGAACAGGTCTGTATGAACGAATGCAGCCGACATATATTTATACCTGAGGAGATAGAAAGGGTATACAGTTTGCTTAAAGCTTTTGGAGATACATAAACGGAATTTAAATAATTATTATCATCAAAAATGTAAACATGGGAGGGAACAATCAATGTTAAAATTCAGTGAGATGCCATATACGCGTCCGGATATGGAGAACCTTAAGAAAGTTTTGGCAGAGGCAACGGAAAAGATTTCTAATGCAAAGACTTATGAGGAATCGCATGAGCTTTTCTTGAAAGTACAGGAAGCAAGCGATGAGATGGGTACGCTGTATTCCATAGCCAGTGTGCGGAACACGATGGATACAGAGGACAAATTTTATGACGATGAAGTTCTTTGGCTTCAGGAGGAGAACGCAAAACTGATACCGGATATAAATGCCTGGAACAAGGCATTGACGGGGTCACCGTTCCGTAAGGAATTCGAGGAGGAGTTCGGCTCCCAGCTGTTCAAAATGCTGGAAACTTCGCTCCTTACCGCTGATGAAAGGATAATCCCCGAGACGATCCGGGAAGGCGAGGTCACTCAGGAATATACAAAGACCACCGCACAGGCTACAACGGAACTTAACGGTGAAAAATGCAATTTCTACGGCTTGCTTAAATACATGGAGAGCACGGACAGGAAGGAAAGGAAGGATGCCTTCGAAGCCTGGGCTGCACTCTATGAGAAGATCAGTCCGAAGCTTGACGGGCAGTATTCAGAGCTGGTACAGCTGAGGGATACCTCAGCACGTAAGATGGGCTTTAAGACGTATACGGAAATGGCATATCTTTCAAGTTGCCGATTTGACTATACAAGAGAAGATGTGGCTTGTTTCCGTGAGCAGATCCGCAAGGTTGTGACTCCTGCTGTTGCCGAGATCCACGAAAGACAGCGTAAGCATCTTGGAATAGATAAGATAAGGTATTATGATGAGGCGCTGATATTCCCTGAAGGTAATGCGAAGCCTATAGGGACGACGCAGGAGCTCGTTGACAAGGCTCAGAAAATGTACAGGGAAATGAGCAGTGAGACCGGAGAGTTCTTCGATTTCATGAAAGAATATGAGCTCTTTGACCTTGAGACCCGTCCGGGTAAGCATATGGGCGGATATATGACGGCTTTCGGAACCTATAAAGCGCCTTTTATATTTTCTAATTTCAACGGGACGCTTGAGGATGTGAACGTGCTTACACATGAGGCAGGACATGCTTTTCAGGGATATATCGGCATGAGGAGTATTCCGGTAAGCGACATAACAAGCTCAACTCCGGAGATCAACGAAGTACATTCGATGTCCATGGAGCATTTCGCATATCCTTGGATGGATTCTTTCTTCGGGCCTAATGCAGAGAAGTACAGGATCTCACACCTGATCGGTGCGATAGGATGTATCCCTTACCTAGTGAGCATTGACGAATTCCAGCACAGGGTTTATGATGATCTGGTAACTGACGCAAAGGAGCGCAGAAAAATCTGGCGCGAGATCGAACAGAAATATATGCCCTGGCGTGACTATGACGGTAATGCCTTCCTGGAAGAGGGAGGCTTCTGGATGCAGAAACAGCATCTGTTCCTTTATCCGTTCTATTATATTGAGTATGCTCTGGCTCAGATATGCGCATTTCAGTACTATGGCTGCATGAAGGAAGACAGAAAGACTGCATGGAACGATTACCTTAACCTCTGTAAGGCAGGCGGGACAAAGGGGTATTTCGAGCTCTTGAAAATCGGCAACCTTCAGAGTCCCTTTAAGGAAGGAACCGTTGAAAAAGCAACAGGGCATGTTATTGAAGAGATAATGAAATCATATTGAATGAAACCGGAGTCTTTTAGATGAAAATAATAAATCTCATTGAAAATACGGAGGGCGAAAACATGTGTAAATCTGCACATGGACTTTCGTTTTACATCGAGACGGAAAAGCATAAACTGCTTTTAGATCTCGGACCTTCTGAGGAAACGATACAAAATGCAAACACACTGGGTATAGACCTGTCAATGGTAGACACTGTCATATTAAGTCATGGGCATTACGATCATTCAGGAGGGATAATCCCGTTTTCAAAAATCAATGATAAAGCTCTTATATATATGCAAAAGTCTGCTATGGACGATTATTATGCGGATGATGGTGTAGGCGCTCCGGAGAGATACAGATATATCGGGATTGACAAGGCGATAGGGGATCTTCCGCAGACAAGACTTATAAGCGGTGACATGAAAATTGACGATGAACTGGAAGTGTTTACGATCAAGGCAAGGAGCCATAAACTGCCTTTCACCAATAAAAGACTACTTATAAAAAAAGGTAATGGATTTCAAAGTGATGATTTTTGTCATGAGCATTTTCTTGTAATCCATTCGGACGGGAAATTGGTGATTATGTCAGGATGCGCGCATAATGGGATACTCAGCATACTTGATGAATATGTCAGTATTTTCGGGAAAGTACCTGATATGGTAATCAGCGGATTTCATCTGATGAAGAAAACTGATTATCGGGATAATGAAATCAGGGAGATTAAGGAAATTGCCGAAGAACTTAAAAAATTTCCAACAAGATTTTTCACCTGTCATTGTACCGGTGTCGCCGCTTTTGACATAATGAAGGAGATACTTGGTGACAGCCTTGAATATGTCCACAGCGGAGAAGAAATAAGGATTTGAACCTCAAAATGTTTTCATAACAATTGAAAGGAACACGATGGATATTGATATTCTTTTAGGTTTACAGGAATTCCGGAATGGAGCCGGTTCATTTTTAGCTGATTTTCTTGCAAAAATGACCTATTTGGGTGAACTGAATACCGTGCTTGTAATTATGGCTCTGGTATACTGGGCTGTGAGCAAGGATCTTGGAACTTATTTATTTATGGGCTGGAGTGGAAACAGACTTGTAAATGGTATGCTTAAAGTGACAGCATGTGCTTACAGACCGTGGGTCAGGGATGCCAGAATTATACCATATGGTAATTCTATCACTACGGCAACAGGATATTCTTTCCCGAGCGGGCATACCATGAATGCCGCAACAGTATTTGGGGGCGGGGCACTGAAAAAAGAAGCTCCGCGTGCGTTCCGTATACTCTTGGGAGTTCTTGTTGTGCTTGTTGCCTTTAGCCGTATTTATCTTGGCGTACATACTCCTCAGGATGTCCTTACCGGTGCTGTTTGCGGAACCTTGGTCATGCTACTTGTCATGAAGCTTATGACATGGCTGACTAAGCATCCTGGAAAAGATATACTTGTGGCCTGCATAGGCATAGCACTCGCAGTTATTGTTGGAATATATGCTGCACTCAAGCAGTATCCTACCGATTATGATGCGGAAGGCAAACTGCTGGTAGACGGTGCAAAAATGGCAAACGATACTTTCAAGGGAATTGGATGGTGTTCAGCATTCCTTATCGGGTGGGTGCTTGAAAGGCGGTTTGTTGGATTTTCAACTGATATTCCCATGATGAAACGTATCAGCCGGATAGTATCGGGGCTTATAAGCTATTATGTTATAAGCCTGATCGCTGTTCCTTTGCTGAAAAATTGGATTTCGGGCGCCGCCGGAACGATTATTACTTGTTTTATACAGATGTTTTTTATATCGTTTATTTTCCCTTGGGGTATAAAGCATTTTGAAAAATCAGGTATAAAAACCAATGCGGTAAAAAAAGCAAAGAAGTAGTGGTCAGTTTGGGGATATTACAGACAGAAAGGAGGCTTGCATGAAAAGATACAGGAGACTGATTGTTTTGATATTATCGCTGACAGTATTTATCATGTCATCTTTACCGAACTACAAGAATGTTAAAGCAGCGACCGTAATCAGGGACAGTATCGAAGGCAGGGATGGAAGCTACACATATTCGCTGTGGAAGGACTATGGGACTACCAGTATGACCATAAACGGAGACGGTAAATTTGAATGCTCCTGGAAGGACATCGGAAATGCGCTGTTCCGTGAGGGGATAAAATTTGACTGTACGAAAAAGTTTTCGGAGATTGGAGATATCACTGTTGAATATGGGGTGGATTATCAGCCCGATGGAAATTCCTATTTGTGCGTATACGGTTGGTCGAGAGATCCGCTGATAGAATATTACATCGTAGACAGCTGGGGAAGCTGGCGTCCGCCCGGAGCAGAATCCAAAGGGACTGTCAAGGTAGATGGCGGAACATATGACATATATGAGACTACACGTGTAAATCAGCCTTCAATTGACGGGAATACAACATTTAAGCAGTACTGGAGCGTGCGTACTTCGAAACGGACCAGCGGTACTATTTCTGTTACCGAACATTTTAAGGCATGGGAAAAGCTTGGAATGAAACTCGGTAATCTGTATGAGGCATCCCTGACGATCGAGGGATACCAGAGCAATGGCTGGGCTGACGTGTATTCAAATACGATAACTATAGGCAAAGTATCATCAGGAAGTAATGACAGCGAAAAAACCAATAGCGTTTCCGATTCAGCTATCAGATCAGAATATGAATGCGAAGACATGGTTAAGAGCGGACCGTATGCAGGCAATATCAGCTCACCATTTAACGGAGCAGCACTTTATGCAAATAGTGACAGTGCTTCAACTACGATAAAATTTTCTTCTAAAACTCATGATTTTACTCTGCGAGGTGCTTCAAACGGAACGAATACGGCCAGGGTTGATCTAGTGATCGGTGGCAAGACAGTAGGTTCATATTATTTGGAAGGAAACACAAAAGAATACACCATTGAAAATGTTTCGCATAAGACCGGTAAGCAGACAGTTGAGCTTGTTGTGACTACGGATGACGGGACCTGGGATGCATTTATCGATTGTCTGATAATAGAGAACAGTAATATCAAGAAAGTGGTCATAGCCGCAGCTAAGGCAGTTGCTGTAAATTTTAAATCTGCACTGAAAAAATAAAGATTAAGGGTGAGCTTCGCCGGAGTATCGATGCTGACGGCCTTTGGTGCGATAATCTCTGGGAGGCATTCCCATCTGTTCACGAAATACCCTGTTAAAATAGCTTATATTGTCAAATCCGCAGTCTGCAGCAATCTTCGTGATCTTGTCTTCGGAGACGATCAAACGCTCGGATGCCTTAATCACGCGGATACGGTTTAAAAATGTAAAAGGAGCATAACCTGTTAGGGCTCTGAAACGATGGCAGAAATGGCTTTCACTGTAGCCTGACAGTTCTGAAAGCTCTGAAAGTGTTACATGCCTGTCAAAGTTCTTTAATAGATAGTCAACACCTTTTTGGATGCCTTCTTTGGAGGCATCTGTTTTTATCTGTCTGTTTATCCTCTCACAGACGGTATTATATATTTCCTGCACATTTATCAGTATTTCGCCGATAAGACGCATTTCATATTTTTCTATCGGCTGTTCCGAATAACCGGTAAAATGAGAGAGGCGATCAAGGCTCTCTTTGTGTTCGGGTGCCCCGTGTCTTAAAATCATAACGGATTCCGTACGGTTTTCTGATAATGTGCTGACATACAGGTTACGCTCACCCCCTGCGTATCCTGACAGCCATCCAAGTGAAAATACCAATGCGCTGTAGCGGCACGGATCCCCGGGGGCCTTATCCGCATTATGTGTCAGAAACGGAGGAATAAAAACAGCATCTCCGCTAAAGAGTTCGTATACCTCGTTTTCCACACAAAAAGAAACAGTTCCCTTCTCCAGGAAGAAAAACTCTGCTTCCGGATGGCAGTGCAGGTAGAGAGCGTTAGTATTGTCGCCACCGACATATGTATGATGGATTGAGAAGGGTCTTGCCTCGGTTTCGTGATTTATTTTTTCGAGTTTGTTTATGTTCATGGTAAATTCCCTGGTTAAGCCTTTCCCTGACAGCCATTTGGATGCGTCTAGTGTATTTTGACTTTGAATTATAACAAAATAGTACAATAATTTCACGGTATATGTCAAGTTTTTTATAAATTATTGCAATATAATACTATTAAGATGCAGTTAAAGACAGCTATATATTTCAGAAAGTATGGAGGGAAAACATGGGAAAGATAGTAATAGACGGAAAAAGACTGGTCTATCAGAGAAAAGATGAGCTGACAGTCATTGAGCCCTATGGGGCAAACTGTCTGAGGTGCCGCAGTACGCGTAATGGAAAGTTGCTTGAAGAAAACTGGACGGTCCAACCGCCTGTTACGGAAGATGCCTGTGTGATAACAGGAGACGCCTCAAAAGCCACCATTCAAAATGGTATAGTAAGTGCGACCATTGAGGCCGGTCAGATCTGGTACGGCGGAATAATTACCTTTTACAGATACGGCAAACAGATCCTTCACAGCAGGTTTGAAGGAGATTATTCTAATAGGAATCAGCATGTAGAAGGAGACCATTATCGTATTCAGGTCATATTTGATGCAAACGAGGGAGAGCATTTTTACGGCTTAGGTCAGGAACAGGTGGATCTTTTTGACAGAAAAGGCAGTACCTGCCAGATTATACATTACAATACGAAATCTACAATTCCGGTTATTTATTCTTCTCTTGGGTATGGGTTTTTCTGGAACAATCCTGCACCGGGCAGGTGCGAAACAACAAGGAACCATACCATGTTTGTCGCCGACAGTGCTTATCAGGCAGATTATTTCATATATGCAGGGGATACTCCCGCTGATGTAATGAAAATATACTGTGACCTGACCGGATATGCTCCGGAATTTCCTCGCTGGGCTGCCGGTTTCTGGCAGTGCAAGCTGCGTTATGAAAGCCAGGAGGATCTTCTTTCGACAGCAAGGGAATACAAAAAACGCGGAATTCCCATTGATGCAATTGTCATAGATTATTTTCACTGGACTGAGCAGGGTGAATGGAAATTTGACCCGAAATACTGGCCTGATCCTAAGGCGATGGTTGAGGAGCTTAAGGAAATGGGTATCGAACTGGTGGTTTCCATCTGGCCAACAATCAACCCGAAAAGCGAAAATTATCTGGAGATGAGTGAAGGGAATATGCTGATCCGGACTGAAAACGGTCAGTATGGCACATTTGACTTTTACGGACAGCAGACATTCATTGATGTGACAAATCCCGATACCAGGGAATTTGTATGGGGAAAAGTAAAAGAAAATTATTATAATTACGGTATAAAAACCTTTTGGCTGGATGAGGCAGAACCTGAGGTACATCCCCAGCAGCCTTCACATCTTAAATACCACCTTGGAAATGGGGCACAGGTAGCACAATTATATCCGTATTACTATGCCAAAACTTTCTATGATGGCCTGAAGGCAGAAGGGGAACAGCCGATTTCGCTTACAAGGGCGGCTTACCCGGGCAGTCAGAAATATGGTGCAATTGTCTGGAACGGAGATATCCCGTCCACCTTTGAGGCACTTAAAATGAGCATTAAGAGCGGCCTTTCCATGGGAATGTGCGGAATTCCCTGGTGGAATTCCGATATAGGGGGTTTCCTTTTTGGCGATATTGAAAGCGATTATTTCCGGGAGCTTATAGTACGCTGGTTCCAGTTCGGTGTTTTCTGCCCGGTAATGCGTCTTCATGGTGCCAGAAAAAAACAGTCGGATTACGTTCCGCGTCATCCCGGTATTATCGAGCCAAGTGGCGGAGACAACGAAATCTGGCGTTTTGGAGATGACAATTATCCTGTCCTGAAATCATTGATCGAGCTTAGGGAACGCCTTAAGGATTATACATGTAAATACATGGATGAAGCATCCCGTACCGGTGCACCCATCATGCGTCCCATGTTCTGGGAGTACCCTGATGATAAGGAATGCTATCTGCTGGAAGACCAGTATTTTTATGGGAAGGATATAATCTTCGCACCGATATACCGACAGGGTGAAGTTGAAAGGGAGGTTTATTTGCCCAAAGGAAACTGGATCAACGCTCTGACAAAAGAGAAAATATCGGGCGGGAAGACTATTTTGTGTAAGGCAAAGCTTAATGAATTCATTGCTTTCGTAAGGGAAGGAAGCGATGTTTTAAGCTGTTTTACTGAATAAGATCGGAGGATAAAATGAGTAAATTAACAGTTTATACAAGAGAACCTAATCCGGAAGCTTATCCTTTCGGATTGTCATCCGCAGTACATTTTTCAGTAGAGATTGAAGGGAAAACCATTGCCCTGAACAATAATTATGGCATTCTTTTTGCTAGGGGGGAGATTTCAGATAAAAATACGATTATACCGTTAGGGATAGAAGGTCCTGTAATCTTCTCAGATGAAGACGGCTCAATTGTGGTTGCGGGAAAGAGGATTCATGAACCTGAAAAGCCGTATGCAGCGGACAAAGGCAGGATGTGGGCATGGAAGACAAGAGATCTGGCCCATTTTGAGACACTTGGTGTTGTGGGATCTGACTGGATTGAGGGACATAACCCGGGAAGCATAATAGAAATAAACGAAGAACTTGCCCAAAATGCGGTAAAGTTCTGGAACCCGCCTGTGACCGCTGACGATCCGACGGTTACAAAATACCGGTTCCCGCTTGCAAAGGGTTATGGAGATCCGGTCATCTTTCACTGGAAGGGGAAATGGTATTTTATTTCCACAAGCGATAATACTCACGATGTCGGGATTTATGTCAGAGAAGCTGATTCTGTTCCTGAACTGTTCGTACCCGGAGTCACAGAGCATTTAATCCTGCCGTATGACGAAGAAAGGGCTCTGATACAGACATTCTGGGCTCCTGAGTTCCATGTTATAGGAGGGGAGCTATATATCCTTTTTGCAGTGAGTGGAAAGCAGTGGGGACCACAGTGCCATTTAATGAAGCTGAAAGAAAACGGAACGATTACAGATCCCGAAAGCTGGGAGAACCCTGTAAGAGTATTACGCAAAGACGGGTCCTCGCTTGCCGGTGAAGCCATCACCCTGGACATGACATATTTTAAGGCCGGCAGGGGCTCTTATGTGGCATGGTCCTACAGAGAGCACATTGGCAGACCTGAAGATACGGGATCAATGATCTATATCGCATCGATTGACGAAAACGAGCCCTGGAAACTGACAAGCGATCCGGTTTTACTTTCAAGACCTCTGTTTGGCTGGGAAAACCTGGAAGGGACCATAAATAATGAGGCACCATACACCTTTATAAGAAACGGGAAAGTATATCTTACATATTCCGGAGGATCTGCAAATTCATATACATATGCTGTCGGGTTGTTTACAGCTGATCAGGATGCGGACCTTCTTGATATTAATTCATGGACGAAGAGTATTTCTCCGATCCTGACTTTCTATTCTGTAGAAGAGTATGGTCCGGGACATAATTCATTTTTCCGGGACGAGAATGATAACCTGATGATCGCATACCACGGTGAAATGGATATTCATGAACACTTAAGATGTGATATGATCCGAAGCGTGCGTTTCAAGGATGACGGAACCCCATATTTTGTATAGGTATTTACAGTGGCCTGACGGGCCACTGTTTTCTTTATGTGCTTGATACTTTTGTTAAAAAATGGTATATTATAAAGTGAGGGCAAAGAAAAGAGAAAAGAATTTACAGAAAAAGGTTTTTGAGGATAAAATATTATGCTGATAGATTTTCATACACATGCCTTCCCGGATGAACTGGCCGGGAAGGTTATTCCCATGATAGCGGATAAGGCTGCTATAAGATATTATACGGAGGCAACGAATACATCGCTCCTAAAATCCATGGAGATCGCGGGGATAGATATGAGCGTGGTACTGCCGGTGGTCACTAAGCCTTCCCAGCATATAACGATCAATGAGACCGCCAAGTATATAAATGAGAAGTATTTCCCAAGACTGCTGTCGTTTGGAGGGATACATCCTGATAATGAGAATTACCGTGAAATCTTAAAAGGTCTGATAAGGGATGGCATTAAGGGGATCAAGCTGCATCCCTTGTATCAGGGAGTAGCTATAGACGACATAAGAAATCTGAGGATAATAGAAAATGCATGTGAACTGGGGATGATAGTTGTCATACATGCAGGAAGAGATCTGAGTTTCCCGGGTGATCTGGTGTCACCCGAAAGGATAAGCCGTATGCTAGACGAAATCCATCCGGATAAGATGGTGCTGGCGCATATGGGGTCATATGCCCAGTGGGATGAAGTATATGATATTCTTTGTGGAAGGGGCGCATATCTTGACACTTCTTTTGCCCTGAATCCGGTCAGGCCTATGACCGACTCTGAGGAAGGCCTTAAGCGGCTGAAAGAGAATCCTATACTTGTTCCGTCCCTGACACAGGAAAAATTCATAAAGATGGTTAAAAAGAACGGCGTGGATCGTATCCTGTTTGCAAGCGACAGTCCATGGTGCGATCAGAAGGAAACCTATGAGTTGGTGAACTTGTGCCTGGAGGAAAAAGACAAAAACGCTGTTTTCTTTGAAAACGCCCTCAAATTGCTTGACCTTTCAGGTTTTAACACATAAATTTATAATTTGAAAAAATCATATGGAGGAGGAGCTTACAGATGGATTACCGTAATATGAATGATGTATACTATATCAGAGTAGACAAGGGAGAAGAGATAATAGGAAAACTTCTCGAAGTATGTAAAAATGAGGGTATAAAGTCAGGGATTTTTACCGGGATTGGCGGCTGCAGCAAGGCGGAAATACAGACATTTGATCCTGGTAGGGGATGCTTCGATACTGAAACAATTGAGGGAATGCTGGAGCTAATAAATATTACAGGAAACATATTTTCTGAGGATGACCGGCTTTTCCATCATGCCCATGCCTTGTTCTCCTACAAAGTCGGATCGGAGCACAAAATGGCAGGAGGGCATATAAAGTCAATAACCGTTCTGTATACAGCAGAAATAGAATTAAGGCCGGTCATCGGAGGCATGATTGGAAGAAAACACGACGCTGAAACCGGCACTGGTTTTTGGAGCTTTAAGTAACAAAAAAGAGGCCAAAGCAGGTATCATAATTAAAAAGGAGACCACACAAAAAACAGTAGGAGGATGAAAATGTCAAAATACGGAGAAGAAGCTAAGAGACTGCATAGGGAAGGAAACAGATGCTCGGCCTCAGTTTACAAGGCATTTGCAGATGTAAATATAAACAGTGACAATAACATACCTGCGCCACGAAGTGAAGACGGGAAATGTGGTACAGTGCTTGCCGCAGAGAAACTGATAAGAGAGATGGGACTGGGGGATGTGTCTGATTTTGACAATGAATTTTTGAGAGTATACGGATCATTAAAATGTGCCGAACTTCTAAAAATGCATGGAAGAAGATGCAATGAATTTGTCGGATTTACTGCGGAGTATGTTGAAAAACTTATGGGGAAAAACAATAACATTGTACCGGAAAGAGTTATCGAGATGCGTAAAGCCTGGGCAGAGGGCGATGCCAAAAGGGACGCAGGACTTGAGGAGCCGGAAAGTATAGAGAAATTCAGGAATATTTCTTACGGACCTTATGGGGATTGGAATCTGCTTGATGTATACCGTCCAAAAAACAAGACAGGAGAAAAACTTCCCCTTATCGTGAGCATTCATGGCGGTGGATATTTCTATGGGGATAAGGAGCTTTACAGGTTTTACTGTATGCATCTGGCAGAGTATGGGTTTGCAGTGATCAATTATAATTACAGGCTGTCTCCCGAAAACAAATTCCCGGCACCTCTTGAGGATGCTTTGGCTGTTTTCAACTGGATCTCAACTAATTCCGACCGATACGGGCTTGACAAGGACAATGTCTTTATGGTGGGAGATTCGGCAGGCGCACAGCTTGTGAGCCAGTTTGCATGCATATGTTCAAATAAGGCATATGCAGACATATTTGGATTTAATCTTCCGGATGATGTGAAGTTAAAGGGAGTATCCTTAGCATGTGGGATGTATAATATACGTCGCAGGTCTGACGGCAACAATGATTTAATGCTTGATTATCTGGGCACCTTTGATCTGTTAAAAGACCCAAGGACTGAGGTCCATGAATATATTACCTCGGATTATCCGCCTGCATTTGTTTTCTCTGCAGAGAATGATTTCCTTGTAACCGAATGCGAGCCTTTTGCAGAGTTCCTAGGGCAGAAAGGGATAAAGGCCAAGGCAAAGATATACGGGAAAAAGGAAGATGTGGAAGTAGGTCACGTATTCCATGTTAATCTGAAGCTTCCGGTTGGTGAAGAGGCTAACAGGGATCAGACAGACTTCTTCAAGTCACTGATTAAAGATTATTAATATTACTATTGACCTTAAGTGGAGGAGGAAAGATCATATGACAGAATTAAAATGCCCTCATTGCGGTCAGGTTTTTACGGTGGATGAAAATGAGCTGGACTCTATCGTAAATCAGATAAGGGATTCTGAGTTTAAGCAGGATGTCAATGCCAAGGTTGCCGAGGCAGTAGAACATCTCAAGAAAGAGCATCAGCTTGAACTGGACAGCAAGGACAAGGAAATGCGCCTTGAACTGCAGATGAAGGAAGCTGATACTGCAGCCAAATATAAGGACATGGCAGATAAGGAAATCCGTGATCTCGAAGGTAAGCTAAGGGGTGCAGAGGAAGAGCGTGACAGGCTCAAGATGGAAATCGAAAATATCCGTTCCAGGAATGAGGCTGAAGTCCTTAAAGCCGTTCAGGGAGAAAAGGAAAAGGTCGCTTCATTAGAGTCGGATAAGAAGCTGCTTGAGCTTGCTGTGAAAAACGAGGAAGAAAAAGGGAAGACTAAAGTCCTTGAAGCAGTCCAAAAGGCCAATGAGGAGATTCGTACACTTGAGCTGGCAATCTCAAGCGAGAAGGAACGTAATAAAATCCTTCTTGAGGAAAAGGACAAGCAGATAGAGTTCTATAAAGACATGAAAACCAAGATGTCAACCAAAATGGTTGGCGAAAGCCTGGAACAGCATTGTCAGATACAGTTTGAACAGCTGAGAGCAACTGCTTTCAGAAACGCATATTTCGAGAAGGACAATGATGCTAAGTCCGGAAGCAAGGGTGATTTCATTTATCGTGAGAATGATGAGAATGGCAATGAGATAGTATCCATTATGTTTGAGATGAAGAATGAGATGGATACTACATCTACAAAGCACAAAAATGAGGATTTCCTAAAGGAACTTGACAAAGACCGCAGAGAAAAAAGCTGTGAGTATGCTGTCCTGGTTTCCCTGCTTGAAGCAGACAGTGAGATATACAACGCCGGTATAGTAGATGTGTCACATAAGTTTGAAAAGATGTATGTTGTCCGTCCGCAGTGCTTTATACCGATCATCACGCTGCTCAGGAATGCAGCCATGAATGCCATGACATATAAAAGGGAGCTGGTTAAGGCACAGAACCAGAATATCGATATCACTAATTTTGAATCCAGCCTGCTGAAGTTCAAGGAGGAATTTGGACGTAATTACGGCATTGCCCATGACCATTTCCAGAAGGCTATCGAGGAGATAGACAAGACTATAGATCACCTTGAAAAGGTGAAAAAGGAGCTTTTAGGTTCTGATAATCAGCTCAGGCTTGCAAACAACAAGGTGGATGATGTCAGCATCAAGAAACTGACAAAAAATAATCCGACCATGCAGAAGAAATTTGAAGAGCTTAAGAATATGTCCTCAGAATGAACAGAATCCCCGTTTCAGACCGTAAAGGTTTGAAACAGGGATTTTTCTTTCACTCTTTGAGGGCCATTACCATATCGATCCTTCTGATCTTCAATGACAGGAGCAGGGTAGTTACTATTGTACACAGAGATACTGTGAGACATACAGCTATAAGATCCGGACTCGTTATATGCGGGTAAATTTTCAGTGTATCGTTGGAAAACGTTGAACAGTATATATCCAGGAATTTAATCCCAAGCGGTAATCCGAAAAGTGTTCCTATGCCTAATATGATAACGTTTTCAAAGGAAGAGAGCAGACGTATCTCATTATAATGGAAACCCAGCACCCTGAATGTGTTGTACTCCTTTGAACGTTCCAGGAAACTGAGGATGCTCAGATTGTACAATACTATTACAACCAGTACAAACGCAACAATTTTCATAAGGTTAAATATACCGCTGAAGGAGGTTTTAAATGCATTAAGATTATCCCTTTGCTGCAGGCTTGATACTATACCGGAAATCCTGTTGTCACTCTTAAGATCATTCTCTTTTACGTTCCATCCGACCATCATCGCAGAGGGGGTAAATGTTGCGCCTGCATTGATCCAGCAGCTGTCCATGATATATAATGACTGCGGCATACTGGAAGGGATAATGCCGGCAATATCTAATCTGTAGCTCTTACCTGAAAAGGATGGGAATAACTCGACTGATTCTCCTATGCTTAGATCAAGTGCTTCAGCCATCCCCTCGGTGATGTATATCCCGTTGCCGGTTAGAGGTTCATCTGCTGTAGTTCTTAGATCGATATATTCTCCGGCGGAAAATACAGTGACAGGTTTGAAACATACGCCGTCTTTCCCGTAATTTACTTTGCACTGTACATTTTCTACGAGCTGGCCGTTAAGCTCCTCTTTTAGCCTGGCTACATCTTCAGCAGTACAATTCGTATTCAGTGTAAGCTTATAGCCGTAAACAAATTCGTCGGTATAGGTTTTTTCGGTAAAGGAGGCTATGGAATCGGGCATGCCAAACCCGATCACAAGAAGCATAAAGCTTCCGCAAACACTTATTATACCCAGCATGATGCGGGTTTTATGTGCTGACGCATCCCTTAAGGTCCATTTCATGCCAAAACTCATTTTGTTCCATAATCTGCTAATTTTCTCCGGAAGGATGGTCTTATGCCTGATCCTATTCTGCATATACTCCGCAGGAAGTCCGGTAAGCGTCTTTTTTGCAGCAAGGACTGAGGTGGTCACTGAGAGCAATATCAGAAGAAAAATGACGATCAGAGTACCGGGGGTGTGCTTTACGGGCCATTCGGGCATTGTTATTATTGCTTTCTGTGTATTCTGTATTATATATGAGAATGGGAATGAACAAACATAGCCTATTAGGGTACCGATTACGCTGACAGAGAATCCGTAAAGCGAATAGTATACTATGAGGCTGCGGTTGGAAAAGCCCAGTGCTTTAAGTGATGCGATATCGGAGCTTTGTGCATCGATAAGTCTTTTTATGGTGGTATGCATCGAGAGCACTGACAGAAGAATGAAAAGAGATGAAAACAGTATTGACATTCTTTTTAAGTTACCGGTCTGGTTAATGACGAATGAAACGTCAAAAAGGGTATCCCTGTTATAATATGCCAAAAATCTTTCGCCTAAGATATCGTTAATGTTTTTCTTTAATGCTTCTCCGTTACTCTTTATTTCCAAAAGATTGCAGTTTATCATTATATCGAAGGAGCGAGCCACATCATCGCTCATATATCCATAGCCGTAGCGTTCATGATCAGGTATGTAGTAATCGGATGTTCCTACAAAGTGAGTCCTTTCGGAAGAGAGGATAAGTCCTTTGACCTCGGCTTCTGTTGTTTTGCCGTTAAATGTAAGATTTATGCTGTCACCTACAGAGATATTGCTTTTCCCGGCATATTCCGTATCTATCCAGACGGCATTGCGAATGGCACTGTTATATCCGTCGCCTTCTATAACATACATTTTGGAAACATTTTCGTTGCCGGCTGTATCCAGGCTTATATATGAAGTCTTGCCGTTAATATCCGTCGCTGAAACAGACAGACGCAGCCTTGGAGATAAATCACTAACGCCCTCGGTATTACGTATTTCCGATAGATCATTATCAGTAAAATACGATGCAAGTATCCACTCATCCGCAAGATTGGTCTCGTCTGCAAATGAGCTAAATTCATACTCTATACCCTTCCATACACCCTCAAGACCGCTGTATACCGTTACCGAAAGTATTGCAAGCAATATTACTGATAAGAATTGGAGTTTAAACTGTTTAATGCTTCTGAGCATTTTTTTAAACAAAAAAGTCATTTCATTATCCTTTCCGGATCTCGTCCGATACTATTTTGCCGTCTCTAAGTCTGATGACATGATCTGCGATCTCAGCCACGTCGGGGTTATGCGTGACAACAACCACAGCGGTATCCTTGTTTTTTGAGTATCTTTTCAGTATATCAAATATCTTGTTACCGGTTGCCACGTCAAGAGCTCCCGTGGGTTCATCGCAGAGCAGTAGTTTTGGAGATTTGGCAACAGCCCTGGCAATGGCAACTCTCTGCATTTCACCGCCTGAGAGCTGGTTTGGAAAGTTATTCATTCGTTTTGACAGTCCCACATCTTTTAAGATCCTTGTGACTTCGCCGGCATTTCCGTTAAGGGTTGCCGCTATTCCTACGTTTTCGTATGCTGTGAGATTTTCCACAAGATTGTAAAACTGAAATACGAAACCGACATTTTTTCTGCGATATTCAGTTAACTTCTTTTCAGAAAATGAGGAAATGTCTTCATCGTTGATGAGTATGCTGCCATCAGTAGGACGGTCCATGCCTCCGAGCATATTCAGCATTGTGCTCTTTCCGGAACCTGACGGTCCAAGGATGACTGTGAATTCGCCTTCCCTTATTTCTGCGGAGACACCGCCCAGTGCAGATATCTCTTCAAGACCTGAACTGTATTTTTTTACAAGATTTCTTAAAACTACCATTTTTTTGCTCCTTTCATAAATGACACACTTGTGTATCTTTTGGCGATATGATATAATGAGTTTTGGCGTAAGTCAATAGATTTGGCTAAAGATACACGATGTTGTAGTTGGTGTGTCATTTTTTACAGTAATGGGAAAAAGCTAAAAGGAAAGGGAATTAACATGATCTGTTCAAAGAATCCGTCAGCCATACGTTCGCAGGAAGAGATAAGAGTAGCTCTCTTAAAGTTAATGGAGCAGTATCCCTATTCAGAGATAACCGTCAAACAGATAGTCCTTGAGGCCAAAGTTGTAAGAAAGACTTTTTATAGGAATTTCACGTCAAAAGATGATGTGCTTGACTCAATTCTTGACGTATTTATTATGGAGTACACTTCGGAGCTCTATGCCGCAAAGGGAAGGTCATGGCTGGAGGTCATTATCAGTTTCTGCGTAAAATATAAGAATATTGCGCTCTTACTCGATAAAAATGATATGATGTATCTGGTACTTAAGAAACTTAATGACTCACTTCCTGCGCGACACGACGAAGCGGAGGCCTTGGGGTTCATACCTGAGGAATTTTTTGGCGATCTCGATATGACATATATTATTCCTTTTAATACGGGGGCACTGTGGAATGTTATATATACATGGGTACACCGGGGGATGAAAGACGATCCAAAACAGATACTCTCGGTATTAAGGGATTATACATTAAGGCTTCCGCAGTGGGGGATCCCGAGGCTGGATACAGGGGAAAAAAACGGGCATGAATGACATTCTGTGTGAAATTAGCAGAATTAATATTGACACATTTTCTAATAATGGTAAAATTGTATATGATCTTTTATGATGGAGGGAAAAAGTATGCGTAAAGTTTTAACAAATCTCGGGAAATGTCTTTTGGCTCTGGCGATCGTACTGTCAGCTGTTGTGCTTATAGGCGGGTATCATATCCATGCAGGAGAAGGGAAAACGGTTCGTGTTTCTACTGCAAAGCAGCTTAAAAAGGCGATGAAGTCGGCTGATACAGGAACTATCATTTTA
>JAFYYN010000177.1 GCA_017557525.1 Lachnospiraceae bacterium
AGCTTTTCTCTTAAGCTCACCGAAAGGTTGGTCATCTCTTCGATGCTCTGTGCCTGCTTTTTGTGAAGCCACTCCTAAATCTGGCCGGCATGAAAGCTCTTTTCTCCCATCTGTACTATCTCAGTCTTTAGTTTTTCAAGGCTCAAAAATCTTAAATCCGGCTTCTCGCACATTTTACGCTGTATCTCCTATTGATCGTCCTTTTGTCATCTTTATTCCGCTGTTTTTTTAAAAAGAGAAATGAAAAAACCGTCACTGTCATATTCTCCGGGAAGTATCTGTAAGTAATTGTCCTGGCTTTCCTGAACCTTTATACCCTCCGGCAAAAAGCTTTCAAGCGGTACACATGAAAGACCCGGTACCGATTTTAAATATTCAAGGTTTTCTTTATTCTCCTCACCGGTTACAGTACAGGTACTGAATAAAAAATATCCGCCATTTTTCAGGTATTTAACAGCGATTTTCAGTATGCTTTTCTGTAATACGGCCAGTTCCTTTATTTTCTCCGGAGTCATATTGTATTTTATATCCGGCTTTTTCCCGATGATGCCAAGCCCGGAGCAGGGAAGATCGCAAAGGACTATATCAAATTTTCCTTCAAAACCGGGATTAAAAGCAGTTGCATCATTCAGTTTGATTTCGATATTGTTAAACCCGCATCTTGTAGCATTTTCTTCTATGAACTTCAGTTTCTGCTCCGAAATATCGCAGGATGTAACCTTTATGCCAAGATCAGCCAGATACAGGCTCTTTCCTCCGGGTGCCGCACACAGATCAAGAGCTCTAAATTTATCGGTATTTGCTTTTTTATCCGCTCTTATATCTGTAATACCTTCGCATATATATCCCACAAGGGCCGAGCTCATATCCTGTACGACGAACAGGCCATCCTTAAACTGAGGCAGTTCCTCTATGCTTCCCGTATCGGAAATCCTGTAACATTTGTCAAGATATCTGTTTTTTTCTAACCTTATTTCCCCTGTCTCACCTTTATCTGTTTGGGATAGAAATTTTTCTTCAAAGCTCTTAAGAGTAATCCTTGATGTATTTACCCTTATAGAAATGTCATTTTCCTTTAAAAAGTAGGCAAACGCATTTTTTGCTTTTTCTTTTCCAAATGACCTGCAAAAATCATCAGCTATCCAGCTCGGTACCGAATATCTGTAGTCTAAGGCTACTGCTTCATCTGTTACTGTTTCGTCTGTTGCTGCTTCATCTGTTGTTGCTGCTTCATCTATATATTGCTCAGTAATATACAGATCCTTTAATAGCTCCTCTTTTTTCCTGCAGATGTTTCTTAAAACTCCGTTAACAAAGCCCTGCAGATTCCTGAACCCGCGTTTTCCCGCAAGCTTTACCGATTCATCACAGGCGGCAAAATCCGTCACCGAATCCATAAAGAGTATCTGATAGATTCCACTTCTCAGGATATTCCTTATGACCGTTTTCTGCTTTTTAACCTTGACGCTTGAAACACTGTCAATTATCCTGTCTATGCTGTATGCTCTTTCAACCGAACCCCTGACAAGCCTCGCCACAAATGCCTTATCCCTCTTGTCCTCTATGCTCTTTAAAGAGGCAAGCAAAACCGTATGCAGCGGCTTTTTCTCCTCAAGTATAGTTATGATATCGTCAAGTGCTATATTTCTGCTGTTCAATCTGTAATCTCCGTTACTCCGTAAAGGCCCGGTCTACTATGGCTGTGCCTCTGATAAAATCGGATGCTGCCATTCTCTTTTTACCTTCAAGCTGCATTTCAAGTATCTGGAGCGGGCGGTCGGCAGTCCCTATGAAAAAGGCATTGTCCGCTATCCTTATCTGTCCGGGTTCAGCCTCTATTTTTTCCTCATCTCCCGTTATGCAGACCTTCCAGAGCTTAAGCATCTTTCCGTTTACAAATGTATACGCTCCCGGCCATGGTATAAGGCCTCTGATCAGGCTCTCAAGCTCTTTGCTTGCATGGTTAAAATTGAGCTTTCCCATGGACTTTTTCAACATACCCACATAGCTTGCTTTTTCATTGTCCTGTGGGATCCTCTCTGCCGTACCTGCTTCTATTTCATCAAGAGCCTTTAAAAGCACCGGTCCGGACATCGCTGCAATCCTGTCAAACAGGCTGCCTGCTGTTTCATCCTCTGTAAGCTCTATCTTTTCCTGCAGGATCATATCTCCGGTATCTATACCTGCATCCATATGCATGATGGTAACGCCGGTCTCCTTGTCCCCGTTAATGACTGCCCATTGTATAGGAGAGGCTCCCCTGTATTTAGGAAGCAGGGAACCATGCACATTTATGCACCCGTATTTTGGCAGATCCAGGATGTTTTTCCTTAATATCTGTCCAAAGGCAACCACTACGATAACGTCAGGATTTATTTCTTTCAGGATGCTCACAAATTCCTCGCTTGATGCTTTTTCGGGCTGAAGTATCTGTATGCCGGCATTAAGCGCTATCTGTTTCACCGGTGAAAAGCTTATGCCGTTCCCACGCTGATTTGGTTTGTCAGGCTGTGTAACTACCGCCTGTATCTCATGCCTTGAATCAATAAGACATTTCAGCACCTCGCCGGCTATATCCGGTGTACCCATAAAAACTATTTTCATGTATTACTTACTGCTCCTCATCTGTATTCAGGTTTCCCTCAACCTTTGAAGTATACAATATTCCGTCCAAATGGTCAACCTCATGCTGGATAGCCCTGGCAAGCAGCTCCTCGCCCTCTAATTCAAAGAGCTCCATCTTTTCGTTAAAGGCTTTAACCTTAACCTTCATGGCTCTGGTAACCTTACCGCTCTTTCCGGGCACGCTCAGGCATCCTTCGTCACCTGTCTGTGAGCCTGATTTATCAATAATTTCAGGATTTATCAAAATGATAGGAGAATTGCCCTCCTCCGATACATCTATGACAACGATCCTCTTTAATACACCTACCTGCACTGCTGCCAAGCCCACGCCATTTGCATGGTACATTGTCTCCAGCATATCTCCTATAAGCTGCTTTGTCTTATCGCTCATTTCTAGTATCGGTTTTGAGATCTTGCCCAAAATAGGGTCGCCTTCTGTCCTGATATTCCTAAGTGCCATTTTTGTTCTCCTTGTGTATGTTTTGGGGTTACTGATTACTGCGGATTAAAATCAAACTGCATACCCACGCCTTTTTCCTGGCTTTGCTCTTTAGAGAGCTCATCCTTTATAAGTACGAGTTTTCTATAATCATCTGATTTTATATAAAAGATCATCCTGTAAATATCATTCATCTTGTAGATTGTAGCCTGTGAAGGCCCAAAAAGCTTTACATCCGCCTGCCCGAAGCTTTCGATTTTTCCCACAAGCTCCTGCTTTACCCTGTCAGTTTCTTTTAAGAGGGCCTCTTCGTTTTCCGACGCGAGAAGGATTTTAAGCATATTCCAGGAGGGCGGATAATTCATAAGCCGGCGGAAACCGATCTCTTCATCATAAAAGCTTTTGTAGTCATGTACGGCGGCAGTGATTATCGCATAATGCTCAGGATTGTAGGTCTGTATTACCACATCTCCCTTTGCCTCTCCCCTGCCGGCACGGCCCGCAGCCTGGGATAACAACTGATAGGTTATCTCTGCACTCCTGTAATCAGAGGTATAAAGCGACATATCTGCCAGAAGTATCCCCACCAGAGTCACCTTATGGAAATCGTGCCCCTTTACTATCATCTGCGTTCCGATCAGGATATCCGCCTCATGATCCGAAAACTTTGACAGTATATCATCGTAGCTGTCCTTGCTTTTAGTAGTATCGGCATCCATCCTGAGTACCCTCGCTGTAGGAAACTCCTTGTTTAAAAGCTCCTCAACCTTCTGGGTCCCTGTCCCGAAGGACTTAATATAGGGTGAACCGCAGGCAGGACAGGCATTTACCATCGGCCGTTCGTATCCGCAATAATGACAGACCAGCCTGCCGTTGTTGTGCAGATTTAGAGATACATCACAGTGCGGACATTTTATTACATTTCCACAGCTTCTGCAGTTAACAAAGCCCGATAATCCTCTCCTGTTTATAAAAAGCATTATCTGTTCGTTTTTGGAGAGCCTGTCATTCATTAAACTCTTAAGTTTTCTGGAAAAGATCGACAGATTTCTCTGTTTCATCTCATCCCTTAAGTCAATGATATGTACACTCGGGAGCTCTGCCCCTCCGGCTCTCTTTGTAAGTTCGAAAAGCTTAAGCCTGCCTGCTTTTGCCGCACTGTAGCTTTCTAATGACGGTGTAGCTGAGCCAAGTATAACCATTGCTCCCTCGGTCTCGCCGCGTTTAAACGCAACCTCCCTTGTACTGTACTTAGGTGACTGCTCGGATTTATAGCTGCCCTCATGCTCCTCATCTATAATGATAAGACCAAGATTATCAAACGGAGTAAATACTGCAGATCTCGGACCTATAACTATCTTAGTCTCTCCGTTTTTTGCCCTTAAATACTGATCATAGCGCTCGCCGGCACTAAGTCTCGAATTAATGACCGATATGCTGTCTCCGAAACGCTTATAAAAACGCTTTACAGTCTGATAGGTAAGTGAAATTTCGGGTATCAGCATGATAACGCTTTTCCCGGAAGCTATCACCTCATCTATTACCGACATATATACCTCAGTCTTACCGCTGCCGGTGATACCGTGTATCAGGTAATTAAGATTCTTTCCTTCCCTGTAATCAGCTATAATGCTGTCACTGATCTGTTTTTGCTCGTCATTAAGCTCTATCGGCTTAATATTTCCGGCCTCTGCAGCTTTCCCAAGACTTGAACGGTAAGCTGTTTTAGTCTCTATCTTAATTATCCCGTCCCTTGTAAGAGCATTTAACGTTGTTATGGCAATATTCAATTTCTGGGTTACAAGCTCATATCTTAAGCCACGGTCATATTCATCCGTTAATTCCTCAAGCAGTCTCAATTTACCTGTAGCATGCTTTTTCGCAGCTTTTTTTATTTCTTCCTGCAGCATATCCATAGAGACTAAAGGAACTATCTGTCTTTCAACCTTATTCTTTATGATTTTCTTGATAGGGATAACACATTTTAACGCTTCGTTTGTTGTCGAACCAAACTGTTCCTTCATCCAGTAGGCAAGCCCTATCATCCTGTCATCTATGCTTATCTGTTTATCGCACAGGGACTCAATGTCCTTTAGCTTAGAGACGTCAATTTTCGGTCTGTCCGATACGCCTATCACATACCCTGTTACCTTACGGTCGCCCTTGCCAAATGGTATATTAACCTTTGATCCGGCACAAACCTTATCCCTAAGGCTTTCAGGTATCCTGTACTGAAAGGACCTGTCCAATGCCTCAACAGAGATATCTATGATTATATCAGCATATATATTACTGCCCAAATTTTCTTTATTTTCAAAATTACACATATTCCGTATCTTGCTGCAGGCATATTTCCAGCACGATCTGCACTGCCTGCCCCACAGATCGTAAATCTAAAATTTTTAGCCGGTTTAAAGCACCACCTGCTTATCTGCAAGAATATCCGCTATGATCTCTCTTTCATCCATATGATAGCGGACACCCTCTATTTCCTGGTAATCCTCATTACCTTTTCCCGCCAAAAGGATGCAGTCGCCTTCCTCGGCATTATCAATAACATATTTTATAGCCTCACGCCTGTCAGGTATCGTGATATACTTTCCGTTTGCTTTTCCAACGCCTATCAGTATATCGTTTATTATATCCTCCGGCTTTTCAAACCTTGGATTATCGGATGTAACTACAGTCAAGTCGGAAAGTCTTGAAGAAACCTCTCCCATCTCATAACGTCTGTCCTTTGATCTGTTGCCTCCGCAGCCGAAAAGCACTACAAGTCTCTTTGGAGAGTAATCCCTTAATGTATTTATTACACTTTCCAGAGCAACCGCATTATGAGCATAATCTATAAGCAGTGAGCACTTGTCGGATATTTTTACCGGCTCTAACCTTCCTCTTACATGTGTACCTGCAAGAGCATCATAAATTACACCGGTATCTGTAGTAAAATGCGAGCAGACCGTGATCGCACAAAGTGCATTCATAACATTAAACTTCCCGGGTATTGAAAGATAAGCCTTTCCGGGAAAATGCCCGCTATAATCAAACTTTATGCCCATGACACCGCCTTCGGTGGTAAGTGTCAGGTTATCTGCTCTTTCTATAACTTTAAACGACGATAAATCTTTATCTTTTGTCTCACCAATTCCAAAGCCTTCAAGACTGGCTCTGCTTTCCTTTATCATATCGGTAAAATGAGGATCATCGATATTTAAGATCGCACATTTGCACTGCTTAAAGAGAAGTGACTTACAGTACATATACTCCTCAAAATCCTTATGCTCTGCGCCGCCGATATGGTCCTTTGAAAGATTGGTAAATACAGCATAATCAAAATCAATACCATAAACTCTTGACTGCTTTAAGCCCTGTGAAGAAACCTCCATAACCAGAGTATCACAGCCGGCATCGACCATCTGCCTCATATATTCCTGTATCTGGAATGACTCCGGTGTAGTATTATGGGTTTCATAGGTTTTATCACCTATAACAATGCCTATGGTACCAATGATCCCGCACTTTCTGCCGGTTCTGTCTAAGATATTTCGTATCATGTAGCAGGTTGTCGACTTTCCCTTTGTACCGGTAAGTCCAATAGTTACAAGCTCTTTAGAAGGGTGACCAAACCATGCTGATGATAAAAGTGCCAAAGCCTTTCTGCTGTCTTCTACTTTTATAAGCAGAGCACTGTCGGGCAGATCAATATCTTTTTCGGAAACAATGACCGAAGCTCCCTTCTTTACAGCCTCTGCTGCAAAGTCATGTCCGTCAAATGAAGCTCCGGTGATACATACAAACAGGGAACCACTGACAAACTCTGCCCTGGTATCATATATCAGAGCATTTATTTCCCTGCTGCCCTGCTCTTCTGTAACAGAGCTCTGTAACAAACTTCCAAATTCAGATATCAAATCCTTAAGCAGTCTCATAAAGTTATTCCTCCCGATCTGATATTGGCACTGTTGTTTTTTCATAAAAAGGCTGCCACAACCGCAGCAGCCCTTAAGTTTCTATTAAAGCCTTCTGTAAAGCTCCTCATACTGCTTTGCTGAATTATTCCAGGAAAAGTCGGTCTGCATGCCTCTGTCGATCAGTTTATGCCACTCACGCTTTTTCCCGTAATATACCGATTTGGCATATCTGATGGTTGCAAGCATTTCATGGGCATTATAGTTACAGAAGCTGAAACCGGTACCGGAATTCTCATATTCATTGTAAGGGATAACGGTATCCTTAAGTCCTCCGGTCTCTCTGACTATCGGAACAGTACCATATCTTAAGCTCATAAGCTGGCTTAATCCGCACGGTTCAAACAGTGAAGGCATAAGATATGCATCTGCCGAAGCATAAATTCTATGAGAACGTTCATTGGAATAATAAATATTTGCAGATACTCTGTCCGGATACTTCCATGCGAAATGCCTGAACAGGTTTTCATACTTGGGATCTCCGGTACCTAAAACAACAAACTGGGTATCTTCAGCACAAATTTCCTCGATTACATAATCTACAAGGTCAAGTCCCTTCTGATCCGTAAGTCTTGAACAGATACCGATCATGAACTTGTCCGGATTTTCTTCAAGTCCAAGCTCCTTTTGAAGAGCTATCTTGTTCTTAACCTTTTCCACACGATAATTCATGACGTTAAAATTATTAACGATCAAGGGGTCGGTATCAGGATTATAATCGTCATAATCAAGACCATTAACTATACCGCAGAGGCAGTTTGAACGTGCCCTCATAAGACCGTCCAGACCCTCGCCGTAGAAAGGCATCTTTATTTCCTCGGCATATGTGGTACTAACCGTTGTTACATAGTCCGCATAAACTATACCGCCTTTTAAGTAGTTGGCATCGCCCTTGTACTCCAGCTTGTCCGGTGTAAAATAATAATCCGAAAGACCTGTTATCTCCTTTACAACCTTTTTATCCCAGATACCCTGGAATTTTAGGTTATGGATTGTCATGATGGTCTTCATGCCCCAGTAAAACTCATTGCTCTGGAAATTATCATGCAAAAATACCGGGATCAGACCTGTCTGCCAGTCATGGCAGTGGATGATCTGGGGCTTAAAACCTATTACAGGTAATGCCGAAAGCACTGCTCTGCAGAAAAATGCAAATTTTTCAATATCCTCATATATGTTTCCGTAAGGAGCAAAGCCCTGGAAATAAAACTCATTATCTATGAAATAGTACTTGATACCCTCATATTCGGATTCAAAGATACCGACATACTGTCTTCTCCAGTTGAGATCCATATAAAAGTGGGTTACATACTTCATACCCGATTTAAGCTCTTCCTTAATACAGGTATACTTGGGAAGAATAACCCTTACATCAAATTCGTCCTTATTGAGATACTTGGGCAGGGAACCAATAACATCCGCCAGACCTCCTGTCTTTATAAAAGGCACACCCTCCGATGCCGCGAATAAAATGTTCTTCATTTTTCGTACCTCCGTCTTCGTATCATCTATTTACCGGCGTATTTCCTGCTTCCTTGCATCAGCCAGCTTCTTCATCTCTTCGGCCGACTCATATACCTTGTCGGTCAGCTCCGCTCCGCCAATAAGACGGGCCAGCTCGTTCTTTATTTCTTTATCATCCAGTCTGTGGATACTGGTCTTTGTCCTTCCGTCCTCAACCTGCTTTATGATCTCATAATGGCTGTCAGCCATCGATGCTATCTGGGCAAGATGTGTAATGCATATTACCTGATGCTCTGTAGCAATCTTTGAAAGCTTTTCTGAAACCTTCTGTGCAGTCCTGCCACTGATACCGGCATCTATCTCGTCAAAGATAAGTGTCCCGACGCTGTCCTTTCCTGCCATAACTGACTTGATGCCAAGCATGATACGCGAAAGCTCGCCGCCCGATGCCACATCCATAAGAGGTCTTGTGCTCTCACCCGGATTCATTGACATCATGAATGTGCACTCATCTTTTCCGTTTGCTGTATAGCCATCCTTTTCGGAAATCTCTATCTTAAACTCAGTCTGGTTGAAATTAAGCTCTGCCAAGGCCTCCATGATCTTTGCACCGAGCTTTTCTGCGGCAGCCTTACGCTTCTTTGTCGCATCCTTACATAAAGCCGTAAGCCTTTTCTCAGATTCTGCAAGGTCGGTCTTTAATTTCTTTGAATAGCCCTCATAGTCAGAAAGTCTTTCAAGCTCCTTTTTTGCTTCCTCATAATATCTGTTTATGAGCTCAACCGTTGCACCGTACTTAGACTTTAATTTGCTGATAAGGTCAAGTCTTTCCTCGACCTCCTCTAATTCCCTGCTGTCATCGGGCAGTGAATTCTGAAAATCGCCAATATCCCGTATGGAATCGCTTAAAACGCTGTCTATATCCGAAAGGGCATCAGTCATTTCTGAGAGCCTGTCATCATACTCAGAAATCCTTGAAAGTGCCCTGATAGCCTCCGAAAGACTGTCGGAAGCACGCCCGTCTCCTGTAAGAGCCTCATAGGCCTCTCCGAGTCCCTCCGTTATAAGCCTCGCATTTGCAAGAAACCTGTGCCTGTCCTTTAATTCTTCTTCCTCGCCGTCCTTAAGAGCTGCATTTTCTATCTCATCTATCTCGTACTCGAGTAGATCTTCACGGCGTTTTCTTGCCTGTTCATCATCATTTAAGCTTTCAAACTCTTTTTTAAGGTCCGAATATGTCTTATATTCCTCTTTAAGCTTACCCTTTAGCTCGCTAAGATCCTTTCCAGCAAACTCATCCACGATCGAGAGCTGGTTTTCTTTCTTTAAGAGGGACTGGTGCTCATTCTGTCCGTAAATATCTATCAGGACTCCTGCCAGTTCCTTAACAAGCCCTGCCGATGCAGTCTCTCCGTTAACCCTTACAACACTTCTTCCGTTACTTAAGAGTTTTTTTGATATTACCACCTCGTCCTCTGCTGTATAACCTTCCTTTTCCAAAAGGTCCTTTGCTTTTTCCGATACATCGGAAAAGGTCAGCTCGCTTAATGCAAAATCAGCGTCATTCCGTACTATATCCTTCTGCGTCCTGGCTCCTAAAGCCATATTTAAAGCTCCGAGTAACAGTGACTTTCCTGCTCCCGTCTCTCCTGTAAAGATGTTAAGATTATCGGCCAGGTCAATATCAGCCTCATCAATGATAGCGAAGTTTTTTACGTGAATATTAGTAAGCATAATCCTCCAAAAGAAATACAAGAATCCCAGCTTTATTGTGGTAAAGTGATAAACAAACCCTATATATAGTATATTTTATCATAAAGCAAAAATTTATGCAAGCAATTCAACGCAATTTATATAACATTTCACATTTTGGACAAAATAATCCATCGTGGTACCGGCAAAAAAATAACAGGGCATTTAAATACCCTGTTTTTCTCTAAATAATTCGCATTATTCATCCCAGTTATGATAAACATTCTGAACATCGTCATCGTCGTCAAGGAGATCCAATGTCTTGTTTATATTCTTGATATCAGTCTCATCGGTAAGCTCTACCCATGTCTGAGGGATCATGGTAACATCTGCCTCAAGCATAGGAACCTTTGCTGCCTCTAATGCCTCAAGCACCTTTGAGAAGTCATCGGGAGCAGTGATGATCTCATAGCTGTCCTCTTCATCGCTGAAATCCTCTGCGCCTGCATCAAGAGCTACCATCATGAGCTCATCTGCATCCATCTCGCACTCTTCTTTATCGATGATTATCTGACCTTTTTTATCAAACATAAAGGATACACAGCCGGGTGTACCTACATTGCCGTAGCCCTTTGTAAATGCATTTCTGATATTTGCTGCAGTACGGTTTTTGTTATCTGTAAGCGCCTCTACGATAATGGCTGTACCCTTAGGACCATAGCCCTCGTATGTTACTGACTCATAGTTAACTGCACCGAGGTCACCTGCTGCCTTCTTAATGCTTCTGTCGATGGTATCGTTGGGCATGTTATTAGCCTTAGCTTTAGCAACAACGTCCTTTAACTTAGAGTTATTATTGGGATCGGGACCGCCCTCCTTAACAGCTACAGCTATTTCTCTACCGATACGGGTGAAGATCTTACCCTTAGCGGAGTCATTTTTCTCCTTCTTGTGCTTAATGTTTGCAAATTTCGAATGTCCTGACATGATTTATTGTTCCTTTCTTTGTCCTTTTATATCATGATGCCATATACATTTTTTGACGTAAGCATCATATCATATTCAATACTTGGATGTCAACTTGCGAATTTTATCCGCTACCTTAAATGTTTCTTCAACCGTTCTTACCGCACAGAAAATGGTATCATCGCCTGCTATACAGCCGACCACTCCCTCAAAATGCATTGAATCAAGTGCGGCTGCGACTGCCATAGCCATACCGGCTACCGTTTTTAGTACCAGAATATTCTGAGCTGTATCAACCGATACCAGTGCATCATGGAATATCCTGATATACTTATCTGAAATATCCTTGGTATTCTGATGCATTACAGAATATTTCTGTCCGCCATGCTCAGCTGCTATCTTGGTAAGCTTAAGTTCTCTGATATCTCTGGATATCGTGGCCTGAGTCACATTAAAGCCGGCCTGGTTCAGGAGCATCATCAAATCTTCCTGAGTCCCGACTTCATTACTGTTGATTATCTTCAAAATAGCATTATGTCGTCGTGATTTCATGGCACCTCCATACTATCATCATTGCTAAAGGTTTATCTAAAAACAGATCGTCAAGCAGCATTACCCGTTAAGTTTAAGATTAAGCACATTAAAGTAGCTTTGTCCCGGAAGCCTTATAAACTTAGCCACCGTTTCGGCCTGCTCAACATCGATATAATCGCCCGAGCCCAGTCTTACCGCCATCTGACCGTCTATGGTTGCAAAACTCTCCGTATCCTGGAGCTTTTTCTTTTCTCCTATGACAATCCTGACCTTATCATCCCCTGAAACAACTATTGTCCTCGAATTAAAGGTATGCGGACAGATGGGTGTTATGCACATAAGCTTTGCTTCAGGAGTAACTATAGGCCCGCCGGCAGAAAGGTTATAGCCTGTTGAGCCCGTAGGCGTCGAAACAAGGCATCCGTCTCCGGAATAAGAGCCCACAGCCTGACCGTTAACCAGTACATCCGTCTTTATAAGCCTTGAAAGTCCGCTTCTTGTTACAGTCACATCGTTTAATGCAAGGCAGGTACTCTTTTTGTTCCCGCTCGATGAGGTCACCTTAAGCAGCATCCTGTTTTCTATCGTGAAATTATCTTCCACAAGTTCCTTTATGGCATAATCTATCCGTGATTTCTCAATGCAGGACATAAAGCCCAGCGTTCCAAGGTTTATGCCAACCATCGGGATTTCCATTTCGCCTATGGCTCTGGAGGTTTCAAGGATGGTTCCGTCTCCTCCGAGCACTATAACACATTCGCAGTCAGAAAGTACACTTGCATGCTCAGGATCAAAGCCCTTGCTGTTTTCGGGTGCACTGTTTAAGACTCCGTTTAACGGGTCTCCGAGCAGTACGCAGCTTCCGCCATAAGAGGTGATCAGCGTTTCAATCTTCTTTGTGGTTTCAAAACTGCTGTCTTTTGATTTGTTTGTGATCACACAGAACTTTTTCACGCCGGTCTCCTTTCTGTAGTTTCTAGTTATCCCCGGGACGTCGAATGTCGTACGGGATATGTCCTAAACAGACTTTCTTACTTAATTTGAGATTCAACCGCTCCTGCAACTGCTTTGATGCAATCATCGATTCCTGCGGGATTCTTGCCGCCGGCCTGAGCCATATTGGGACGTCCACCGCCGCCACCACCTACGATTGGTGCGATGGCCTTGATGAGGTTACCTGCATGAGCTCCCTTAGTGATGGCATCATCAGTAGCCTTTGCTACAAGGCTTACCTTGCCGTCTGCCTCAGAGATGAGCACTGCAACTCCGCCGCCCATTTTCTCACATAAGTTATCGGAAAGGTCACGGAGTCCGTTCATATCTACTCCGGGTACCTTTGCTGCCAAGACCTTAACACCTTTAACTTCTACTACGGAGTCAAGTACGCTTCCGAGTGAATCCTTTGCCATCTTTGCCTTTAATGAATCAAGCTCTGATGAAAGGGCTTTGTTGTCTGACATAAGATGCTGAATCTTTTCCATAAGGGAAGCGGGCTGTGTCTTTGCCACAGCTGCTGCCTCATTAAGCATATTCTCAATTTTCTTATAATATGCCAATACATTAGAACCTGTGATAGCCTCGATACGGCGTACGCCTGCTGCAACGCCTGACTCTGATAGGATCTTGAAGGATGCGATATCACCGGTATGCTTTACATGGGTACCGCCACAGAGTTCTTTTGAAAAGTCTCCCATGGATACTACTCTTACGGAATCGCCGTACTTTTCTCCGAACAGTGCCATAGCGCCAGTCTTCTTTGCCTCATCGATGCTCATGACATCGGTAACTACGGGAAGATCCTTCTCTATGCTTGCATTAACGATCGCCTCAACCTTTTCGATCTGCTCTTTTGTCATAGCCTGACCGTATGAGAAGTCGAATCTTGTTCTTTCGGGATCCTGGAATGAACCTGCCTGATGAGCGTCATTTCCGAGCACCTCGCGAAGTGCTGCCTGAAGAAGGTGTGTTGCGGAATGGTTCCTGCAGGTCTTTGCACGGTTTTCTGTATTTACATTTAATGTTACTTTATCAGTCATCTTAAAGCTTCCCGATACCACCTTACCAACATGAGCGGTTCTGCCGCCTGCCACATGGATAGCCTCGGTTACTTCGAATTTTGCACCATTAGCTCCAATGATCTCACCGATATCACCAACCTGGCCGCCCATTGTACCGTAGAAGGTGGTCTTATCTGTGATGATGGTTCCTTCATCGCCTGCTTTAAGCTCGTTTACAAGCTCGTCTGCACCTGCCATGGCAACAACAGTGCCGTCACATGTAAGTGCATCATACCCTAAGAACTCGCTCTTTACAGAATCATTAAGTGAGTCGAATAAGTTCTGTCCTGTTAGCTTCTGTGAGAAGCTCTTTCCTTCGCGGGCCTTCTGCTTCTGCTCTTCCATGGCCTCAGCAAAGCCCTTTTCATCTACCTTTAAGCCCTCTTCCTCAGCAAGTTCAACAGTAAGCTCAAGCGGAAATCCGAAGGTATCGTAAAGATAGAATGCAGACTTTCCATCTATGCTGGCACTCTTTTCTGCCTGCCTATCGGAAAGGATCTTCTTAAACTCTTTTAAGCCGTTTTCAAGTGTTGCCTCAAAACGCTCGATCTCTTTTCCAAGTTCGTCAAGGATAAAGCTCTTGTTTTCGGTAAGTCTGGGGTAGCTTTCCTTATATACATTGATATAGCTCTCAGCTACTTTTAAGATATTTTCCTTCTTTAAGCCAAGTGTTCTTGCGTGTCTGATCGCACGGCGGATAAGACGGCGAAGTACATAGCCTGCTCCTGCATTTGAAGGAAGAAGCTTAGCCTCATCACCGATAAGCATAACTGCTGTACGTGTATGGTCAGCCAGGATCCTCATGGATCTGGTCATTTTTTCATCAGAATCATACTTGATGCCGCTTGCCTCTTCAATATAGCTGATAGCAGGAGCATGAAGGTCGATCTTATATACATCGTCAAAACCGTTAAGGAATGCAAGATTTCTCTCGAGACCCCATCCGGTATCAACATTTTTCTTTGCAAGAGGAGTAAGCGTTCCATCCTGATGCTTCTCATACTGCATGAAAACGTCATTACCAATCTCGGTGTACTTACCGCAGTGGCATCCGGGCTTACAGTCAGGACCACATGGGGGTACGTCATCCTTTACATAGAACATCTCACTATCTGGACCGCAGGGACCAAACTCAAGCCCCCACCAGTTATCCTCTGCCGGGAGATAGAATATATTTTCTTTCTTAAATCCCGATTTTTCACGGCAGGCAGCACCCTCTTCATCACGAGGCGCATTCTCATCTCCTGCAAATACGGTTGCAGCAAGATGATCTGCATCAAAGCCGAAAACCTGTGTTAAAAGCTCAAAGCTCCACTTACAGCGATCCTCCTTGAAATAATCTCCAAGTGACCAGCTACCCATCATCTCAAAGAAGGTACCGTGGCTCTTGTCGCCTACTGAATCGATATCATTGGTACGTACACAGCCCTGTACGTTGCAGAGCCTGGTACCGAGCGGATGCTTCTGTCCCAAAAGATAAGGCATAAGAGGCTGCATACCTGCTACGTTAAACAGAACACCTGTGGATCCGTCCGAAACAAGTGATACAGCGCCGCAATCAACATGTCCTCTTTCCTTATAAAAATCTATCCAAGCTCGTCTTAGCTCGTTTGAAGTGAATTTTTTCATTTTTGTTTCTCCATTTGCCAGTTTTTATCGTTTAAATGCTAAGCAATATTTGATCTTTCACATTTATAGCCTTCTCCCTGAGGAGAAGGTGGCACGAAGTACCGGATGGGGTGTAATCGTAGGACTGTCCACCTCATCAGTCTGCTTCGCAGACAGCTTCCCCTCGAGGGGAAGCCT
>JAFYYN010000178.1 GCA_017557525.1 Lachnospiraceae bacterium
ATAACTAAAAAAATGAAATTCGAAAAAAAGCCCTAAAAACCGCATAAAATCAGGCTTTGGGGCTTGTTTTTTATATCCATAACTTAACCACATGTACATAACTAAAAAAATGAAATTCGAAAAAAAGCCCTAAAAACCGCATAAAATCAGGCTTTGGGGCTTGTTTTTTATATCTGGATATGGTAATATTTAGTTATACGCATAACTAAATATGGAGGTTGCCATGTTCAATAAAAACATCAAGGTCGAGAGACCCGAGGGAACAAAGATCTACCACCAGAGAAACTGCCGATACGTTTATTACGTTACGGGAAGTGATTACAAAAAAGATAAAAAATATGTAGTTGAAAAGAGAGTGTGTATCGGAAAGATGATCGATGAAGAGGTCATGAATCCGAACGAGAACTTTTTTCAGTTCTTTGAACTTGATAGTGAGGAAGAAGAATTACCGGAGTTTTCCGATGCACTTCAGATCGGTTCGCATGCGCTTGTGACAAAGATCATGGATGATCTGGGAATATCAGAGCTGATCAGAGGCATTCACAGTGAGGAAGGCGAGAACCTTTTAAAAGATCTGATCACATATATGATAGTCAGACAGACGAGCGCAATGCAGCATTATGCAGACTTTTCGTGGAGCCATCTGATAAGTTCGAAGAAACATTGGGATGATACGAGGATATCAGAATACCTGAAGTCAGATATAGACTATGCACAGATAGAACTTTTCATAACGCAGTGGAATAAACTGCAGCCCGAACATTCGGGTATATATATCAGTTATGATAGCACGAACATGAACACTGCAGCAGATGGTGTAGAGATGGCAGAGTATGGGCATGCCAAGGATGATGACGAACTCCCGCAGGTAAACATCAGCTATGCAGTGAACCATAAGGATGCAACGCCGCTCTTTTATGAGATGTATCCGGGAAGCATCATAGATAATACCCAGTGTACGCACATGGTAGATCGCGCCAGGGAGTACGGGTATAAAAATGTCGGGATCATCCTGGACAGAGGGTATTTTAGTACCGCAAACATACGGTACTTTGATAAAAAAGGATATGACTTCCTGATGATGATAAAGACAAGAAGTATACTTGTTAGGGAACTCATAGATGAAGCAAGGCTGCCGCTGCTCACAAAGACAAAGTATTATCTTCCGGAACATGAAGTATATGCGATGACGAAGACCGGAACGATAGGCGATGATATCACAGTAAGGTACTTTCATATTTACTATGACAATGTACGTGCGAGCAGGGAAAGAAACGAATATCTGGACCAGCTGGAGAAAAAGGAAGAGCATCTACAGAAAAAGCTGAATGAAAAGATAAACCGCAGGGAAGATATGCAGGCATACGAAAAACTCTTCCGCCTTAAATATGACGACTATGGTTATCTGGTTTCTTATAAAAGAAATGAGAAGAAGATAGAGAGGGAAACAGACCAGCTCGGATTCTTTGTGATCGTTACATCCAAAAAGATGAGCGCATCGGAAGCGCTTGATATCTACAGGAAGAGAGACAGCGTCGAGAAGATCTTCCGGATGTTGAAGACAGGGCTTGAGTATGATACATTCCGCGTTCACAGTCAGAAGTCGCTCGAGAGTAAAACATATGTGATGTTCATCGCAAGCATTGTCCGTAATCATATGTTCCAGCAGCTTAAGCAGGTGGCGCTGAAAGAAAAAGACAAAAAGAACTATACGGTCCCTGCTGCGATCAGCGAACTGGAAAAAGTCACTGCCGTGAAAAACAGCAAGGGTGTTTATATCAGGAGATATGGACTTACTGCAAAACAGAAAAAGATCCTGATGCAGTTTGGAATCACGGAAAGCTATCTGAATAAGCTGACAAAAGGGGTTAACAAGAGATTTTAGTTATAAGAATTTGGAGAAGTTAAGG
>JAFYYN010000179.1 GCA_017557525.1 Lachnospiraceae bacterium
GATAACAAGGATACAGGATGAGGCACATAGATTTGCGATCGAATATCACAGATCTTTGAGGAGTAAAGCACAGGTTAAAAGCTCGCTTGACGACATCCCGGGAGTAGGACCTTCGCGAAGAAGGGCGCTAATGAAGCATTTTAGGTCTATAGAAGATATGAGAAATGCTTCAGTTCAGGAAATCGCCGAAGTTCCGGGCATTCCCACGAATGTTGCAATAAAAATTAAGGAGTATTTGGATAAAAAATAATATACTGACAGGCTAATTTATCATAAAGAATTGGTGCTTAAAAAGTGGCTAAAAACGCCACTTTTTTAATTGAGAAATTTAATATGATTTTCGATATTTTTAGCAAAAAATCTATTGCTATTATCAAAAAAAAGATGTAATATTAGCGAAGCTGAATGTAAGCGTCTCATAAACGACACATTGTATTCAGATATATATTCTATTATAATGACTTTTCCATATCATAACATCAAAAAAGTACCTTGCGGATCAGTTATCGCTCGGTACTTTTATATATTCAGGGAGTTCTTTTGACCACGGGAGCAGCGTATCAAGATATTCATCTGTCAGTGCCTTCCCAGGCATTTCTTCCAAAAGATATTTTATATATTCAAAGGGAATCAATCCGTTATTCATTGCTGATTGCACAATACTGTAAAGAATGCAGCTTGCGTCAGCTCCTGCAGGCGTATTGGAAAACAGCCAGTTCTTACGGCCTATGACAAATGGCTTTACGGCTCTCTCAGCAAGGTTATTATCAAGTTCAAGGCGCCCGTCTTCAAAGACTCTTCTTACTTTTTCTTCTTCATCAATAGCGTATTTTAATGCTTTCCCGTAATGCGTTTGATGTAGCGCCTCGTCATATTCCGATTTTACCCACACAAAGAAATCGTCGATAAGGTCATAGAGACTCTTTCCGCGCTTATCGGAGGGAAGTTTTGTATCCCCGTGTATTCTTTTTTCTTTTCTTTCTTCAGGAGAAAGATTATTTAAACTGTTATCTTTATTAAAGATAGCAGCCAGCCTATCTACTGCTTCCTGTACTCCGGTGCCCGGTCTGTCTTCAGGTGCTAAGAGCTTAAGGGCATCTGCAAACTTACGTCTTACATGCACAAGACATGCTACAGGCTTTACATCCATTGCGGGCTTATCACCCTTTGGCTTGGTTATCGCATCATAGACTGAATAGCCGTCGCACATTATATACCCGGTATAACCTTTTAGAACGGCTTCAGCATCTATGCGAGCCCTCCCTTCGGTATATCTGTAAAGAGAGATATTCTTATCTTTAAGGTATTCACCCGAAGTAAGAACCCAAACACGAGATTTTACGTGTGCGGGACGATCCGGCTCACATAAAACCTCAACTTCAGTCTCATCGCAATGGATAACGTGCTCATCAAACAAGATCTTTTTCATACGTTCCGTTATGAGTTTGAAGTAATTGTTTGCAACTGTTATGGACCAATTACACAGATTGTTTCTTGTTATATTTATCCCGTAATGCTTATAGCTTCGTTCCTGTCTGTAAAGAGGCAGTGCATCCATATATTTCTTAGTGATGGCATCAGCCATAAGTGAAGGACTTGCCATAGATTTCTCTATCATTGGAGTCCTTGCACCGGGAGCAGTTATTATAGTTGTATCTCCATTTTTCTCGCAGTTTCTGCATGCATATACATATGTGACATATTTGTGAGCAACAACTTTTGCGGGGATTACCTCTATTTCTGTGCGTACTTTTTCTTTCATTACATGAAGAGGAGCACCGCATTTTGGACATATCTGATCCTCAATAGGAAGTTCGTATGTATCAATAACAACCGTAAGGTTCTTAGTATCCTTTTTTCTGCGTTTGCGCTTACCTTCATCAGAGTCCTGTTCGCTAGGAAGATCTTCTTCTTTGGGCTCAGTGTTTATCATTTCTCTGAAAGTTTCCGCTTCGTTGAATAAAGGAAAAACGTCCGAGAGGTTCATCTGTCCGGCAAGATCTTTTTCTGAAGAACGACCAAACTGTTTTTCTTTAGAGAGTCTGTATTGCTCTTCATACCAGTTGAGCTTAGCTTTTGTCTCTGCAAGCTGCTGTGAAAGAATTCTATTCTGTTTTTCAAGTTCTTCGCGACTTAGTAAATTTATGCCGTTAGTCACGTTATTCTGCGGATTTGTCATACCATGATTATACGGAAAAACATGCGATTTTTCTATTCGCAACACAAACGAAAAAAGCCCTGAAAAGCGCATATTTTCGGCACTTTTTCGAGGCTTTTTGCTTGACATTTTATGTTATTTTTCTTCCTAAAAATTCCTTATGAGCATCCGGTTCATCCAGTCTAAGTCCATCGAGAAGCCATGATAATTGTTGTTCTGTAACAGCAATGGATTGACCGTTCCCAACTTTTTCAGGCCAATTGAAACGTTCACTTTCCAATCTTTTGTAATAGAGCCAGTATCCGTTCTTATCCCAAAACAGGATCTTAAGTTTGTTTTTCTGCCTATTGCAGAATACAAAGAACGCAGGCTCAAAGGGATCAAGCTTTAAGCGGAACTTTATGAGAAGAAGCAGTCCATCAATGTTATTTCTCATATCAGTCGGACCGCATGCAAGATATACTTTGGCAGAGGGAGACAATCTCAACATAATTCACCCACCACGGAAAGTACATCCTTTAACAGAGTTACCGGCGTTTTATTTTCTACTGTTATATTGTACTTCCCAACTGAAATAATCACATTTCCTGTATTTGAAAGTTCTTCTTGTTTTTGAACCTGTTCAGAAGGCAATATAGTTACCGGTACGATTTCCGGATATACAGTTTTATCATCATCTTCTTTTGGCTTTTGTTCAAACTTTGCAAACTGTTTGTAGACAGTAGTGGGATGTACTCCCAGCATTTTTGAAAACTCCACTTTTGTAACACCGGATTCAAGATAATCCTGATGTAGCTTTTTCCAGTCATTATGTGCTCTCATAGTCATTCCTCCTCGGAAATGATTATGATAAAATCAGAGTATGATTACAATGTGTCGTTTATGAGACGCTTACCTTTTTTGATAACACAGGGAGGTGTTTCATGAAGATACAGCAGAACATGGATGTGCAGAATAACTTTATACAGGATCTTAGAGGCGTAGTATCTGCGTCTAAATCACATACTAATAATACACAAAGCTCATATTTGTCTTTTTACCAAAAAGAAACTCTTCTACTGTCTAAGTTTGCGAATAAGGTAACAGAAGATAAGCCTTCCATTTCGCAACAGATGCGTCAGATGATTCGTGATCTTAAACGGGAGCAGTATGCATCGAAGACAACTAAGGATAAGGTAAATGGCTTTTCTGAGCTGTCAGGATTTCCCGATGCGGCAGAAGATGAAGAGATAGATACTTCTGATAATTATAATTACAAAA
>JAFYYN010000180.1 GCA_017557525.1 Lachnospiraceae bacterium
ATGCGGAACTCATATCCCTAGCGGTATGAGTTATCTGAGTTCAGGCTGTATCTGTAGTAACGCAGTTCCTGCCCCCTAAAGGGGCTAAGTGTCGCAAGACACCTATAGGAAGCACGCGACTTTAGTCGTGTGAGGTTTCACCAGTATAGAAAAAAGAAGAATGGAACGGACGGAATTGGTGAAAGAATCTGGTATTTCAGATGGAGAGGGGCTGACAAAGGCTTTAAGAGAATTAGAACAGTGTGGATTTATACTACTTTCTTTAAGAAATCGTCTATGTTGAGAAGAATCTTATTTAAATAAGCATCTAATTTCTCATTTTTAATTATTCTTACTATCTTAAAGAGTATGACAAATCTATTGGAATAACAGTAAAACCGCTTTTCTATATGAAGAGCGGTTTTTATTTACAAAAAAGCCCGGTTGATAAAATCGGGCTTTTAAGCTTGTGGATCACATACGGTTTTCTTAAGTTACCGAAAAATTGGGTCTCAGAAAATGTCTTATGAAGTCTTTTGGTCCATATGTTGGCGGCATATGGACAATGAGGTTTGAAGGATTGACCGGAAACTTAAGACAAAACCTTATGTAATTATTAATCGGTTAGCCGACGCTAACTAATATAATACATAATTTTGATTTTGTCAATACTTTTTTAAAAATTTTTTGATTTTTTATTAGCCTTTTAAAAAGAGACCTCTCATCCGAAGATGCAATAAACATCTTGAAGGATAAGGGATACTCAACAGACATTTCCTCATGAGATGGGACTGTTTCTCGGATACCCACCGTTTGATGTTAAATGCTTTATGAATGACAGCAGGGAAAATGTTAAGCAGGTCGGCTGTTGGAAAGTGTATGGTGATGAAGAGGAAGCTGTAAAAAGTTTGCTCTATATAGAAAATGTACTGAAATATACAGCAGAAAGATAGACGAAGGGGTTTCGTTAGAAAAACTGATAGTGTAAAGGGAAAATAAATGGTTAGTTAAGTCTGACCATTTATTTTACTTTCAATCTGCGGTCAATCAGAGAACCGTCCCTGTGATTGAAAATATAGAAAGGATAAGCAGAATGAAAATAGCCTGATAGTATAATGAGTGTCAATATGCCGAAGAAAACAGGGAAGGAATATCCGAATATTTAAGTAAAAACCAGTTGTCAGAGACTGTTTTTTTTGTTATAGTGTTTATGTGAAGTTTATATTGGCATTTATGTTTATAAGCAGGTAGAATTGGGAGAAGAGTTAAGTATGCGGCGACGAAATATAGCTTTATTTACAGCACTTCCGGAGTCAGTGCATGCAAAAAATGTTATTACGGGGATTGCAGCTCAGTGTAAAAAATATGATTATAATGTCTTGGTTTTTGCTTCTATGATGCATCTGGAGTCAAGCTGGAGAGAGTATCTTAAGGGAGAGAAGAAAATCTATGAACTTCCTGATCTTAATATGTTGGATGGAGTGATCCTTGATACCGCAAACCTGATAGAGAATAAAAATCGAGGGATGATTAGTGAAATCAGAAATCTGCTAAAGGATAGAGAGGAACTCCCGGTAGTTACATTGGAGCTTAAAGAAGGGGATTATCCTGTTATCCCAAGCCGCAATGAGAACATTCTTAGGGAGATGGTAAGGCATCTTATAGATGCACACGGAATTAAGCAATTTTGTATTCTGACCGGGCCTAAAGGATATGATATTTCTGAGACGCGTCTTAAGATATTGGCCGATGAGATAAAAAAGCATGGTCTGACAATAAAAGAGGAGCATATTATTTACGGAGACTTCTGGTATACCAGCGGAGACCGGCTGGCCAGGGAACTGGCAAGCGGAAGGATTTCTATGCCGCAAGCGGTCATCTGTGTAACCGATTTTGCTGCTTTGGGTCTTATAGACAGACTGTCGGCTTTGGGTATCAGAATCCCTGAGGATATACTGGTAGTTGGATTTGATACTACAGATGAAGGACAGTGCAGCAGGATCATACTATCTTCTTTTGATACAGCAGATACAGCTATGGCAGCAGATGCGGTTGATGTGCTGAGAAACATCATAGATCCGGAAAAGGAGATATACCCATATGCATTTGATGAAAAGAGGGCCTTTCATCCGGGTCTTAGCTGTGGGTGTACGCCTGATTATGGCAGCATAATGAAATCCATCCGTAAGACAGCATATTTTACTTCTCATAATGATATGATTGATGCCGAGGATATTTCTACAGATTTTGGACTGCTGATGGAGAGCTATTATATGGAAACATTTTCTGCGGCAAAGAATCCGGAGGATTGTATCCGGAGCATAGCGGAAAGCACATATCTGCTTCAGCCATTTAAAGATTTTACTCTTTGCTTGTCTGAAAAATGGCCTGATGGAAATGCAGAACTACCGACAGATGGTTATGGCAGGTTGAAAAGAGTTCTTTGTGTAAGGCAGCTTGACGATGGAAGCCTGGCTATTGATGAAAAACCGGTCGCAGCTGATGTTTGGGATGCGTTACTTGAAAACGGGACACATGATGAAGCATCAATCAGTTATTTTTCATCGATACATTTTAAGGGCGATTTTATGGGGTATGCTGTGATAAGGAGAAGTATTTCCGGGAAATGCCTGTCAGACCAGATATATCGGACATGGCTGCGCTTTGTAAATAACGCATTGGAGATGATCAGAGCAAAGCGCCAGCTTACAATTCTGTCTGTAAGGGACGGTATGACAGGGCTGTATAACAGAAGAGGCATGCATGATCGTCTGGAGGAAATGTTCAAACAGGCGACAGAAGGTGAATATCTGTTTGTAGCTGTTATAGACATGGATGGTTTAAAAACGATTAATGATACATATGGTCATGGAGAAGGTGATGTATGTATCCGTATCGTGAGTAGTGCAGTGGCACAGATAACCGGCGAAAATGAGATCTGTGTCAGAGCCGGAGGAGATGAATTTTACATAATAGGTATAGGCGTTTATGACGAAAATGAGGGCATAAAACGGGCAGAGGAGCTTAAAACCGTAATCGGCAAAATAGCAATCGGATATCAGAAGCCTTATACTGTAAGTGCCAGTTTCGGATGTGCATTTGAACCGGTAACAGAGAATATGAATGTTGATTCGGTTATCAGTAGGGCGGATGAGAAGATGTATAAATGCAAGGTTGCTAAGAATATACAAAGAAAGTGATTACAAAGCGGCATACCCGATATTTAAAGCCTTCTTTCGATAATGATTGGGTGTAATACCTTTCCTTAGACGGAATGCGTTGATGAAAGCAGCAGAGGACGAATAGCATAAATCCTCTGCTATTTTTTCTATACTTTTTTCTGTTGTTACAAGCATAGTTTCTGCAAGATTAATTTTTGCCTGACTGACATATTCTAAAGGAGTTGTACCAAGGTGTTCACGAAAGAGCTTACACAGATGATACTTGCTGATGTGCGCATGATCTGCGATGTCGTCCAGTGTAATGTTTGTTGTAAGATTTGTTCTTATATAATTTCCGGCTTCTGTGAGCGCAGGATGCTGTGCATGAGATAATGGTGAAATCTCCGTATTCTCAGGGAGATAAGTGAGGATGGTGGAGATCATACAGGATAAGCTGTAGAATGAGATATCTTTTTTGCGGTGGAGGTTGTCAAGAATGTCAAGAAGACATTTGCGGATTCTGCCTTCACAGTCAGAGAAGACTGATCGGTTGCCGCCTTCGGTCAGAAAGCCGGTTATTTCCCCGGAGTTACAGCCGCAGAAATGGGCAAAAAGGAATTCACAGCTGTTTTCACAGTAGTAATGGTGATATTTTGAACAATCCAAAAGCAGGACATCGTTCTTATATGCAGTAACTTCATTTGTTTTTGTCCTTGCTTGCAACTCTCCTTGTAATACTAAGAATAACAAGGGACTTACGCCTCCGTTCCTTTCGATATCATAGTTTTTATCACATAAAAAATGACCGATAACAGGTACATGATAGTAATAATTGCTAGCCTTTTCGTTATCGGGGAAAAAGAAGTATTCGGATGGTGCAAGGACACCTTTTTCATTACATAGCATAACAACTCTCCTATATCAGAATTCCCTTTAAGACCTAAATAATTGTAGCTTTAGATATAATTATAACAATCTGAATAAATAAATCAACAATTAAAAGTGATGTTTTTTTTAATTTTGATGGTATTATATATTTAAATCATTAAAGGAGGTGCAAGTCATGGAACAGATTGGAAAGTGGATGAAGGATGAGGCAGGTCTGCCTTGCTTCGAATATACCGGGAGATTGCCTTATGTGGATACGGAAGATAAAGGAAAGAAGATAAAGTTGCCCGAGGATCCATGGTTTATCCTCGGGAATTATCGGATGACGCTATTTAGCCATGTGAGCGGTGAGTATGAGCTTATCAGTGGGCAAAGATCATGGATGCGCCTAAATAAAGGTGATGACAAGGCAAGTGGAAATAATCATGCGGGGATCACGATAGACGGAATCGAGCATAGGCTAACGGGTGACGATTCGCTTTCGTTTTCCGGAAACTCACGAAAAATTCATGGATGTGGTTTTGCTTTCTTTGAATACATTGTAGATGGAGTTCAAGTGACCAGAAATATCTCTGTAAAGCCATCCCAATCTGTTAAAGACGGTGCATCAGCCTTCCTTTTGACGGTGTGTATAAAGAATGGTTCCAAAGAAGATAAGGAAATAAGATATTTTGAACAAATCGGTGTGAACCCAGTCGAAATCCATGAGATGTGGACTGCGAAAGAAACTACAAAAACATACATGTTCAAGGATAGTACCGGCTCGATAAAAATGGTTTTTAAATCAGATGATCCTCTTCTTTATGGAAACAGAGAGGATTTGTCAGCGTTCGATGGGTATCCGCCGGTTGTATTTATGAGAACGCTTTCTAAAGATGTTATGATCAGAGGATGTGAAGACGAATTAACTGCCGAAAAAACTGATATCCTAAAGCCGGGGCAGGAGGTTGGCTGGCAGATACTGGTTGGTTTTTCTTGGAATGAGATAGACCTTGTTTGCAAAGAAATGAAAACTCCTGCGTGTGTCGATTCACCAATTAGCGCATATGCAGATGAATGGAAAAAAGTATTACCTGATTTTCATGATGAAGATGATGAAGAACTGAGCAGGGAACTCATATGGCATGCATATACACTTGAAGCGATGGCGACTTATAGTGAATACTATGAAGAAACTAAAATCCCTCAGGGTATTATATATGATTACTTCTGGGGACAGCATGCGAGTGCCAGGGATAATCTTCAACATGCCCTTCCACTGATCTATTATAATCAGCCATTGGCTAAAAGCGTACTAAAGTATATGTTGAAGCGGACGACTCCGTTTGGTGAGATCCGACTGATCGAGTATGGATTTGGCTATGCAGCAAATGAGCAGTATTTTACAAGTGACCAACAATTGTATTTTTTCCTTCTACTGTCAGAATATCTGAGGGTAACAGAAGACTATGCTTTTCTTGATGAAGAAATCTGCCCTTATCCCTTTAAAGAGATGATGGGGATCAAGGTATACAGGCTTGTTGAAAAGTGCTTTTTATTCCTTAGGGACACCATAGGTGTCGGTGAACATGGCCTGGTGAGATTGCTGAATTCTGATTGGAATGATGCTGTGTATTATATTATTGATGCTCCTTATAACAATGTTTTCGGGCAGGGAGAGTCACATATGAATACAGCCATGGCAATCGCAATTCTGCAGAAACTTAGTACGCAGCTAAAAAAACACGAGTCGGAGAGTCTGGCTTCTTTGTGCAAAAGTATGGACTTATATAGAACCCGGCTTCTTGAGGCGTTCGTTTCGGATATGGGGGATAGAAACTATCCAAGGAGAATGTATTTTGACGGCAAAGCATATGGTGAAGATAACATGTTTCTTGAACCGCAAGGATTCACTCTTCAGATAAAGGAGCTTTCCATAGAGCGCAAGAAGGGTTTGTACAGAGAGATGAAAGAACGCTTATATGCAGGGGAGAGAATCGGGGCCAGGGAGCAGCAGGCACCGGAGTTTGAAGATGACGGATTTGATAAAGGGTCACGTGAGAATGGAGGATTCTGGTGGGCATTAAATGGGCCGGTGATAATTGGTGTGGCCGATTTTGACAGGGACGAGGCATGGCAGCTACTTAAGCGGATGACCTTGAAAAACCTCTCACGGGAATACCCTCAGTACTGGTCTTCTTATTGGTCGTCTGCAGATACACTTGAATCATCACTGATACCGGGAGAGGGCTGCACAGACCAGTCGGATGATTTCTGGAGGGAACCGGTTTTTTGCGCTCATCCTCATGCTTGGATCCTGTATTGTTATTACAGGCTGAAAGAAGTGTGATGACATGAAGCGGATAAATCTGCAATATCGTGTAATACAGGGACTGTACTGGATGTTGTACTGCGTTTGCTTTGGGTATATGACATTATACCTCAGCGGCAAGGGCTATTCTGCATCCGGTATCGGGATTATAGCAGCCGTTTTTGGAGTTGTGTCAACGTTAATGCAACCCGTAATAGGACATATTACAGATAAGGCATTACATGGTTGGAAGATTTCGATGCTGGTATCTTTGGCAATTTGTTTGGTGCTGAGTGCCGGACTGCTTATGGTGGATAAATTCTATGTACAGGGAGCGTTGTTTGGTTTGCTTATCGCGTTAGTAGGAGCTATGATGCCTCTTATTAATACCATATGCTTTTCTTGTACAGAGGACGGGATGGGAGTTGATTTTGGAAGTGCAAGGGGGGTAGGTTCACTCGGATATGCGGCTATATCGATTCTTCTTGGACATCTTCTGAAAGAACATAGTGAGAATATAATTCCTTTAGTCGCAGGTGCGCTCATACCGATACTTGCTTTACTGATCATGATAATTCCTTTTGTTCCCGGTAAGAGGAATCTCCGTAATGGTGTAGTTGATGAGAGAAAAAATACTTTTATAAACTTTTTCCACCAAACTCACGGATTCCTTTTGATATGGCTGGGTGGGGTGCTGATGATGGCTTTTCACTGCATGACCAACACCTATATGCTGCAGATTGTTCAAAAAGCCGGAGGAGGAAGTGACTCGCTCGGAGTAACACTGGGTATAGCGGCTATCATGGAGCTACCCGTCATGTTTGCTTTTGGAAAAATTTCCGAAAGGTTTTCTTTGAAATCTTTGTTCATAGTCACCGGAGTGGCATTCATAACAAAAGCGCTGCTGTATTTTGCTGCGGAAAATGTATATGTGATATGGACTGCGCAGATTTTTCAGATGTTATCTTTTGCTTTATATGCGAATCTTACCGTAATATATGCGGCAAAATATGTTAAAAAAGAGTTTCAAACACTCGGTCAGTCATTAATGAGTGCTACAATCAGCATCGGAACAGTAGCAGGCAGCCTTCTTGGGGGATTTCTTTTAGAGAAAATCGGAATAAGGGGAATGCTTATTGTGGGCATCACTCTTTCTGCCGCCGGTCTGGTTACTATCATACTGAGATTTGTGACCGGTTGCGAACTACAAGAAGATAAGATTTTTTAAAATAAGTAATTGCATATCAAAGCTGTCAGTTCATTTATGACGGCTTCTTTATTTTGTCCGTTATTATGGAACATGGTATCATGGATGACGGCTTCTACGGAAGTAAGGATTATATAGGCGGCGGTCTTTAGATCATTTACCTTTAATTCCTCCCTGTAGGGCAGCAGCATGGCGGTAAACATTTCGGAAACATTCCCTTTATATGTCATTTCTATAGCCCGGAATTCATCTGATTGATCGGATAATGATGCTATTTCACGCTGGAATGCGGACTCATATTCGTGACCGTTGAATATCATGGAAATGTATAACCTTACCAGCTGATCCATAGGGATATCTGATAAATCGAGGTCAGAATTTTTTACGGGTATAAAAGAAAATTTAAGATCTGTCAGAACGAGTATCTGATGGATCTTTTTTAATATTGGGCCGGAATAAGTAAAAAAATTGGTTGATATTTATATAGGACTGTGTTACAATGACATAAAACAGCAAGATATAAAGTGTAAATTGCCTATAATCTGCGGAAACTACTCAAAACATTATATTTCAGCAGAATATAAGCAAAAAGGAGTATAAAATGCATATTGTAGGACGAAAAGTTGAGCAAGATAAGCTTGAACAGTGCATATTATCTGGAAAACCGGAATTTGTTGTGGTTTATGGAAGGAGAAGAGTTGGAAAAACATTTCTAATTAAAGAGTACTTTAATAACAATTTTTCTTTCTACTCAACAGGGCTGCCGGATGGGAAAACACGTAGTCAGATAAAAGCATTTAATGAAGCTTTGGGAGAATATGGTGATGCTGAAAAGAATATACCAAAGGATTGGTTTGAAGCGTTTAGGAGACTAAGGATTATTCTGGAAAGAGTAGATGTTAGAAGGGATGCAGTTAGTGGGAGAAGAGTAATTTTTTTAGATGAAGTTCCTTGGATGGATACACCAAGGTCAGATTTCCGTGTAGCACTTGATTATTTTTGGAACAGCTGGGGTTCTTCACAAAAGGATTTTATGCTTATTGTATGCGGTTCAGCTACTTCGTGGATCATAAACAATATTTTGTTTGATACGGGAGGTTTTTACAATAGGGTTACCCGTCAGATTCATCTTGCACCATTTAACTTAAGTGAGTGTGAAGAGTTTTTCAGAAATAACAGTATATCATTTACGAGAAAGCAGATTATAGATAGCTATATGGTTTTTGGCGGAATTCCGTATTATCTGAATCTGCTGGACAAGAGACTTAGCTTGGTACAGAATATTGATAATCTGGTAATTAATTCTCAGGGACAGCTTCATTATGAATACGATCATCTTTTTAGTTCGCTGTTTAGGAACGCAGGGAATCATATAAAGATTATAAGTGCTCTTGCCGAAAAAAGAAAAGGAATGGAACGGACGGAACTGGTGAAAGAATCCGGTGTTTCAGATGGAGAGGGGCTGACAAAGGCTTTAAGAGAATTAGAACAGTGTGGATTTATAAGAAAATATAAAAGATATTCCTATGAAAAAAATGGTGCATTTTTCCAACTCATAGACCCTTTTGTTATGTTTTCGGTAGCTTTTTTGAAGGATATATCTATAGATTCCTGGCAGAAGTTTTATAAGAGCGCATCATATTATTCGTGGCGTGGGAATGCGTTTGAAGTGGTTTGCCTGCATCATATACCCCAAATAAAAAACAGACTTGGAATATCAGGGATTATCAGTACAGAATATTCATGGAAAAGCAAGAAAAACAAAGGAGGAGCCCAGATAGATCTTCTGATTGACAGAAAGGATGATATAATAAATCTTTGTGAAGCCAAGTATACAGACAATGAATTTGTAATTGATTCAGAATATCAGGATGAATTGATCAATAAGGCAGAAATTTTCCGGGAAGAGACTGGAACTGATAAGGCAATCCATATAACGCTTATTATAGTTAAGGGATTAAAAAGAAATGAATATTCGGATGTTGTTCAGAACATAATAACAGGTGACGATCTGTTTAACAATAATTGAGTATAATGGTAATTACTAAGATTTAAGAAATAAGGAAAAAGGATATGATACGAGTATTATTCATCTGCCACGGCAAGATATGGAGTAAGTGAAAGAAATGCCGTATTTATGGCTGTTTTAGCTGTTACGGAAGCATGATTTACACCTCGCTTACACCGTTTGAAGGTGGACTCCCGACGGAGGTGTAAAAACAATGCTACGTGAATGGTTAGAGGATATTGCTCGAATTCAAGAGCTTGGGGAGAATGATGTTGGATTACATTTCCTGCCCAATCCGATTTATTCTGGTAGGTAGGAATGACTTGAATTGTCCATGCACTAAATAAGTTTTGAATAGGTAGGCTTTAGAAAAAAGAGTGGAAGCAAAATGTATATTATTTCAGAGAGAGGGAGTTATGGGTTATGAATATAAATATGGTAATTTTGACAAAATCGTCAAAGTTTGGACAGTATTGCGTGGCAGGAATTGATTGTAGAACGGGAAAATGGGTTAGATTGGTTAGTACGGATGAATCCACACATGGAGCGATTGCTTTAGGCGATTTGCGCTTTGAGAATGGTCAATATGCAAATCTTTTGGATGTAATTAATGTTCGTATTATCGGTAGTGATAATAATCCAGCACAACCAGAGAATGTAATAATTGATAGGGATTATTATCTTGGCTATGTAAAAACAATAAGTATAGCCGAAGCGTTGGAATTATATAAAGATTCTGAACCGCAATTCATTTTTGGTAATTCTTCGTATTGTTTGGACGAGGAAACAGTTCCGCTTCTGGGAAGATCATTATCATTAGTTGTTGTTAAAAACTTATGTTTTAAACAGCAAGTTAATGATGAGGATAAGCCAAAGACTAAATTGTCTTTTGATTATAATGGGTTTAGTTATTCAAATATGTCAGTAACGGATCCACGATTTTACAGCGTTGAGGACGGGACTGAGTTTGATGAAGCCGTACTTGTTGTTAGTATAGGTACTCCGTTTAGGGGGAATTGCTATAAGTTTGTTGCGGCCATATATCCCCTGTGATTTCTAATTATTTATGTAGGGAGATTGCTATGTTATATACAATAGGTCATACAAACCATTCCCATGAAGCTTTTTTAGAATTATTGGAAAAATATAAGATAACATATTTGTTGGATGTAAGAAGCACACCATTTTCTAAGTTTACAAGTCAATTTAACAAAGATGTTATATCCAAATTTTTGCAGAGTAAAAACATTAAATATTTTCATATGGGTAAATATTTCGGAGCGAGGCCAGAAGATAAGACTCTATATACTAAGGATAATTATCTTGACTTTGAAAAAATGCGAGCTTCTGAATTATTTCAAAAGGGAATGAATAACGTTATTAAAGGACTCAAAGATGGTGAAAATATAGCTTTAATGTGTACAGAAAAGGATCCGTTAGATTGTCATAGAGCAATAATGGTCGCTCGCGGGTTTGAATTAAATGGAATAGATATAAACCATATTTTGCCTGATGGATCATTGCAGAGTCAAAAGGAACTCAATGATAGACTATTGGATAAGTATTATCCGGATAGATTTCAACTTTCATTGATTTCAAATATCAGTGAGATTCCCGAAGATGAATTATTGATAGAAGCATATAGGCAGAGAAATAGAGAAATAGGCTATCATAATGAAAATTTATGAGGAGGTTGAGCAATGAAAATTTACACTATGGGCTTTACACAGAAGGATGCTAACGTATTTTTTACAAAAATAGAAAAAGCAGGAATTCAGGTTTTAATTGATGTTAGGCTGAATAATCATTCTCAGCTAGCAGGCTTCACAAAGGAAAAAGATTTAACTTATTTTTTGAAAAAAATCTGTAATTGTGAGTATCGTCACGTGGTTTCTTTTGCCCCGACGAAAGAGATTCTTGATGCATACAAAAAAGGAACAATTTCATGGCAAGGATATGAGGATAAGTTTATACCACTTATCGAGTCCAGAAGGATTGAAGAGGTGTTTTCTAAGAATTTTGCAGAGTATGATTCCGTATTACTTCTTTGCTCTGAACCTACACCAGAAAAATGCCATAGGAGACTGGTAGCAGAGTATCTGCAGAAAAAGATTAACTGTGAAGTAATACATTTATAGCGTTTGCTTATTCAAATGGCTATTTAAGGTATAAGGCTGTCGAAAAATTGGAGTGGTGTGGGAATATGCGAGTTATTGACCTAGAGGACAAAAGAGGTGTAATAGTACTAAAGATTTCCGAGGCGGACTTGGCTGGAATGTTGCTAAAATATGATCTTGCGGATGATTCTGATTATAAATATATGGACATTGATTTTGTCGATGCAGTAAGGAATTATTTGCCTGAATACGCGATGGGAGAAGAAGAACGACCTGGAGATTTGCGGGATTATATTCCTTACATCCAAAAAGTTGCGAAAACCGTTTTGAAGATTCCTGAAGTTGAACTTATAGGCGGTTATTTGAAAAACAGTATTCCTTATTCCGAATGGGACCCTGCTGTTCTGAAGAAGTATGAGTGTAAAGGGCTCTTTAGCGAACTGATTCTACATTTTCTTTTACGCGAGTTTTTTCACACGGAGGCGCTTATTTCGAAAATTTACTTCAAGGATTCATTTTCGCATGAGGCGCATGGCTTTGATGCAGTACACGTAACGGAAGATGGCAAATTATGGTTGGGCGAAACTAAGTTTTACAAAGATTGTAAGGGCGGATTAAGCGAACTGATTTCTGACCTTTATAATCACTTTAACCATGATTATTTAAACGAGCAATTTTATATTATCAATAGAAGCTTGACTCATCAAAATAATAGGAAGGAGGAGTGGATCAAACGTATTTCGAATGCAAGTAGATTGTGCGATATATTTGATATGGTTATGATTCCGCTATTGTGTATATATGAGGATGAGATGCCGGAAAAATATCTAGATGCAATAAAGAAAGGACTTAATGCGGATGATATATTGCAATCATATTGAGGGCATGAAAAATTATTTTGATAATCATAATACTTTCCCCAACAAGAGCAATATTAATACATTATTGATACTTCTACCTGTGGAATCGAAGGATAGAATTGTCACAAAAATTTTGGAAAGAATTTACAATATGCAGGGGATTTAATTATGGTGGAGAATAGTATTGCATCCTTGGTAAATGGTAATAAAATAAGCAAAGATGAGTGTTTTAACTTATTTCATGATTTATGTAATAAACTAAACTCGGATAAGGAAGAAGAAAAAGCAGAGGCTCGTAAGGATATCATTCTTGTACTTGACAATCTGGAACGAATTCCCAAAGAGTATCATGATTTATTTTCTGATTTAGTATCAGCGGCAGGTTTTTACCCATATGTTAATAGAGTACGTCATTATGAGGAGTCATTTGACGAAAGAATTAGAATTACTTATCATCAATCGGAAAATGACAAGAAAATCTTTTTTCATTCCGAACAGAAAAAGATATTTAATTTGATAATGCAGCACAAGAACGTTATTGTTAGCGCACCTACTAGTTTTGGAAAAAGTTTGCTTATTGAGGAAATAGTAGCGAGTAAAGAATATCGTAATATTGTTATAATTCAGCCAACATTGGCATTATTAGATGAGACGAGAAGAAATTTAAAAAAATACGCAGATGATTATAAAATTATTGTTAGGACATCTCAGTTGCCGGCAGAGGATAAGGGAAACATATTTTTGCTCACGGCTGAAAGAGTTGTTGAATATCCTAATTTGCCCGAAATTCAGTTTTTTATCCTGGATGAATTCTATAAGTTAAGTAGTCAAAGAGAGGATGATAGAAATAATATACTTAATGTTGCGTTCATCAGACTTATGAAAAATCCTGACTGCAAGTTTTACATGCTTGGACCTAATATTGATTCAATACCAGATGGATTTGCAGAAAAATATGATGCGATTTTTTATAAAACAGATTTTTCAATGGTACTAACTAGGACAGAGGATTTGTATGATTCTGTCAAAAGAAAGCGTGGTGGAAAAGTAGAAGATAATGATATTTTCAGAGTACTTGATACAGTAGAAGGGCAAACTTTAATTTACTGCGCTTCGCCGAGTGCTGCAAGAAAACTGGCATTCAGTTATTGCTCGCATATTGACGATGTTCATAAAAAGAAGGAACTCCCAGAAAACGATTTGCCATTAGTTGGGTGGATTAATGAAAACTTATCTTTTAGATGGTCGTTTACTAAATGTTTACAGAGCGGTATTGGAATTCACGATGGCTCAATGCCAAAGCATATAACAAGCTCAGTGATCCAGTACTTTAATGAAGGTGGCCTTAAATATCTATTTTGTACCAATACCATTATCGAAGGTGTAAACACTAGCGCGAAGAATGTTGTGATTTATGATAGTAAAATAGGAACTCGTCCAATAGATTATTTTGATTATTCTAATATTCGCGGACGAGCTGGAAGGTTAATGCGTCATTATGTTGGAAATGTGATAAATCTCCAGAAACCACCTGTTAAGGAAGAAATGAATGTAGATTTCCCTTTCTTTGAACAGGACCCAATTTCGTCTGAAGTTTTAGTGAACTTGGAAGAAAAAGATGTAAAAAATGTTAATGATAACGTCGAACGTTATAGTAGATTTTCGCAGAAGGATCCAGAATTAAAAAGTGTATTAATTAATAATGGCGTGTCAATTGAGGGCCAAGAGATCATATTGGAAAGATTACTAATAGATCTGCAAGTACCTATACGGAGAGACACAATTATTTGGAAAAAAATAGATGGCAAATTATACGAAAGACTTAAATACCTATTTGAACTCTGCTGGAACAATCTGACAACCGAAAGCGAGCGAAAGAGACTGGGTTCAAAGGAGTGGGTTGTTAATAAAGTTGTATCGAGTTGTTATCAAACGTCGATTAACCAGATGATTGAAAAAGATATAGAGTATCGAGCTAAGAAATTGGCCGAAGAAAAGAAAGTGTCTTTTTCGTCTACCGAGGAAATGTTTACGTTGTTTCCGCGTGAAATGCAAGAAAGGGTTGATAAGATTATAGAAAATCTTTTTGCATTTCAAAAAAACTGGCTTCAGTATAGAGCACCTAAGTGGATTAATGTTGTGGACTCGCTTCAGAAATATGCAACTAAAACTCTGGGATTGCCGCAGGGAGATTATTCTTATGTGGCTGAAATGATTGAGAACGAGTTTGTTCAAAATGGTCTCAGGATTTTGCTTGAGTATGGAATACCTCAATCTGCATTAAAAAAAATAGAACTAGTTCTTCAATCATTAGGTGTAGATGTTAGGCGCCTTTCCGAAGATGAAGTGGTAGAAACGTTAAAAAAGAATAAGTCCAAAATAAGTACATTTTTGAACCGATATGAAAATGATATACTGTGGAAAGTACTTTAATAATTATTTTGCTATCATCTTAGGTAACGTGTCAACAACAGCATCTGCCAGGGAACAGGCCGGATACCAATGATCGAATTCGAGAAGGAGCGTGGGTTGTTAAAGCCTCTTCCGAACGAATCCATCCGCAGGCAGTTAAGATACGGACATCTACAGCAAAGGTCAATACAGCGGGTATGGTGACCATCAGGTCAAACCATTACTCTGTCCCATGCGGTTATATCGGTAAGGACGTTCAGTACCAGATACATGATTCGGACATCTACATCTATTCAGGCACAAAGTTGATCGCAATGCATCCATTGTCCGACAGGAAGCTGAACTATGATGCTGAACATTATGCTGAAGTGCTTTCTTATAGGTATATAGGCAGGGACTCTGATGAGGTAAGGCAACTGGCAAAACAGAAACTTGAGATCATCGGAGGTACATACAAATGAGCAGTTCCAGCATATATACACGGATCACGGACAACCTGAGGTTCCTGAAAAGCAAGGAATCCCTGGATGTAATTGACAAAACGATAGATTATGTCAACAAGAACAACCTGTCCTTTGTTGACGGGTTCCTGTATTTTACCGAGCAACAGGTTGAAAGGAAAAAAGCCAACCTGATAAGCCATTCCGTCAACATGGCAGGCTTCCCGAAAGTTAAGACCCTAGCTGATTTTGACTTTGAGTATCAGCCATCGATAAACCAGCAGCAGATATATGACCTTAATTCCCTGCGGTTTATTGAAAAGCAGGAAAACATCGTATTCTATGGTAACAGTGGTGTCGGGAAGACACACCTGGCCACAGCCATAGGTATAACGGCTGCGCAGAATCGTAACTCAACTTATTTCATCAAATGTGCTGAACTTATGGAATCCCTTCACAAGGCTCAGCTTGAAGGACGGTTTGCAGAACGTCTGAAGAAATACTGTGGCTATAAAGTGCTGATAATCGACGAGCTTGGTTATCTGCCCATATCCCGTGAGGATTCGAAACTGTTTTTCCAGCTGATAGACCGGCGCTATGAACGGAACAGTACGATAATAACAACAAATATAAACTTTTCACAGTGGGATGAGATATTTGGAGATCCGCTTATAGCTGATGCTATAATAGACCGTTTGCTGCATCATGCCACTGTAGTAACTATCAAAGGCAAATCTTATCGCCTCCAGAATCTTTTGTATGGAGACGGTGATACCGCCTGATGATAAAAACTGTACATTATTATTTGATAAAAAATGTACAGTTATATCTTGTAATTTACAGCATAAAGATTAGGCTCCGGGATCAAATGCATGAGCACTTCGTCATCATAGATGGCGAAATAGTATGGTACGGTAGTATGAATTTTCTTTTTCGGGCTAAAGATGATGATAACTTGATACGCCTAAAAAGCAAAGATGCAGCACAGGAATTAATGGAAATGACTTTTGGATAATTCAATACTAAGAATGGAGAGGAAAGAGTCATGATTAAAGTACTTTTCGTCTGCCACGGCACTCTACCAATCGGTTGATGAAAAGCCCTAATTATCACGGTTTGGCAGATATTATGACTGTAAATTTGCACCTTACTTGCACCATTTAGTAACCAATCAATCTGGACTCCAATACAACGTTACTTAAGCGCTCATTATACCAAACTAAAAAGGAAACATCGTATTTTATTAATAAATTAACATAAATATTGAAAACTAACATTACATGTGTTAATATAGAATAAAAATGTTAGAAGGTGATTGGCATGAAAAAACTGTTCGAGCAGGTATACGGACATAAACTGGATTTCTTTGAAGAGGCTAGATATTCTTTGCCTCTTTATTTACAGGACGGAAAGAGGTTTTACAAGGTATCTGTTTTCGGGAAGATGTTTATTGTTGCGTTTGCTGAATCACTAGAGCGATTTAACATAGAAACCTTAAAAAAACAACTGGCGTCCTATCAAACTGCAATAAAAGCGGATGTCGTTTATGGCTTTGAAAAGATCAGTTCCTTTCAGCGTAAGAGCATGATAGAGAATGAAATACCTTTTGTATCAGGAAACGGTCAGATGTATCTGCCGTTCTTGGGGATTCTATTCGAAAATTGTGCTATGAGTGAGGATATCATCAAAGAGCATTTCACGCCGGTGTCTCAACTTCTTTTTCTCTTATTCTTATACGAGAAAGATAACTGCACGAAACTGGAGGCGGCAAAAAGGCTGCACGTTTTGCCAATGTCAATATCCAGAGCGTCAAAACAATTGCTTGAAAAGGGTTTGATAACAGAAAAAAAGCAGGGAACTGAAATTATGATGACAGTAAGCACCAAGGATCGAAGAGATTTATACGAGAAAGCAGGGAAGTACCTTATTAATCCTATTCAGAGCGTTTTGTATTTACCTAACGGTAGAGTGGATATAAGCACGCCTGCATCCGGGGAATTTAGCTTGTCTCAAAGATCTGACATGGGATATCCGAAGTATGTTGAGTATGCTTTATATAAGGATTTGCCATTCGTTAAAGGATTGGTTGGCGTGGATCCGGATCTAAATTATGAAACGGATATAGTCCGTATCCAAAAATGGAAATATGACCCGCTCATTTTTTCATGTAATGGTCAAGTCGACCCGGTCTCGCTTATTTGCACATTTGCGGATACAAATGACGAGAGAATTCATAAGTGCCTTGAAGATGTTAAGGAGGAAATTTGGAATTGGCAGATAATATAGAATTAAAAAATAATCTTATGTCTTTTAGAGAGGCATTCCGAGATTATACGGATTACTATACCGTAATAGGCGGAACGGCCTGCATGATCCTAATGGAGGAGGCAAGCAGAGACTTTCGCGCTACCAAAGATGTTGACATGATCCTGATCATGGAGGATGGCGGTAAGGAATTTTGTAAGACTTTTTGGGAATACATATTACGAGCAAAATACACATGTGGTTGGAAGGGCTCAGAACCGCATTATTACAGATTCACAAAACCGAATCCGGGATTTCCGTCACAGATAGAGCTGTTTTCCAGACGAGCAGATTTTGAACTGGATTCTCGTATTATTCCTGTTCATATTGATGAAGATGTATCAAGCCTGTCAGCAATTGCTTTGGACGAAGATTTCTATGCATTTATGAAGACCGGACGAAGAGTGGTTGATGGAATTTCAATTTTAGGGGCAGAGTACATTATTCCTTTCAAAATGTATGCCTGGCTTAATAATATTGAATTGAAAAAGCAGGGGATGAAAGTAAACGACGATGATATCAAGAAACACAAAAATGATGTATTCCGTTTATTGCCACTGATAAATCCTGATGTGAAGATTCTGACAGATGGTAATGTAAGAAAAACAGTTCTTTCTTTTGCCGAGAATATGAGATCGGAAGCAGTTGCAGACGAATTTCTCTCAAATGGAAGAACTAAAGAAGAATCGCTGGACATTTTCAGAAAAGTATACTTGTAAGAAACAATTTGAATGTCTACGAAGGGAAAAGCTTCATGTTAGAGGAGATTCAATGGATATAAATGAAATGTAATGTTTTGTAATGATTTGTGCATTTTAAAACCATGAAGAGTGTGGTATCGTTATGATGTAAGAAAGGATCGTTCCGGATGAAGCGATCCTTTTTTCTTTTTCCTATATTTTAATAAGGGCGCACTTCTATACAAGTATGCTGCGGAGCATCCGTTCTGTGAGCTGTGTTTTGAACGTGGAATTATTGTGCCGACTGAAGAGATCCACCACAAGCTGCCTTTGAGTGAAGGTGGTACACACGATCGAAGTAATCTGATCGCGCTGTGCAAGTCGTGTCACTCAACCATACACGCGAAGAGAGGGGACTACTGGGGAAACCATCGCGGGTAGGGGCGGTGCGAATCTCTACAGGTATGGCTCTTAGGGAACGGCGCGGGGGTCACGCGTGCAAAATCGCGAAATGGAAGACGGGGGGTATTGACTTTTCTGTCCTTTGATGATACAATGCAATTAACCAAATGGTTAATTTGTAATTGGAGGACGGTGGTGGTAATTATTGAAAATAACCTATGCGAATAAGAAAGTTGAAAAGTATTTCACTGATTATTCAAAGATGAAGAAAAAACTGCCATTTGAGTGGGTGCGTGCAATAAAGAAACTGATGGACCATCTGGTAGCGGCTGATAATTTTGGAATATTCCTATCTCTGGGTTTGGGAAAGCCAGAACAACTATCAGGATATAAGCAGATTACATATTCATTGCATGTATCAGCAAATGTACGGCTGATTATAGAATTGAATGCAAATCAAGATACTGTAAAAATTTGTGAAGAGATTGAAGTGGAAGGGGTGAGTGATTATCATGGCGACAAAGATAACTGGTATATCCCGTGATCTGATTATTCATCCGGGAGAAACAATAAGCGATATTCTCGTAGAACGAGGAATAACACAGGCAGAATTAGCTGCGAGAACTGGAGTGACTCCTGCGTATGTATGTAATGTTATAGCAGGGAAAAAAGACATTTCCGCTAAGTTCGCTCTTGCATTGGAATATGCTTTGGGTGTAACAAAGTCATTTTGGATCAATCTGCAGGCAAATTATGATGCGGAGTTGTTAGAAGCTAGTGAATCAGAAACAATTACTGATGAAGAGCGGGTAGCAAGAAACAGTTTAATGGATATTGTGAAATATCTTAGAGAAATCGGGAAAATGCCTCTCAGAGAAGCAGTAGATGATTCGATTCTCTCCCTACGAAAAGCACTTCAAATGAGCAATATAGCAAATCTGAAGGGAATAGTTCCGGAAGGTGCTCTAAGAATGTCTGCTAAATCCAAGGTAGATCTTTATGTGATGGGTGCTTGGATTAGACTATGCCAGATTGCCGGAGAAAAACGTAATGTTAGCACAAAGTTTGACATAGAGAAGATCGATGAGCTCGTGGCAAAGGCAAAGATGGTCATGTGTAATGCTGGAGAGTCTATTCAAAAGTCTCTGACTGAATTGTTTGGTGAATACGGCATAGATTTTTCTGTTGTTAGGAACTTCCGAGGGGCACCTGTTCAAGGATTTATATCGAAAAAAAATGATGGTGCTTATCAGATGGTTTTGACCATTAGAGGTTCCTATGCTGATATCTTCTGGTTTTCATTATTTCATGAGTTGGGTCATATTGTTAACGGTGATGTTAACGGTTCTATCAATTTCATAGACTATGATGGGAACGCAGATATTGAGATAGGAGCTGATGAGTTTGCAAGCGCAAGATTAATTGATTCAACTGCTTACGAAGAATTTGTCAGACGTTCAGACTTTAGCTTGAGTTCTATTAAATCATTTGCAGAGAGTCAGCAAATTAGGCCATATATAGTAATAGGACGCCTTCAACGTGAAAAACTATTAGAGTACAATCGGTATAGTTCTGAAAAAGTTAGGTATAAGTGGGCATAGAATAGCACTGTATGAAGGTCAGTATCTCTGATCTGAATATCAGGAAGGGTCCGGGAACCGATTATGACAGGGTTCAGTTTATTCCAATCGGTGTGTACACGATCATGGAAGTTAGAACCGGACAAGGCTCTTCAGTCGGCTGGGGAAGACTGAAGAGCGGTGCCGGTTGGATTAGCCTTGATTATGCCAGAAAGCTTTAAATAACTTTTCTGTTGGGGAAGCGGATGATCTTATCATCGTCGTAAACGGTTTCGATTTCATCCGCTTCTACGTCAATGACCACAGGATCCAGTGAAGTGATGTGCGGTGTTGAGAGCTCAGAAGCACCTTCAATTTTAGTGATGATCGTATTTTTAAGTTTGCGAAGTCCTGAGCGGAGAAGCGGCTCTCCGAATTCTTGCCAGGCTAAGCCAAGCAGGTACATCCCAGCTTCATTCCTTCGAGCTCTTGCCTGTTCTTTACGAACAAGCTCAGTGTTTGCCCTTTGATTAACAACGGTGGGTGGCAGTGTCGGCTCTTTGTAAGGAACCGGATTTTTAAACTGATTCGCCAGCTTTCCGTTTTCACGAATGCCACCTGAGCTTACTTTCTGATCTTTCTTGGGTTCCGGTGCTTCAACGATATACTTTGCCATTTTTGTTTCCTCCTTGTTAGTAGTGTTGTTTCTTGTAGCTTTTATCCGATCCATCTCACTTTGTGTTAGAACCATTCTCAATCTTGCGCGAATCATACGAGCCTCCTTTCATTTTTGTAAAATGCTCTTGCCTGTTCCGTGGTTTTATAGTACAATCTTTTTCACGGGAAGAAAAGAAAAATATGTCTTTTTATAAGTCTTATATAGACTAAATAAAACATAAAAAAGATAAAAATATCCTTTGTGGAAGAGAGGGACTCCTATGGCAATAAGAAACGATGGCGATCTGTCTTTGTTTGGACAGAAGCTTTTGGGTCTAATGATGGAGAAGAATTGTGATACGCCCAAGGCATTAGCAAAAAATCTGCTTGAGGCAAAGCTTGTTTCAGTAAACACAAGAGGGAAAGACGCATTCAAGAACAGGGAAAATGCGATAGGTAGCATAGAGAAGAAAATTCGGATCCACCTACACTCGGCTGATGCTACATGTCTGCAGGGAGAGTTTGTTAATGCTTATTGCAAGTATTTTGCTTGCTCGGCAGATTTCTTATTTGGGTATACAGATATCCGGACACCTGATGTACAAATTAGAGAAATATGCGAAATTACAGGTTTGTCGGAAGAAGCGGTGAATTGTCTGAAGGATAGTAAGCAGGATATTAATGAAGATAATGCCTTTTCATATACGTCTTGGTGGTCAGAACTGCTGAATGGAGATAGCTTTTATGCTATTCCTATGGCGTGGCTAGATTATGCAAGCAGGATTGTGGAAATTTTAGATATTGATAAGCACATTGAAGCTGCAGAAAAAGCATCATCAGAAGTGGAATTAGATTTAATTACAAAGCAGTTATTAGATGACGACAATCATAAGTCACTGCGAATTATCAGAAGGGATAAAGAAGATTCTACTCTTGGTGCCCACCATAAAATGCTTTCGTGCATTGAGCATTTTATGAATCAGTACGCTGATCAATGGGCAGAAAAACAGCACCCGAATTACGGGGAAATGTATTATCGAAGTGAACTTAATAAACGAAAAATACTAAAAGCCCATGAAAAGGACATGTAACTTTCCCATAGGTTGAATAACTGATTATGATATGAGATTTTTTGAACCGTAGTTAAAAAAGCACCTTCTGAGAATTCAGAGGGTGCTTTTGATGTGCGCCTAGCGGCGCACGTTTCTAACGGGTTAAAGTCCCGAGTCCGCCCGGTAGTGGGAAGGATATAGCCGAAGCTCTCTTTTGGTCCGCTGTTTACACTGAATATCGAAACGACCGCTACCGCTTTCACGGTTGCTTGAGCAGAAATAAGCTGTATTCAGCTGCATCAGGGTAAGAAGAATTCCGTGATAAAATGCTTCCTTTGAATCGTAATAGCTCATGGCAGAAAGGAACTTTTCTGTCAGTAATTCCTCAGACCTGTTGACCATTCCTTTTTCAAAAGCGGAATAAAGAGCCTTTACGTCAAAAGCAGGAAGGGTGCCCCGGAACCATTCCTGTATTTTATCTGTAAAAATCTTATGGACTTCTTTGTTTGGAATACGTGCGGTAACATTATATCCATCATAGCTTACGGCGGTAAGATATCCGACAGAAAGCATTACATTAAATACATTATCAGGATCAATATATAATTCGTCATATACTATATTGTCTCTCAGGGCGAAAGTAATATCTTCACCGGACATGGCCTGTTCAACCTTTTGACGGGTAGGCAGATCGGCTTTTTCTGCCAATTCCCTGATAATAGCGTTTTCGCTTGTCCCTGCCCAATGTGACATAGGCTTGGATGCCGGATTTTTACACAGATCCTCAATGTGTTTTATAACACTCCATGGGTTATATATAGTTGAAAGGTCAAAATGATAGCCATCGTACCATTCCCTGATCTCATCAAAATGGTCTGACAGATCGGAACTTAAAAGCAAACTTTTGACTTCTTCTTCTGTAAAGCCGAAAATGTCGTTTTCTCCCCTTGTAAGGCATGTATTGATATCC
>JAFYYN010000181.1 GCA_017557525.1 Lachnospiraceae bacterium
CCAGGCATACAGTGAAATACAGTAAGCGTTACACAGTAACATACAGTTGCATACAGTTCACGTTACATTGTAATACTTGAGCCGAGGTTGTTCCTCGGCTCATTTTGTTTTTAGGTGGGGCTGGGTGTGGTTGGCGCTTACCGTTCAAGTCGTCTTTTTACGGTTTGGGATCTACTGCTCCACCTTCAAAATGCGTTTTTTCAGACAACAAAAAGAGCCCGAATATTCGGGCTCTTTCGGTGACGGATCTATATTGCTCCATCTTTTTGTAAAGGTGGAGCAATCTGAACCCCCTGCTTCATTTGCTTATATGCAAGCTCATTTGATTCTGCGTTTGCCTAAGCTTTGAGTGTAAGCAACTTCTGACTCAGCTTTTCTTCTTCGCTGCATATCATTCTTTATTCAATGGAAATGTATAAAATGTGTTCTTTGCGTAATAACCAATATAATAATTATCAATATCCGTCGTAATATTAATTCGCTCTCTCAAAAGACCACTTTCTCTTTGATATTTCCTTAATATGTAAATCAAAGAATATCCAACTTTTTTCATTTTTTCCAAAAGCAAATCAGAATCGCACCATAAATATGATGAATGTATTTCGTTGTAATCTCCTGCTTCAGACCACAGCACAATAGGTTCTTCTTTTGAATTATAGAAAATATAATTATCTGTATTAACTATACCAAGTAGTTCACGTAATGGTTTTGAAGGTAAAAAGAATTCTTCATCCCCAACTTCAGGATAATATTTAGTACATTTTTCAACAGATGAATGAATATTATCTATCGATATTTCTTCTAAAGCATATCCATCGTTATAGTTCTTCCATGGACACCAGCATATTTCTTGCGGCGTAATATAACAATCAACATCAGTAAAACCGACAAGATGATCATGATCAAGAATACGGTAATTTTCACTTTTAGTCATCATTCGTATCTCATTAATACAGTCTTCTATTTTATCATTTGGGACGAGTAATGAATTGATCCAAATACCTGTTTCTATATCAGATGCACCACTGAACCACCAGCGACCATATAATGCTATTTTATCTTTTAAATGATTATCAATATCATCCGCATCTTTTTTCTTGAACAACCATTTGCTCCATTCTAAATCAGATATATTATGTAAGAGTTCTTCGACTTCTTTTTTTGAATTGAAATCCGATTTATATACGATTTTATCAGCTTCTGGAATGGAAAAAACATCTTCCACCATACTTGTTTTTTTATGTTCTCTTTCGTAAGAAGGAATAATAAAATCCTCTATAATACTATAATCTTCGATTTTTATATATCCATCACGGCTTATCCATAACAGATGATCCGAAAGATAGCCTATAATCCAGTTTCGCGCTTGCCAAGTATACTTTTCGCACACAGACATTACTTCACTTTGTGAACCATGTGTAGCAGGAGAGTGATTATGACAAATATTACAATCGATTCCATATGTATTATCTTCTGTACTGATTTTTGAGTAAAAATTCAACTCATTCCATCCACAATCAAGAATAAATGCATACGCTGCTGTAATAATAAATTGTTCACTGGTAATATTTTTATAATCAGGATATATTTTACTTATCTGTTTTATAAGATCCACAAATTGTTTTTTACCAAAATCGTCATATCCTTCAAAGAAATGGCTGATATGATCGACCAAAACATATCTTGACAGATCATAATCAATCGCACTATAGCCATCCATTCTTGTCCCAGAAAGAGCATCTTTATTTAGACTTACAGTATAATCAGTAGATATATGTGGCAACAGTAAATGTGTGTAAACTTCGCTCGACAAAAGGTTTAGGAATAACGCTTTTTGAAGAATTGTTTTTGAATAATAACGTATGGCTATATCCCTATTACTATCCAATTTTTCCTCCATAAGAACATTATCGGCTATCCATATCGCAACCTTTTTTATAACTTCCTTATCGTCGATTTCAAATATAAAGCTCATTAATACTGAATATATATCTGAACGTATTTGCGGATCATTTACACCATCAAACTTTATGAACAATTTGAAGAATTCCTCAGGACACATTTTTGCCCATTCTAAAAGAGCTACACGACTTTTTCTACGATTTTTATTATCAACCGAAGCCAATAGCCAAGCATAAATGCTTGGTCTACCGTCATGCTTATCATTAACTGTGAGCTTGTATTCTTTAGAGTAAATATCTATATCACTTGACTTATACCATTTTTGTTTATCTGTATTTAACAAGTAACACGGCAAAGATAAATACAGATCCCTTTCTGCAGGTTTCTCAAAATTTGATAGAAAATAGTCTAATAGTTTTACACCAAATGGATGGGCTGTATTATAGGACAAAGGAAGTATTACGTCATTTACAACATCCGTAAAGACTTCTGCGCCATATCGCATAATTTCTATCAATCGTTCTCTATTATTTTCAGCATTATCTACCCTTGCAAATCTAAACGCAAATAAATACAATTTTATTTTTAAGCTTTGATTATCAATAATTGCATCTATAGTATCATTATCTGTTATAAAACAATCATAATCTTGAATGGAAATTGCAGATAACATATATAGTGCTTCTTTTGAGATTGCTACATTATCAGAGAAATCAATAGATAAAGGGGAACAATATTCGTCAATGAGCTTTAAAGCGATAACATAGTCAAAATATCCCTGAACACCTGGGAAATAATAAATTATATCTGGTGAAAGGAATCCTTTTCCTGGAATTATTAATCTATAGATAATGCCATAATCACTTAAAAAATCAATCAAGTTATCTGCATTATTTTCATCTAAAAAACCTATTTCACCACACAGCTTATCTATAAGATTTTCGTACCGAATTGAATTGCTTTTTGAAAACAACATAGATAAAAGAGTTATTGCTTTTAGTATTGTCTGCTTGTTTTTTGAGGGGGATGAGGTGATTTTATGAAATTCATCCTCTATAATTTCAATTTTTTCTTTCATAAGAGATGCAACTGTTAGTGCAACCGAGTCAGTATATTCGAATGACTTATTGTTATTATTCTCACAAAACAACTTTAAAGCTAAAGGTGTCGTAATAGCATTTTTTATAAAATAAGCATTATCTACTTTTATATTATACGCATCAATATATCTGTCAAATAATTCATACACAGGTATATCACCTGATGGGCTAATATTTATAACAACAGCATAGTCAATTATCTCAGGAAATGCATTTGGTCTTGAAGTAAAACAAAACTTAATTCTACAATACTGTGATGAGATAGCATTTGCTTCCTTAATCCTATTATACCAAACATCGTAATTCATAGCTTCATCTATACCATCTACGACAACTAAAACCTTAGAACTTAAACTGTTATAAACATTTTGGAACTTTTTCCTGTCAACTGATGATAACAATGCCTGCCATATTTCTTCATCGCTCCAATTATAAGATAACCCAAGCGTTGAAACTATGATGTCTTTCCACATATATGCATCTGGTATTTCTTTTGCTTGAATAATAATTGGACTATGGTATCTTTGATCTAACAAATGCTCTACAGCTGCTGCAACACCATGAGTTTTTCCAGTACCAGGTTCTCCAATAAATAAAAGACTATTATTCTGGCGCTCTTCCTTTATATCATTAATAAAACTAAATACATCTAGCTCATCAATACTTCGTACAATATTTAAAAGACGATAAAGATGTGAATGAAATTGGAAAGGAGAACAACAATGTCTAATCTCATCAACTCTTAAAGCATAATTACTCTTAAACGCAGAATAATCTACTTCAACTTTTATGGTATCATTTTTTAGCCATAAAGCGATTTTACGGCTTTCTTTTTGCAAACAACTTAGATCATCGTCTAATTTGGAAATCTTTTGATTAAAGTCCTCATTGTTAGTGATAACTTTTTTTATCAAGTTTGAATGTGTAAAATACTTGCCACATCTTTCTATTACTTTCTTAAAAACCTCATCCATTTTATTTTTAGTATCATATTGACCAACAAAAGAATTAAGATGCTTAAAGATTTCACCACTTACATTTAAGTCCGGAACATACTTCTTAGATAACCAACTTTTTTTACTCCTAATAAACGAATTATGAATACATTCATCTGATATTTCTGAATTTTTGAACCAATAAATATATTTCCCTTTATTATTGGTCTTTTGAAGCTCTAATAATAACCTAGATTCATTCCATAATTCGATTTCTACATTAGCATGTGTTTTTTTTACTGCATCAACAAAATCATCCCATCGTTTCTTTTCACAGTTATCCGATCTTCCGGTAACATTGCTCAAATCTCTCGGAATACACACTATGTACTTTTTTATAGTATTTCTTATTTTTATTGTTGTTTCAAAAGACTTTTTGATTTGATTGATTTGGCTATTATCAATACGTGACGGAAACCATTTGACTTGTAATCCAATAATAATATTATCCTCTAATAAAGCATATGACTCAACACCTCCATCGCCTCCACTGCCGTTATTGATTACGAATTCTTTTATTTTTTCACCATATGTCTCATTGCACCAGGTTTCAAAAAGTTGATTACACATAGTTTCAAAAGCATCATTTTCTGATTCACCATATGTATTAAATCTAGTCCAATTCATAGATTCGCCCTCCAATTACAGCAATTAAAAAGCTGATAATTCATCATTGTTTAAAAGGATTCCATAAACTATTTTTTGTTGATCTCGATTATCAATTCCTAATTCAAAAGCTCGTTTTAGCTTATTATTTATTACCTCTGATTTATGTTCAATAAAATAATGCTGATACTTTTTAGAATACACTAAATTTTGCCACATGTAATCTTCAAAATCAACCTTAGAATAATCAAAAGACTCCGGATTCAAAACAAACGATACAAATTCCGAACAATCTTTATATTCCTCTAATACTCTTATATCAAAATCCAAGTCTATAAGATGCCAAATAATACAATAGTTAAGTAAATGAATATAGTTTCCTGTATTATTTGAAATATATAATCCTGAAACTTCATTTTTATAATTACTTGCTATATCACTTAATGCTCGGCAAATTATATTTGAGGATAAAGAAATGTGCTTGTCCATAGTCATTTGAAAAATATCCAGGAACTCCATTGTATCAATATTATTTTCTATCACCTCCTTAAACGTGTTAATTGGATACATTTGGTATATTATGCATATTCTGTCAATTCTTTCTTTTTCATCTTCTATTGAGAGGAGGTAGGACTTTATCTTCAGCTTCATTTCGTCCGATACATACTTAGAAATTTTTTTAATCAAAGTATGGATTTTGTTTGTATATCGTTCTCTTATTAGTATGGATGATTTAGTACAAGTAAGAATCCAAACAAAACTATCATATAGTAAAAAATCGTTCTCTTTGTTATAATTTAGTATAAACTCATAAATAATACCAAATACTTCTGCAGCATACATAGGATTAGAATCATAAACATTTTCACAAAAATTAATAATGGATTCAAAAATACTTTTTTCCTCATCATATGAAAGCGTAGTAAGATTAATAATAGTCACAAGACATTCTAATTGATTCAGCCATTTTCGTTCTTTTTCCTTTTCACACCATTTACATAGATTAGAAAATTTCATATCCAAGTTTAATTCACCGTTTTGTTCAAGTTCCTGAACAAAATATTCCTTAATCCACTTCTTAAACGCTTTAGGATCGCAGTACTTTATCATTATATCTAAATCAAATACGTTAATAGGATAGTGTTCTCTATGGGTAGAAAAAAAGGGCACTTTACTATTATTGAATTCCGTTGCAGGCGAATACGTGGATAGAATTGCTTTAATGTAGTTTTTAAAGAATATTTTAGGATTTGAAAATTTATCTATCGGCAAATTGTTTTCTTTAAAGAAAAAATAGTAGTTATATACATATGATTGTATTTCCCACAAAATTGAGAATGCATGACCAGAATAAGTCGTATTCTTATTAACTGAATAACGTCCATTTTGTTTTTCTAATAAATCGTCCATTTTTCTTAAGTCATCAGACATCGATTCAAACAGATTTTTTAGGTATGAAGTGGCTTTAACATATTTGGTAGGTATATTGTTCAATAAGTACTTTAGTTCATTTCTTTTTTCAATTTGGAAATTATTAAATGAGTGAATTGCGAAATAAGATCTAATTTTATACAGTAAAACATCAACATAATCTGTATAATCAATATTTTTTCCCAGTTGGTTGCATAAATCTTCTATCTTTTGTGCATCTTTATCAAGCAAACAATAATAATAAATTTTTTTTGAAATATCAGAGCTATTTACAATTCTATCAGATAACTGTTTGTAATTGCAATTTAAGTATAAATCAAATTCTTCATCACAACTTTTTGATGGATATGGTATATTAATTGACTCATTTGAATCATTAAAACGTAGCCTTAAAATATGTGCTCTTTGAAAGACATTACAAATAATATCGTTCTTTTTAATTGCCTCAGACATGATCGTATACCAAGATTCATCATATAAAAACATATCCATTGATTTGAATTCAACTATTCCAAAATCCTGAACATTAATCAAATCATAAAACGAAATCTTTCGATATGATTTAAAAACGGCAAATTTTTCTTGTAATGAATCAACTATATCCATGCCATTGTAGACAAGTTCATAATTAGAAATACACTTCAAATAAGTATATAACCTCTTGCCAATATCATGAGATAATTCCGATGGCACTTTAGATTTTTCTATGACCTCATTTGGAATATCCAATAAATCTATGGGATATAGTCTTTGCTTTTCCAAGCGTTTTATTTCATTTTTATCCCTGACATTAGTAGTAATCAAAAAATTATACGGCCTTTGTTTAACTTTATTTATTTTTGAATAGTAATTAATCCATCCGATTATTAACTTGAGGTTATAATCATTGAGCGAATATCCAATGAAAACAAATGTATGATTGATCAATAACGAACGTATATATGTACTTATAAGCGGACGATTTTGTTCGTATTCAATATAATCACTTTCTCTAAGAACTATTTTTTCAGGTTCCTGAAGATCACCATGCATTTTAATAATATACTTTTCATTAGACTTGGAAAGCAAATCGCCATCATTTGCTACTACAGAATATAATTTGGAATTACTATTCTTACAGCTTTCAAGTAAGTTATCGTAATTAGTTGTAATAATATGATGAGGTAGTATATTAAATATTTCTTCATCTATTGGATTGGGACCGTTGGCACTTTGCAAATTATTTTGAATAAACTTATAATATTTCCTTTTACCTTTTGCATAAAGATACTCGGGAATTTGAAGGAACTCATCCTGGGTATATTTTTTCTTTTCTACACATTCAAGTTTTTTACAATTATCACAAGAAATGGCGCACTTTTTATGCTTAACTTCTTTTGCTATTTTTTCTATTAACTCTCCCCATGTAGGTAAATAAGAGTTCATTGAAACTCCAGCACCAACAAATATGACTAATTGATTATTATCTTGCGCTTGTTGTATGTGTTTAATTGATTCTCTCCAATTCATAATATCCTCCTAACTTAATAATTTAAAGTAATTTCATAAGGGTATCACTAATTACACTTATTATATCATATCGCCAAAATTATTTCATCATTTTTGCCTTATTTTTCCGATAAGTTATATGCACATATTAAACGTTATATCTAGTCATCAACGCTAAGGTTTTAACTTAATTTTCCAAATTGAAACCTGATCCTATGATGAGTGAACTATAGATAAAGCTGCTTCAAATAGTTTTTTGTTGTTCCAAATGACAAGTGCCAATTTCTCACGAGTCCGCGTCAAACCTTGGAAAAGTAATTTTAGATATATATAATCAGGGTTGGGATGCTGGCTACAAAGCAATTCCCTATTACTTGAATACACAAAATTATCTCCGATTACCATAATAACCTTATCAAATTCTTGTCCAATTACATGATGTGTATCAAAATCACGAGCTGTTATCTTGTTTATATTATCATATAAAGACGTATGGCGATTTGATTCTGTAAATCTTATAAATGTATATCCACGGTTTTGATAAAGCTTTATTAATTCAATTGTTTGTTCTTCAGTATCAGCTTCCAATAAATCAATCGATGGATATGATGGCTTAATATCATGAGATTTTTGATCAAATAACCGCCTTATAAACGAAGATATTTCAGGATTTGTCCTTATCTTATCTGTCAATCTAAAAACAGCAATAGATGGCAAATCATTTATTCTTTCGGCGATATTACATTCAATTTCTATAATCGATAGTGTTTGATTTGTATCATATGAAAATAACATTTTTATATTCGGTAAATAATTACGAACTTGAACAAGCGAATTAAATTGATTTCGATGCATCCTATGCGCTTCATCAACCAAAATGAATTGATATCTATCAAAGTTTTCAATTTGCTTGCTTTCTTTTGCAGACATTATAATTAGATTATCAATTGAATCATTTAAGACCTGATGACCCTTTGACAATATCCCACAGTGAATTATCAAACAGTTCCCATGTTTGCATAAATCTCTCGCAATGTCATAAAGCAACAATGTTTTTCCTGTACCAGGTCCACCAGTTAATCCATAAGAAGCTGTTTCATTATACCTCATTGAATGCAAGATTTTATTCTTTATCTCAGACTGATTATTATTAAGAAAGTATTCCCCCCTCAAGAATTTTTCTGGCGTGTTTAATGGGGATATTAAGTATTCAGATACTTTGAATAGTTTATTTATATCTTCATTATAAAGCTCTTTCTGCATCATCAATTCCATCTTCAATTCAAGAAACGATGTAATTTGAAGAATTTCATTGTGATTCATGTAATACAAAGTATTATCTTCTAAAACATATGTAAAGAGTTTGACATCTTTTTTTAAACTGAGTAGATAATACTTATTCTTTTTTAATTGCTCGAGAATTGCTTCGATTCCACCTTTAGGTACTTGACGTTTTAATTCAATATTAATGACAGTTTTGCTTCCTATACGCAAAAGATCAAATTCTTTTCCGATTTGTGGAATTTTGAATGCATAATAGAATCCTTCCAAAACGTCATATATTTTATTTCTTTCGCTATTACTGAACTCTTTTTTTAAACCTTCAACTACTCCTTTTATACCTATAATTTCTCCATAATCAAATTTCAAATCATCTGTTCTAAGCGAGAGTTGCTTTTCATATCTTACAAACAGTTGATCATTTTCAAACGATGATAATAACAATAAACTAACTGGATTCATTATAATCTTCTCCTTGCAATAATTAGCTATTAATATCATTGAACGATGTAATCTATTGAATAATACCTTTTTTGGGGGTCTCACATCCAAAAAAATACTATAAACATATTATGTTTTAGGTTGAACATATTTAATACGTAAATCGGAAGTTGTTTATCACTCTATTTCATCAATATCAACTTTTTTCATTGTATCAATATATTCATGCGGCTGTTTTTTCAATTGAAAGCTATCAAATCCATAACTGTCACTTAATAAGTACCAAGCAGTCTCATAAGAAATACTCCCATCCGCTATTCCAAATGTATTGGGGGTATTCTCTTTTCTGTTATTAATATTATGTATTCCTTTAATTTTAGGTTTACAATTAACAGTTTTATCATCCCATTCAATTTCTGTTCCAGGTGGAAAAAGTTTGAACGGAACTTCGATACCATAATCAAGGAATCCAAAAATAAAACTATAATAATTTCCTGCTGAATTATAGTTAAATAGTTCTCCATAGAATTCTCTCATATTCCCATTTGAAATACCACCACCAACTATTTCTGGAGCACCGTTGATATCATAATATGAAAAATCTCCTATAGACTTATTATTAACAAAACTTCTATATGCTTTTGGTAGCTTAATATGGCAATCTTTATTTGTTGAAGTGATATAGTATGCTTTGCATGAAAGGTTTTCTTTTAAATAATATACTTTTAAAACAGCAATATCTGTGGAATATACACACGATATATAGTCGTTATCGTATTCAGATTTATAATTATCATTATAACTATTAATCTTACTAGTAGAATATATAAATGTCGGGGCTCCAAGTTTTTCGTCTATCCACTCTTTAGAACAACCTATGTAAATGTTTTCAAGTGTTTCAATTTGCATATTGTGTTTTTCTTCCCTAGCAACGTTTTTTAGAGTTTGTTCTATTAGATAATCAGAGACGAATGCCGTAAAAATAGGGATAATTATTATCGATAGAATCCAAATAATAATCTTATAAACTGGTATGTTTTTATTTTTCTTTGTATTGTTTGATTTGGAACACGTAATTCTTTTTGCTTTATAAGAATATGTCCTATACTTCTTTACTATATGGATATTCATTTTCCGACCTTCTTTCAAAGCAAATCATTCAAAATGCCATTCTAATACATCGCTGTTAAGTCAATTAGCACGTGTTTATTCTTGATATTAACGTCCTAGCAACATAACAGAGTTTGCCACCCTTTTTTCATTACCGACAAGAGTAGTATAGTATCTCTGTTCTATTCCCCATAGCAATTGCTTAAGTTGCTCTTCATTTCCTATACTGAACGAATTGCCCTTGAATTGTAAATCTGGGCAATATCCACGGATATACTTAAATACTTTTTTCTTTTCATCAGGAGTAAACTTTTTTAAAGTCTCAATTGCTAAAGCAATTCGCTTCCTATTAGCTGTTTTTACGCTTGTTGCATCAAAGCCATCAGATAGTGTTACAAATTCATTGCTTAAAAAAGCTGCTGTCTCTTCTTCCGTCGCCTCTCTATATAAATCACTGATACCCTTAAAAATACCGGTTATGCGTGATAGATTTGTAAAATATAATGTATCTTTTTCTTTAACATAAATCGCATCAGCATATTTGTTAATATTGATAACATTACCATTTTCTATATATTTATATCTATCTCCAATATGTATCCAACTTTTGGGTTGAAGATTACCTTTACTAACATTTTGGAAATAATAAATTCCCTCTTGAAACGAACAGAGATAATCTATCATCTCAAATTCTCCTATTTCAAGAGAATCATAGTCTACTGATGAAAACTCGTTTTTCATCATTTCTTGAAAATAAGATGTCTCTGAAAAACTATCTATTTTATACCACGAACCATCCTCTAACAACACGTTGGGACTATAAGCAACTGCCTCATTCAAATTTTCAGGGGAATTGTAAATATTTTTTCCGCTTAAAATTTTCTTGTAAGTAATAGATCTACTTCCATTTTTTATTTTAGCAATCAAACAATTCATAGCTTACCTCCCAAAATCTATATATGACATATTATTAATCCTTCGTAAATTACCTAGTCTCACATTCCCAGGATCTCGAATTTCTTTTCTTGAAATTATGAATACCTTTACCCCATTCGAAGTGGTAACATTGTAATAATTATAGCCCATTATTAATAATAATGGATTGAAAAGCTTGCGCTGAGATAATAATGTAAAAACAAATATTATTAAAAACATCATTATCATTACTTTGTAATCATCCACGCCAATTCCAATAAAGAAATACCCTAAATAGTCAGGGAGAAAGTCATTATTTGCCTCTTCTATATCAAAACATACACCGTCAATATTCTCATTTGAAAATGTAATTCTAGCTATTAATAGCCACAAAGCGGTCATAAAAAAAGGAATGGATAGCATAATAACCGCAGTCATTACAATAGATACATGTGGCAATGTCCACCTCTGCTGAATCCCGTAAACAATCCAAACCCAAATCGTCGAAATGGCAGTAAAAATAATTCGATTAATCATTACTCATTCACTCCCCATTATCCCTTCGAAGGAACTTTAAGTAAAAACTCATTTTGACAAGAGAAGCCTGTTTGGCATTAACGCTAAAAGTTATTAACTTTATTATACACTAATAATGCACATTTGTCAATACAGAAACAACGGTACTTTAATAGCACCGCTGTTTTTACGTAACAAAATATCATTTATGAGACACATTAAACTAAGAATCTATCAGCCGTAACTGCCCATCACAACTAGAATCAACGTTTCTAATTGTAACCTTGTCTTCAGAACTCAATTGACTGCATAATAAAGGTGAATTTGCATCATAAGAACTTGTATTAGATGCAACGCTTATATCGCTAAAGTTTGCGTAACAGTATTTACATCCATGTAAACAAGTATTATATAGTCCAATATCAATACTCTCAACGCAGCCACATTCGCTTCTTTGATTTCTGTCCTTACCTATATTCAAGGGCATTCCTGCTATTTTTTCTATAAGCTTATCATCAATGCATTTACCGTGTTCTATGCCATATGGACTTAAATCAACTTTTTCTGCACAAGAAACAATTTTAAAGTTTCTGTTCCGAGCTATTTCTGAAAAACGTTTTACTATCAAGTCAATATCATTAATTGATGGTTCTAAGATCGAATTAGACTTTATTCTATTGGTGATTTTCTTATAAATATCTATAAAACTAATAACACAATGATCAAATGCTCCATTAATGTGATCAGCCAGTTTTTCAAAATACTTCAAATGATACTCTATTGTGTATTTTTCGTTCAGTAAAATCGGATCATACCTCCATATAACCCTTTCCCTACCTATTTTAGATGATAGAGTTAAAAATGTCTTGATCACCTCTTTATCTTTTACCGGCACATTAGGCTCTATATCCTTAGCATATGAATTAAGCGTGAATTGAAAATAGTAATTATAATCCTTCAATTCGTCAATACGATTAAGCATCGGCGCAGGATTCTTTGTCCAAAAGACAATACAATCAACAACATCAGGATTAAGTATTATCTTACTAACCTGATGACAATTCATAGGATTACGAACCAATACATACCCTTCTTGGAGCCTTTTGAAGAACCAATCAGAATAAAATGCAGGTATATCGGTACGACGACTGGCACTGATTATCATTATAAACACCACCTATCTAATTGAAGAGCTATTTTTCTAAAGTCCATCCAAGGATATATCAATTAATAATAAGACTTATTCTTTATGGTAACGACTGTTTTTTTCTTCCTCCTGTTATTCTCTGCATATAGATAATTACGAAAAATATAAACATATCTCATGTTTGCAAATCTTTTTAGTCTAAAAAACATAACAATTGTAAGAATTACAGAAGGAACAAAAGGTTCCATATAATCCAGATTAAGATTTAAAATCATTTCTAAAAGCAGCGCAATAGAAATGATAAAGAAATAAACAAAGAAACTACGACTCATCGAGCTCAAAGCCATTTCTTTATCAGCTCTGCTCGTATTTCCTTTTAACAAAATATAGTACTTAGATTCGTTGTACTTTTCAACCAGATCATTTATTCCTTTGTCGTTAAATATTGATTCAAGCTTATTGTATTCTGATTCAGATAAACTCTTACTGCTGTAAGCTATTTTTAACAATTTATTGTTTTTAAATAAGAGGCGGTTTATAATTATGGAGCCGAATTCCTGAAACAGTATTCCGATAAAGCAACTAACTAAGACGAATAATACCGTTTTATTTAATCCATTAGTTAGATTGTTCAAACTGAATCCAAACTTAAAATAATACTTTTCTAGTATCACTGAGCAATATGTAATCACTGCCCCTGCAAAAATGATACTGAACAATTCATACACACCTAATTTTTCCAATATCGAATCCATATTTACCTCCTATATATTATACCATAAACCTATGATCGTAACAAGTCATTCTCTCGCTAATTGAACAATGCTACAACAGATTGTATTGGTTTTAAGTATTGGGCTCCTTATTATTGTCTGTGGACAGTATTCCGCACACTTAACGTCGTCCTCATCATATTCGCAACAATGAATATGTAGATTTAAGAGATATTCTAATGCTTCCTGAGGATATTCATAATCATATCTTTCAGCTCTGATTCCTACATCCCTTTGCCATTCCAAGCATTCTTCAGTTTTACCAATAGTAATTCTGAATCCATGTTTTTCAAACCGCGTACAGAGCTCTTTAATCTTGGAAATATCACTACTCCTATTATAGCCATTTTTTCTAACAGAAGTTAAAACATATACCTTATCGGTGATATTAGCAATTCTATTTGCTAATGCTCTTAAATCATCTGATGTCAGTTCACTTATGGATTTGGGGAATATAAGAATATCTAATCCATCAAGATTATCTATTATATTATCTGCATCGGACAACTCACAATTATAATACCGGGCTGAATTTGGTGAGTTAATATCAAATCTATCAATCCAATCAACACAATCTATACCTGTATACACAATTTCATTTATATTCATTCTATCTGTAGCATGAAACAAAGACCACAAATCTATTCCATTTCCACTACCTACTGAAAGCACAGATAAGCTATCCGCGTCTTTAAATTCATGCATAATGCTCCTGTACATCTCCTCATATTCAAACGCATATCCAAAATGGTACCTCAAGCAATATAAGAGAGAGATTATCTCTTTTGAATAATCTGGTATACTTCCGCCTTCAAAGCTTAAATTTTTTAATTCACACAAATTATTCTTTCTTTCACACTTATCTCTAAATCTCATATAAAGATCTGTCAAATAATCATAAATAGGCATGTCAACATAATAGTTCATTTTAATTCCCCTTTCAGAAAACCGTATCATTTAGATGCATTTGCCTGGCGTTTGTCGAAAATAAAAGATACCCTGTAATGTATCCTTTATATGTTAATTCTCAAAAATACACCAATTTCAACGCTCAAAGCAAAAAGCTTGTCTACACGCACAAAAAAGCGGACGCGATTTGTGCCAAGTGTACAAACGCAGCGACATTGCATTGAGGTTTTTAGCAATTTGAACGTGAAATGTACGGTTGTCTCTATAATGGAACTACATTGTTACAAGCAGTTTAGTTCAACCAGATTCCTGAAGATATGGCTGGGCCCACGCCTGTACTCAAAAAATTAACACTTTCGTTCGAAATTGACTGTTTATCAGTATTGTGTTATAATATTGCTATACTCTATCGTAAGGAGAATACAGCTGATGAGCTCGAAAGAAAAAATATTAGAAGCCTGGATAATGTGTGAACGTTTATCAGAAGGCTCTATCAATCTAAGAGATAAAAAAATCAGAGCATTCAAAGAGCTTTTAAATAACAATTATTATGATCTATTTAGAAGTCTTATCGATGAAGAAATAAAACGTAGGCACTCATCTCCTAAGAATGTAGGAATAGTTGTATATTTAAATATTTTTGGAGCCAGTGAGATTGCAGATATTCTTCGCGATAAGTATCAGCTTCAACGTACAAACGAAGAAACAGACATGGGTATAAAATTTGGTCTTGCTGTCTGCTTTGACTATCATCTACATTTGAATAATAATCTAACTTTTATTACTGGCAGCGAATACATAAGAAGAAAAAGGCGCGTTCCTGACGAAAAATCTTTCAATGAATATGAAGAATCGCTCAAACTGGAATTGGAGCAGATGTTTGATCTGTGTGATATACCTATAGAAGAGCAAAAAGAATACTTTAATGCTGCTATGCTGAAACTTATGCAAAAAGTGGGGGCTTCACCCGATAAATGTCGCCTCGAATTCATGAAAAACCTTGAAGATGATTCGAGCAATCTGCACTCATTCTTTATTGACGATCTCGAAAAAGCCAAAAGAATCAACACACCGAACCTAAATGCCTATCTTTTTGGGTATGACGGCTATCGGACAAACCTTGACAGCAAAAAGAGTTCTCAGAATTTTAACACAGAAGTATTTGAAGACATTCTCAGTCCAATAATCTATCCTCTTGGGAGATTTCCTAGCAATACAAAATTCTCCCTCAGCTTTATGCAGCAAGTCGCTGTAAATCTCGCGACAGGCTATGACCACAGAACAATCCGCAGTGTCAACGGACCTCCGGGCTCAGGCAAGACCACGTTGCTGAAAGATATTTTCGCAGAACTCATCGTCAAACAGTCATATGAGCTTGCAAATTTGGGCGAGCACACTATCAGAGGCGGCGAAGCAACAAAATACTACAATAAATCCTCAATAGGAGAATTGCCGGATAATATCGCTGAAAACAACATAGTTGTTGCAAGCTCTAATAACGGAGCAGTCAAAAATATTGTCGACGAGCTGCCACTGATATCAAAAATCGACGGTGATCTACTAATTGGACTTAAGGAAGCAGATTATTTTTATGAACTTTCCAACCGCACTTTCTCAAACAGTTGGGAAAAAGCCGAGAACGGCAAATTCACTGAAAAATGCATTTCCGAAAAGAGCTCTGAACCTGAAAAAAACTGGGGATTATTCTCAATGGAGGGCGGCAGGTCGGAAAACATGAATTCTATACGTTCCGCCATACTTCATATATATGAGTATCTGAATAACGAATACATCCCTGATACGAGCATATACAAACAGTTTCTGAAGGAATACAGGGAGGTCGAGAGCTTTCGTGAAAAAGGCAGTAGATTTGAAGAAAAGTGCAAAGCTATAAAATCTTGTCAGGCCGAATACGAAAAAAAGAGTACAGTCTACCCGAAAGAACGTGATATTAAAGAGTCATCAAGCAAAAAAATCATTTCAGAGCTTGAAGGAACAATAGCTACGTACAACGCAAAGCAAAACCTTATCAAGACGCAGCTTAACGATGTAAAAAGCAAGCGCAAAGACATACAAAACTATAAAGAGCAGTTTGGAGCTGTAATAGAGTCGATAAAAGCTCAGAAGCCGAACCTCTTAGCTGGCAGGAAGCAAAAACAGGAATATAGAGAAATGGTTATCGATGCTAATCAGAAGCTCCTAACGTCGATTGATGATGACAAAAAGCTTGCCGATACAGAACGCGACCTGAGACAAAAGCTGGACAGTATCGTCACGGATATAGCTGAGGTTCAAATCAGAATAGATACCGAAAAAGCTGAGTTTACAGCATGGGTCAGCCAAAAAGAACATGAACTTACAGAGTTGAAAGCCACGATAGATGAGCTTCAGCGTGAAATCTCCTCATATCAAGCTGCACCGCTTGATATGTCGGTAGGATATGACGAGCTGCAAAAGTCATCTCCTTGGTTTGGTCAAGACTATCGTATCGCTCAATCAAAACTTTTCATAACTGCACTTCGCGCAAGAAAGCAATTCTTATTTGACAACAAGAATAATATCAGAGCAGCATTCGTGATTTGGAAAAACCAGAAAAAATATCTTGAAAACAAGCGGCTAATAAAAGCAGCTTGGAACTGGATCAACTTTGCTATTCCTGTCATAAGCTCAACTTTTGCAAGCTTCGGACGCATGTGCAAAAACCTTGATGAGAACACTATAGGTCATCTTTTCATAGACGAAGCAGGTCAGGCATTGCCCTGTGCAGCTGTAGGTGCAGTATTCAGGAGCCGTCATGTCATGATGGTCGGAGATCCTTCTCAGATACCTCCAGTACAAACACTTGACTCCAACATAATGGCTATGCTCAGCAAACATTTCGGAGTAGATGAAAAACATCTCTCCAATGACGCATCTGCTCAGACGCTAGCGGATTCAGCCAGTCGATATGGCTACTACTTTGATAAAAACAGAACCGAAAGCTCGTGGATAGGTATCCCGCTTTGGGTACATAGACGCTGCGATTATCCAATGTTTACCATAGCAAACCAGATATCATATTTTAATATGATGGTCCAGAGTGAAGAAAAATATGGCAAAACAGGGTGGTTCAACATAAAAGGCAAAGCCAATAATAAATACGTTAAAGAACAAGGCGACTTTCTTGCAAACAAACTTGAGAAAATGATAAAGGACAATCCCGATATCATTGACAAAGACAAGCCTGACAAGGTCTATATCATAACTCCGTTCCGAAATGTGGCACTTATGCTGACACAGCGTCTCGACAAAATTGGTTTCACCAGATATGATGAAAAGAAAAAAGCTACAAACATAGGAACTATACACACCTTTCAGGGAAAGGAAGCTTCTATTGTGTTCATGGTCATGGGAGCAGATGAAAACAGCAAGGGTGCTGCCAACTGGGCTGTCAGCGAACCAAACATGATGAACGTCGCTGCTACAAGAGCAAAAAATGAATTCTATATCATTGGTGACAAAGAGTTGTACAAAGATCTGCACAGCGAAGTCGCAGATAACACGATCGGAATAATAAACAAATATCAAATTGAGCACCCTGAACTTGTAGACGAGGATACATCTTTCACCGAACTCTCGTCTGCGACCGCCCTTACCTTAAAAAACAAACAGGCTGACACCCCTGTTTCAGATGATGATAATACTCCTCCAGCCATAAAGGGGGAGGTAATATACGTAGGATGCGGAACCCATAACAATTATGCATATATTAAAGGCTCAGACGGGAAAAAGTATACTGTTAATGAGAAGATGTATGCAAAAATCACTAATGCCACTGAGCTAATTATCAAAGGAAATACAGTATGTTTTACACCCTGTTTCTCAAATAATACGTTCTATGCAAAAAATATTACTAAAGGATGATTTTTATCTTTCAATCATAATAGTATTCTTTATCACCATCTTTTGATTATACGTTTCAGTATACAGAAAGGCGTATGCATTAATTTGCATACGCCTTTGTTCATATAAAAGTAAAGTTGATTTTGGTTTATCCGAGCAAACGCCCTTCCTTATACGAGCACTCTATATAGCTCGGATTCTGATAGTACAGATCAGAAGAGAAATCGGATATCTCATCGCTAATAAATGAAGAAAAAATCTTAATAATTTCTTCAACAATTTTTCCTTGTTCTGCACAATCAATGATAATAAGACTGTAAAGCTTGCCTATATCAAGATATCCCGGTACATCATATTTACAACCTGTTACTGTATCAAAATCTCCACAGGGTATTCCATAAAACTCGATCAATTCATCGCTTACCTGTTCAAATGAAAGGCAGTGATTTACTTCAGCATCTTCAAGCTGCTTCTCGATTCCTTTTTCGCCCAGAGCTTTTACAATGACTGCTCTCTTGTTTTTAGTCTTTCGAGCGATAAACTCTATGAGGGAACACACATAGAATAAATCGTTTTTTAATCTCTCATCCATAGACTACCTCACCTTTTATAAATGAAATACAGTTCAACGCCGAAAGCGAATGGAAGCTGATTTGATGTGTCGGATGTTTGAACTCAGCTAATGCCCAAAACTGTTTTCTGCTTAGATTCCCTGCTATATAATCATTGACAAAATTCCAAATTGTGTCATCAGCCATTGGGCCTTCAACGATATCATACCCATGAGTATTTCCACTTCTGCAAGAAGCAATGAAATCAAGCCACTCATCGCTCATATCATCAAATTTCATAATTGACAGACTATCATCAGGGATATACTGGTAATAGTTTATTATTGGATCTCCTGCACCACGGTTTGCCCACCTTACAGCCTGCTCGTAGTTTTTAGTGCAATAGAAGCCCCATGAAAAGTCTTTGGTATACTTTGATTTCCGTATCTCAGGAAATTCAACGATTTCTTTGCTTGCATGATATATTTCCATACTAACCTCCATGATTGAATTGTTATTGCTAAACAATGTCATTTTCGACTATAAAGAGTAAATCATTAATGAATTCAATAATTGCTTCTTGGGTTAACGAAATGCAATTCATATCGGAACGCATTTCACTATTTCTTGGCTACATTATACCACATCCAAAAGAAATAATCAAGTATTATTAAAATTTCTTTCTAAATCCATAGACCAAATGGTAATAATGATGTATTGTTATGATTCAAGCCTATAATTTAGACTTTATCTCATACCCACCCTTGAAAGTGACAGCTATCTCCTCTATGCTAAGTACTTTTATGCATTCTACTACCTTTCGCACAAGGACATCATCATATTCATCAAGCTGGAAGGATGTGTTATCAATTTCAGCTTTTACCTCCTCGGCGAGGTTGTTTTGCTCTGAATCTGCCTGCGATTTAAGCGAAATCAGCGTCTGACTGAGCTGTTCTTCCTCCTCAAACAGTTTTGCGAACTCGTTATCAAGCGAATCCGCAGCACAAGTTCCTGTGGCTATCAGGTTTATGAGCTCATTTCGAGCATTATCTATATCTTTTAGGCGCTGTTCTATCTGCCGTATCTCGCTCCCGTTTGCTCTGGAAAGCACCGAATCTGTAGCTGTTTTCAGTACGTTGGCAACATCATCACTGCAGTTATAGAACTCGTTTATAGCCCTCACAATGGCGTTATGAAGCGGTTGCTCGTCAATTGCAGGAGATTTACAATACTTCGGACCATGCTCAAGGCGGTTAATACACCGCCATACCGTCCTGTCCCTGTTATGGGAAGTCCAGCGGCACCTGCGGCACGCTGTACCGCACTCGCCGCAAATGAGAAGTTCGGTCAGGGCGTATTTACTGCTGTATTTGCTCTGCTCTGTAGGATTCTTTGTACTTGCCGAACGCTTGGAGTTTCGCCGAGCAATCTCCTGCTGAACGCGGTGGAATGTATCTTTATCAATAATTGCAGGGTGACAGTCACTGACATAATACATGGGACGTTCGCCTTTGTTCCTAACGGTTTTATGTGTAATACAGTCAACGGTAAATGTCTTTTGAAGTATACTGTCTCCGATATACTTCTCGTTTTCAAGTATCCGCTTCACCATTGAACTGACCCACTGTCCCGTGGAGCTTCTGTTAACGTAATTATTGTCGTTCATGTATTTTACAATGCCGTTATAGGATTTTCCCTCAAGGAACAGCCTGAAAACCGTTTTGACAGCCTCTGCTTCTTCGGGTATTATCTGAGGCTTACCGTCTTCACCCTTTTTATATCCGAGCCAGTGTTTGTACTGATACCGCACCTTTCCCTCTTTGAAAGCCATCTGATTTCCGAGCGTTATGTTTTTGCTTATTGACTCGCTTTCGGCTTGAGCGAAGCTGCTGTATAGCGCAAGAATGAACTCGCTTTGAGCAGTAAGAGTGTTGATGTTCTCTTTCTCGAATATCACGCCTATCCCAAGGCTTTTCAGCAATCTGATGTATTCAAGGCAGTCAACAGTGTTTCGGGCAAAACGGCTTGTTGATTTACAGAGGACGAGGTCTATCTTCTTCTTTTTGCACATTCTTATCATGCGGTTGAATTCCGTCCTGTTCTTGGTCTGAGTGCCGCTTATGCCCTCGTCAGCGAATATGCCTGCAAACGACCATTCAGGATTGGAGCTGATGTAGCTTGTGTAATACTCGATTTGGACCTGATAGCTGTTCTGCTGTTCCTCTTGCTCGGTACTGACGCGGCAGTACGCAGCAACATTAAGCCGTCTGGACTTACTTTTTCCGTCAACTGCTTGTTGCATGACAGGGATTATTCTGACATTAGGTGCTGTCTCCATTTTCATCGCTCCTCTCTGTTTCATTTCTGATCACAACCCCATTGATAAACTCAGCTTCAATAATGCACGAATGGCTCACTGTTATCCGCTTTACGCAGGATCTCAGCAAGCCAGTGTCAAGTGTATTAAGTTGAGTTTTATCCGCGAGCAGCGACTTTAAGAGCTCAGTTTTCTGAGAAATGTCGCTGTATGTGCAGTTTTTGTATTTCAGCTCCGCGAGTCTGAAAATATCGTTTCTTATTTCTTCAGCAGTTTTAGTGCCATTGTCAATGGCACGATTGATCTCAGCCTGTTTACAGAGAATTTCTGATGTTGGGATATACTCACTTACTGTTGCTTCTGCTTCAATAAGCACAGGATTTGCAATTACAGTATTCATAATACTGAGTATCGCACCTGTAAGCATTTCGTCAGTTACTTTGAATAAAAATGGGTGACAACTGTCGTTTCTGCAGTCCCATAATTCAGCTTTTGTTCTGAACAGCCGCTTGCCGCATTCCTTGCATACTGTGAGATTGCGGACCTCCTGTAATTCGTCGGGTACTATGCAGAGTGAAGTTGCTTTAGCACTCTTGCGCTCGTTTACAGCTCTGAAAACGTCCTCGCTTATAAGCTGCGGATAAGTCTCATTACCGAGATACTTTTCGTTTTCAAGCACTCGCTTGACCATGTTCTTATTCCAGCCGACTTTGTCGCTGTATGGAACGCCCATATTCTTAGCAATTGCGTTAAGGCTCTTGCCTGCCATATACTCGCTGAATATTGTAAGTACAGCAAGTACCTCCGCAGGGTTAGTGGTTATTAAACCGTTCTGCATCATGTAGCCGAACGGTATCGTCCTGTTTTTGCCCATTTTCTCACCTCCTCCGACACCACTATACCACAAAGGAGGCGTTTTTTCTATTCACCACAACCGACAAAAAAGCTCCCTGCATTTTGGGCAGAGAGCATAAATGCTGTGGTTATATTTCTTCGGTAAATATCAGACCTCCCTTTATGTGAAATTCAAGTATGTTGTCATTGACAACGATCTTATCTATTAAAAATTCAAAAGCCTGCGGCTCGAATTCAATCATTAAATTGCTGCGCTTCTCGAAGTAATTTATAAGCATTTCGATTTGTTTCAGCGCGGTGTCATCTGACTGTAATAAAAGTCGAATGTCCTTGCTCAGCTTATCTATCTTGTTGTTTATCTCAAGGCTTTGCTCCTTGAATTTGGCTTCATTAAGGAAGCCTTTGGTGTGGAGCGTTGCTATTACTTTGAGCTGCTCCTTTAGCTGTAAAATATCACGGCGCAGTTCTATTATGCTGTTATTACCGACAGCGCCTCTGACTTCAAGTTCTTGTAATGCGTGTTGTATAGGAATAAGCAATTCAGAATAATCTGAATACAGCTTATTGAAAAGGCTGATAAAAGCGTTTGTTATGCTTTCTTCAGATATTCTCTTACTAGGGCAGCCCTTTGAATGAATATCATGCTTCCGACACACCCAGTAGTCAACATCAACGCTTTTCTTGAGTTTATAGTAACTACCACATAAGCCACATCGAATTATCATGTTGAAAATGCTATTCTTTCTAACGTAATAAACGTTTTTGCTTTTAATTAATAACTGTGCTATATCAAATACTCTTTTTGAAATAATAGGCTCATGCGTCTTTTCAAGGTAATACTTTGGTAATTCGCCATTATTAATGCAACGCTGTTTCCCAATAGCGTCTATTGTAAAACTTTTTTGATAAATAGAGTCACCAATATACTTTTCGTTTTCAAGTATGTATCTTACGCTGGAAAATGCCAATGGAGGTGTTATTTTATACAATTGATTAATGTAATCAGCAGTACTTTGAACACCGTGTCCATTGATGTAGTATTCAAAAATATCTCTTACAATTTTAGCTTCCTTTTCATTAACCACAAATCGTTTTTCATTTATAGTATAACCAAACGGTGCGCTATTAGGAGTATAGTTTCCTTTTCTGATCCTTCTTTGCATACTCCACTTAACATTTCTGGATATAGAAACAGATTCCTCCTGCGCCAATCCTCCCATAATAGTGAGCATAAGCTCGTCGTTTATATTCGCAGTATCAATGTTCTCTTTTTCAAACATTATCGTAATGCCAAGAGATTTCAGCTCGCGGATATTCTTCAGGCAATCTCTTGTATTACGAGCAAATCGGCTGATAGACTTTGTATAGATGCGGTCTATCTTTCCATGCCTGCAATCATCTATGAGGCGAAGGAACTCCGTCCTCTTTTCCTCGCAAGTCCCTGTAATTCCTTCGTCGGCGTAAATGTCGATAAGCGTTTCAGTCTCGGAATCCTCAAACTTGTGGCTATAATATGCAAGCTGAGAGTTATATGAATTGAGCTGATCGTCGCTGTTTGATGATACTCTGCAATATGCAGCTACACGCAGTAAGCGATGTGTATCATTTGCGACTTTCGGCTGTATAACTGTTACTGTCGGCATCGCTGCCACCTCCTGTCTCAGCCACATTATACCGTTTTCTGCTTCCGAAAGTAATCACCACAACCACCTGTTTTTCGGAGTTGAAATTGGGCAGAACCGACTAATATCCGTTTTTATCAGCCTGCGCAGCAACGTTGCAGAAGCACATTGAGAATACTCCAATGAAGCCGCCCAAAATCATTCCGATAATAATTCGTATCATTGTATCATCTCCAATCATAAAGAAAAAAGTGCGCCAGTATGACGCACTCAATACCAATCTTCAATTTTCAGGTCAGCGACTCTCTCAAATTCCCGTACATTATGGGTCACAATCGTCAAGCCCTCTGATTTTGCGTGTGCAGCAATCAAAGTGTCCATCGGACCGATCGGTGTCCCATTTCGTTTCAGAGTTGCGCATATATCTCCATATTCCGCAGCAGCTTCGCCGTCGAACGGAAGCACCTCAACTACAGTAAGGAATTTTAATAGCGCAACCGTATTTTTCTCGGGATTACTGCTATTCTTCACCCCATACTCAAGCTCGGCAAGAGTTATTGCTGAAATAGCAAGACCTTCCTCGAAATTCTCCTTTATTTTCGCAATAATATTCTCATTTTTCTTCTGTGCATAAATACACACATTCGTATCAAGCATATATTTCATAGTTTTTCACGTTCCTCGGGTGATTGCATATTCGCAGGACGCTCCTCAGCTTTTTCGAGGTAATCGTCAGAAAACTCGTTGATTCCCTCCATAAATGTTTCCCATGCCTTGTCCTTGGGAACGAGCATTACGGAAGAACCGACTTTCTGAACATACACCTCTGTTCCGTTGAAACGAAATTCCTTTGGCAAACGTACTGCTTGACTGCTCCCATTTGTAAATAATTTAGCTGTTAACATAATCATCAGCTCCTCTCTTCTTATAGTATATACTACAGTATATACTTTTGTCAAGAGGAATATTCGATTTTTCATCCTATACACACAATTCCCAATCTGCAGAAGAAGGATAGTTCGCAGTAATTTCCGCAAAGCTCCTGCTTTCGATTCCCTTTTTCTGATCTTCTGTAAGATTCTCCTGACGTTCAAGAAAAATATGTACCAATACGCACATAACGTCAGCCTGACCGTATTTCTTCATCACGTTACTCCTTTACACATTGATACCGAGTGCAGAAAACGTATCCCGACCGTGTATCAGCCCATATACACTTTCTGCACTTATGCTCTGATTTCAGTTTAGCTGTTTTAAGCCGTTTTCTCAGCTTGTCCCAACTAAGTTCTTTCTGCAATCTATCACGCTCCATCCTGAAACTAATAATATAACGTAAGTGCATAATTGTACTTATGCATTTACGTTATATCTGCGCCCGACATTACCGCCGAGCGCAGATTATATAACTCTTAAGCCTTCGTCTGATTCTTATTTCAGACGTTATTGCGTGATATTTGACCTCGCACCCGTCACGTACGGAACAGCAAGAACGATCAACAGCTTATTGATCTTCATGGAAATCTCATCCCACTATGGTTCGCATAGAGCCGCCCTCATTGCTTGTGTCTGTGACTGGACGGAAGTATCATTATATTCCTGCTTTCATCGCCTTGCAGAGAGCTGCTCCGCATTCTGAAACGTCATATTTATCGCAAGCGCATGGTTTCTTTGGCTGCCGAATTTTAGTCCGGCACAGGATCAACGTATTCTTGTTGCTGCTATTCTGTTTTCAAGCTACAATGTAAGAGCTTAGAGTCCCCTACATAAACATAGCCCACGAATACAGGTGTTTTCAGCAACTCACTTCAAAATTTCAGCGATTTTACCAATCCAATATGAAACTGTTCGCTGTGGTATTGACAGTTTTGACGAGATATCATCTTGACACATCCCCAACGCCCTATACATATAGAAAGCCCTGAGCATAACCCGAGGTACATCCATAAGTCTCTGATACTTCTCAGTGCTGTCAATGAGTTCGACCCAATAATACTCTAAATATGTATCAGAATGAGTATCAGTTGTACCGCTCGATAACTCTTCAGGTTCGGGAAGCAGTATTGTTCTCCTGTAAAAGGCGCGATCAAGCTTGAATACTCTTGAATCGAATTCCTTTATAGAAGCAATCTGCTCATCTGTCATGCCGATTTCACGGTAACGTCGTTCATTCTTCTCCCACTTTTCCTTAAACATCATTTCTTCTTTTGCATGATTATATGCCATTTCTTTATCCTCCGTTTTGATTTCTTTTACTCGAATCAAAACGAAGGACTAAGGATACTTAGCGGCTATACATAGCCAGTAATATATTAATAGATCCGTGATCATACGCTATCCATTTGGCAATGGATAACAAAAGAATGATTTGCGTTATATAGATTGTTACAGTTGTATATTATTATAATTGATGTATTGTATGGAGGATCTACGCCGAATTCAGCTTGTTTCTGTTCAATCCCCAAGATTATCCTCCTGCCATTATTTCAGTATTTCTAATGGCAAGTCTACGGAGGATAGCATTTGTGAGATAGATAGAACCTATAAATACAAAAATAGCGCTTATCATTTGCTATGTTGCATTTGATAAGCGCTATTTCATATTTTTTATGTACTGTCAGTTCAATAGAAATGACAGAAAGACTTTTAGTCTCATTGCAGTTATTAGCCGATATTGTAACTCGGCTTTTTTTCTTTCGCTGCCACGCGTACAATAAGACTCCTCCAGTTAACCGCAAAAAGGCTGGAGGAATTGTGTCCAACACAAAAAGCCCGTCAGAAAAAAAACGGTTTTTTTTGACGGGTTATTTCAGGTATGAATTGTCAGTTCAGTAAAGTTGACCTGTTATGCCATTAAAATGAACGCGATAAATCGGTATAATATTCCTTAAAGGAGGTGAACCGATAGTGCATAAAAATACCGAAACTCTCGGTCAAGTCATAAAAAAAGCAAGGAAGCACCACAATCTTACGATTGAAGCCCTTGCTGAGAAAATAGGCGTATCCGAAAGATACTTATATCGTATCGAAAACGAAGGTAAAAAGCCGAGCTTTGATGTGCTTTACTCGCTAGTCCGCGCCTTATCCATTTCTTCAGACTCGATCTTCTATCCCGAAAAACCGACTAAAGAATCTGAGATAGAAGATCTTGTCCGTATGCTCTACAATTGCAATGAACGCGATCTGGAAATCGTCAAGGCAGTTGTAAAAATCATTAATTGCAACTAAATAGCGTAATTATTATCAATATTATTAACTTAAGTTTTAATGTACCTAGCGATAATATATCTTCACATTAGTATTAATCATTGCTCTTTAGGTTGATAATCTATTCTTTAGTTCATTTACTTCACTTCAACCTTGAAAACAGATATCCCTGCATTCTTATAAAGATTATCATAGTTTTTTAATTTTTCAAATGTTCATAAGATCACTTTTGTTTCTTCTTTTAACAATCTTGCATAAACGATGCAAGCATCCTTATTAATCTCAATTTAATGATATATAGTTTAGTCATCATTATTTAGAGATAAACACTTTTTATTTGGATATAATGTGATAACCAAAACTGCATTACCATTTTCCAAGTGTTTACGTGTTGTATACTCTGTATTAATACAAAAAGGGATTAATAATTCTACCTCCGTATTTGGCATAAGTGAGAAAGAGAACGTATTAAGTCCATTTATTTCAGGAATTAAACTTCTATATGAATAAGTCATAAACTCCTCATCTTGTAATGCAAATCGAGAAAGATTGATACCATACTGCTGACTAACATTCTCATTGTTATTACGTATTCTTGTTTTTACTAAATAAATAAAGCTATACATTTCTGGAATATCATCTTCACAAACATTGTAAAAGGATAAAAAGCTTTCTCTATCCATAATTCTATTATCTACAACAGAAATCGAATAACCATGTGGATTATCGGTGATATCATCATAAAAATCATTTTCAAAAGGTACTTCTGCCCCATATTCATATGTAATTGTCTTTGAGGAATTTGTAGCTTTATTTATTGATATCATCCTTACGGAATAAAGAATAATCAATAATAAAACAATAGAACCCTTAATTGCTTTCTTCATCTTTCATCCTTTCACCTCTTAATCCTATCAAAAAAAATAATAAGGTAAGCAATATATCTAGACCTAACTCTATTGTAATCATAAAACAGTTATCAAATTGTGGACGATTCGCTGTAAAAAATGACGTAGTGATTATCTCACGATTCGTCCATACATACAAATTGTTTTTTAAACTCTCTACCACCCAAAACAATAGACTTGGAAAAAGAATGGCAACAGTTTTAGATTGTGAAATGGTCGAAATACTTAATCCAAGGCATCCAAGAGATCCGTTTAATCCGTAACTCATAATAATATATACTAATATATACGCAAATGGATATCGATAAAAAATGATTCCCATCATGTTATTTGAAAATATACCGTAATTAATATCATATATTGAATCTGGTACAAACGAAGGTACAAAAACTGATATTAATACAAAATTAATAATTAATGGAATTACACATATCAGCCCTGATGATACAAAAACAGCAACCATTCTATAAACAATATTTTTTCTCACATCTCGTTCATACTGGAATACGCCTTTTTTTAAATCTCTAACATACGACCAACTAAAAGGAGTCGAAGCTAATAATGGAGCAATAATAAAAAAAACAGTTGAATAAGTAGATTTACTATTACCAATCCACAGATTAAAAGAAGTATATATTGGATATCCAGTATTTAGTGTCTCTTTTTTGTCACTAATCATTGTTAAATAATTATGAAACATAGAAACTGCCTCTATGCATTGTAAAAGCGATACTGTGGATAATACAAACAGAGGAATAAGAAAGAATCTGTTGTTTAATGAAACACAGATTTCTTTTTTTATTTTTTTCATATTTCTCACTACCTTCATGTGATTTTCCATTTTAAAGCAAAATCTCCAAATTGATTTAGTAAAAAACGCTGCATACGTTTTTGTATACAGCGTTTTCTTCCTGAACATTTTCAGAAAAAATATACCGATATCAATTTCGCATATGTTTTTTCTGAGATAATAAAAAAGTCTTAGAGATTATTAATTACAGGATAACTTCCGATTGAGTCAGGACTCCAATACCCACTTCCGCCATCAACACCATGAAAATATACAGCTACATAAAGAAGTCCTCTTTCATAAACAAACTGATTAACAAATCTTGGTCCATCATTCGGCACCCATATTTGTTCATCTCTATACGTCGGAGATGCTCCAGCATATGCAGAACCAACATGAATTTTGTCTGTACTTCCAGCATATTCCAATCCCCATATATCCATATATGTGCCATAACTTGAAGTGTTGTTAACGTAGACTGATGTACTATTTGTCTTTCTTCGACGATATGGATTATTGCCAGCTGTCCAGAATGTATCAGTAATATTTGCATTGCCATAAACATAATAATCAGTTGTATTATACGTATCTGTGGCCGGATAAGTTGCAATTGCTGATAACGCTGATATAGACGACATAATGGTCACAGCTGCAGTAATGGTAATTATCATTCTTTTCATAACATTCATATTAAAAAACTCCTCTCATTTTAAAAATACTGAATATCAATCGAATATACTTAGCTTTGTTCACTTATAAGGATTGACATCCTATTCTGGATACGCTCAACGCACTGATCAATCGTTATTTCGCTTGCAAAAAAATCAAAAGCTTCTTCTTTAATGATTTCATTAATACTTTCGTTTACACCCGTCTCCCAACGATTGACTCTATCAATGTATGCATCGAGAGCATTACAATCTTCGATAGAAGGGAATTGTACTTCAACAGTTTCGCCCTTACTTTCATATGTAGACGGTGAATTAGTTTTTTCGACAACTTTTTTCTTTATATTTTCATTCGCCTTCAGATTGATACAAAAACCGCTCTGTGTAAAATAATCTGTACTCCCATCATGATATACAGCATTTTCCTCCTGCCATTCTTCAGTAAGGAATGTTCGAATAAACTGCCATGCTCCATCTTGCTTTTCCTTATCAGAGGAATTTAAAACTGAAAAAGTATTTCCACACGCGGTAAGATATGCGCCATTTCCATCACTGCTTGGATAGCCAACAAGTGTAATTTTAGGTTCGTTGCTTCCAAGTTCAAAATTGGCTGTAGGCATGTATGCATCTATAGTGCACTCGAAACAAAATGAAGGAGCAGAATAATCATATTCTACCTTCTGCTGATTGCCGTACTCAAATGAATTGCAAAACTCAAGAGCATCCCTAAAATCATCAGAATCAAAATGTACAGTTCCATTAGTATAATCGATATACTTAACTATGTTATGCCTTATAGTAACATAAAAGGCATTTTCTTTTGTTCTGCCCCCAAAAATTGTTGAATTTTCAGGCATTTTGTTCCACAATTCTTTCATTTCATCGAATGTCCAGTTTTCCTTATTTCCGACATACTGAGAATTTCCACCTACCGTGCAAACCTCATAGAATAACGGGATAGACATAAGAGCACCATCAGTTTCATTTAGCTTTAAGACATGATTATTCAGAGTTTTTGTGTTGATTTCATCGTCTCCTGCCATGAACTTGTACAGATCGGTAAATGCTCCTTTTTTTAGAAGATTGATATAATTTATTTGGTTATAAAAGCAGGTATTAGTCACAATGTCGATATCAGTCGTATTTATTAAATCCTGAATCAACTCAAAATCAATAAGATTCAACTCGGATTGCTGCGGCACACCGCCATTAGCATATAAATCAGGATGCTCATATTCCACAATTTCTACACGGTATCCCGTGTTCAATTCATTGAACTTCTCGACAGCTTCAGTTATTTTGCTCTCGCCACCCGAGTTTGCAAGGTGTATGACAATTTCTTCAGCAGAATCTCTATATCTCTCGGACGTAATATCTGCACTACCATCATTATTATTCATACTACATGAAATCAAACTTCCAAATAAACATATACATGTTCCCAACAAAACAACTTCTCTTATTATCAACAAAAACTCACTCCTATACTTTAGATGGTTAAAAATATGCACTACAAATTCAATAAAGAAAGTATGCTTGTAATCCAAGCGAATGATCACAGTACATAGTACGCTCAGAATGTATGCTGTAATTCAATCAAAATAGAACTGACCCCGATGGAACTTCAAATCACATCTTCTATATAGATTGGAAAAGCATCAAAAAAATATTATAATCAGCTAATCCAAACGGAATTAGATGTGGTTGTGAATGTCTGTGTTTCTGGGAACCACCATGTTTTTTCCTTTGCATAATTATCAAGAACAATACGGTAATAATAACCGCCGTCTACCGAAACAGCATAATTTGAAAGAATCTTATATGCTGCATCTTCAGAAATCTTGTCAGAAACCGTTTTTTCAGTTGTCCATGTGGACTGATTTGTGCTTCGCTGAACCTTAATATTCTTGAATCCAATTTTCCCCATTATATCCGAGCCATATACTTCAGCATTTATATATACTGTCTTAGAACCACCTGAACATGAAAGAGCACAATCAACTATTAAACCTGCAGCTCGGTCTCCTTCGACGTTTTCAGTAGTTGTTAGAATTGAAGGCTCTGTATCAATAGCATATGTATAACACTGAGGAATCAAGGCCGTTGTAATCAAGAATGAAAGAATAATAGATAATGCTATTTTTTTCATATTTCCCCTCCTAATTTGAATCAATGGTTTTCGAGCTTCTAATATGGAATGCTCAAAAACTACCAAATCCAACACAAAGAGAAAAAAATTGTAATATCTCACAAATCAGCATCTCTAATTTTTGTGAATTTTAATCATATTGATTTTATAATACTTATGCATTCATCATAATCAACATTCTCAGTAAAGATTCTGCATTTAATTCCGTTTTTTGTAAATATAGCAGTAAACTGATTATCCTCCTTAAGAATATAGAATGTATTCCCGTTTATTATCTCCTCCTCGACATTATATGTATCGGATGGAAGGCTAATAGGTGATGTTTCCTTATTTGTTCTATAATTGGTAAAGTAAAAGTTAAGAATCATGTTTTCATTTCTGAACATAAATATAATCACATCTAGATTATCTTCAGTACCTTCGATTAAGTTGTATAATTCAAATCCATCTGGAATATACGAAGGTGTATCAGGGAAAAAGCCGTATTCGGCACATTTAGCTTTCATACCATATGGATCACTTGGTGATACGGTAAGTTCATCACTATTTGAAGGATCATCCGTTGATATAGTTATACCACCTTTGGTGAGTTGGTAAGCGGCTGAAAACATATTCTGTCCAAACACCTTCATTGATGCAGTATTTAGCCCCCAAAAAACTATTAATACCGCTGCAGCAACAGATAGATATTTGAACAATTTGATTTTCCTTGGTGTCTTGTATTCATCAAGCATTTTCAATGACTTGTCCAAAGAACGTGCTCGGCTTTCACTAAGGACTTCTTCTTCTGTTTGAGCAATCAAGTCTTCGAGCTCTGAAATGAAACTCTCGTCACGTTCAATTGAAGGTTTGCTCTTTTCATTAGCAAGGTCTTTTTTCAAATCTGATAAGATCTCAAGATTCAAATCAGCCATCTGCATTCTTAATTCATCTTTGTTCATAAAAAATCTCCATTCATTTAATCTGATATATGTATAAAAGCTCATTATTCATTGTTCAAATAATCCATTACACGTTCTCTGATTCTTTTGACTCGCTGATACAGAGCTGTCGTCTTTATTCCAAGGCGCTTGGCTATTTCTTGTCGCTTGCCATGATCTGAGTTGATATACACTAAAAGAAGATCAGCGTCTTCCTTATCAAGTATTTCATAGACTTCATCAAATAATGGTTTGTCTACGGACGAATTCTTATCGGCAATGGTTTCTGAATACTCATCAATATCGAGAAATATCTTAGAATTTTTTCTTATATACTTCTTACACACTCTCTTAGCTGTTTCTATCAACCATGATAAAAGGTTATCCGTTAAGTCGATTTTTGATTTCTTTTTCAACAATATATAGAATACTTCTTGAGTACAATCCTCTGCCGCACTGGTATTCTTCAAATATTTGTAGCACTTATTATATACAATTCTATGATATTTTTCGAATAGCATTGCACAGGTTTCTTTATCTATCAATTGTCAGCACCTCATCTTAAGGAATTTTTGTGACAATTATAGCACAGAAAACTTCTTAAAGTCAATAGTATGACAACGTTTTTGGTGGGAATAATATTTATCATAAAGCAAGTCGTTCTTTCGTCAATTCTGCTCATTTATCAAATCGTGCTCGTAATATGCCGAATTATAGGCATGTGCATAAAAGCACTCTACGGCTAACTGACGGTTTAAATTTTATGCAGACAGACTAAGACGACTTACATATTCTTTTTTGGCATCCATAGATGAATGGACGTATCTGTTCAGGGTTATTGCTGCATCGGCATGACCGAGAATCTCGCTGAGAGCTTTGGGATCAAATCCTTTTTCTATGCAGACCGTCGCATAAGTGTGTCTGAGAAGATGAAAATTCACATTTCTTACGCCACAAGACTTCAATATTGACTTGAATCTGTTCTGCATAGTTCGCGGTTCCATTGGCTTTGCAGAATTTGTTATAATATATAAATTATCGTAGCCCTTATATTTTTCGAGTAGAGTCATTAAGAATTCTGGGATCGGAACTGTCCTGACTGAAGAACGGCTCTTTGGAGTCCCTATCACGACTTGCGAACTGCCATTTTTATTAATACGCTGAACAGTCCTTTCAACTGATAGAGTACCTTTGATAAAATCAATATTGCTCCATTTCAAGCCACATAATTCGCCTATACGAAGCCCTGTAAACATACAAAGCAATACAGCAAGGTTTGTAAGGCACATATTATTGATCAGGAAAGATTCTAACTGCTGTCGTTCTTCACGTGAAAGCACATCTGTGCATTTTCGTTCTGTTTTGGGCATAGTAAAGTTCGACTCGCGTATCCCGTATTCACGATACACATAACGCTCTATGCTATGATAAACGGTCAGTATATCACGAACCGTCTTTGCTGATAAGCCGCCCTTTCCATTTAACCTCCCGCTTGTCATCTTAAAATGGATAAATTCGTTGATTCTGCTCGCGCTAAGAGCTGAGATATATTCTCCGCCGAGAATCGGCAGGATATGCTTATTCAGAATATTCTCATAATTTGCATAGCTTGACTCCTTTACTCGCAAACGTGCGGAACTGAGCCATTCTTCCGCAGCTTCATGAACGGTAAGTTTTATTGTTAATGCTGCCTTTTCTGTCCTGAGAGAATAAAGCTGTGACATTTTATCCTTTACCTCCGACAGCGTACTTCCGTACACGGACTTATACTTTTTTGAACCATCGGCCTTGTATCCGACATGGACTCTGCCCTCAAAGCGACCGTCCTTTCTCTTATAAATGTTACTTCCTCTTTTTGCCATTGATATCACTCCATTCTGACTGTATTTCTGACGGTTTATCAGCTTTATTTCTGCAGATAAACCGTCAGTAACACCTCCAGAAATAATGGGTTTTATATAAATTTGCAAAAAAGTCTTTACATTTCAATACATAATGATTATAATGATATTGAAATCACCGTTCACATTTGACCAGATAATTGTGTTTTAATGAGCAGAATTGACGAAAGGGCGCACCAATATTACGTTGGTGTGCCCTTTTCTCGCTATCTCAATATAATTGACCATATTCCGACTTGATTCCGAGTTCCTGCTTCTTTCTATCAAGCGTTCTCCGAAGCTTCTTATCGACCTTCGAGCTGAGTTCCTTGTGCTCGCTGTCATAATCATCCGAGATTACTCTGCTAAGAGAAGCAAGAAGCCCCAATGCCGCATTTGCTAAAGCGTCACTGTTTGCTTCTGCTTTTGCTGACTCATCGGTGGTAGATTCGGGCTCGGTTATCCCAAATTCGCTTGATTCCGCACCTGAGCCGCTTGATACTTCGGCGTTAGTATCGCCGCTCTCAGCAGAAGGCGATATACTCTCTCTGACAGTTACGTCAAAGTTCAGCTCAGCCGCAGTCTTAACGATCATATTCTTCACCGACTTGAAATGCTCGTTATCGACCATTGCCGGGAACTCGACCTTTGCGGACGAGTAAAAGTCATGCTTGCTCTGCTCCATATTGCACCACAGCTTATACATCTTCTGTATGGACTCGTTCTGCGAAAGCCTAAGAAAGATCTCCTCAACTGTTCGCTTTGTATCTTTTGGTAAGTACCCATAAACCTTTTTCCCTTTCGTTTTTTGAAGCTGTCCGTGGAGTTTAAGCATAAGGTAAACGATTTCGGTATCAACAGATTTTTCTAAATTGATACTATCTGCGAGCTCTTTCATGAGCTTTGCACTCTCCGCTTTCAGCAAGTCACGAGTATCGGTCTGCTGCTGATAAAGATGTTTCAGCTCATCGGCATAAATATCATTCATAAAACCGCTGCGTATCTTTTCACAGCCCTGTTTAGTAAGAAATCCCTCACGCTCATTTGTGGAATAAACCACTATGTGAACGTGAGGATTTGTTTCCTTGTCGTGAAAAGCAGCGTACCATTTCAGATTTGCCATGTCAATTTTCGACTGCTTCGCTATGTTCGGTATCTGCCGCTTTATAAGCTCGCGCCACGCTGTCAGGTTATCGTAACCCATTTTCTGAGCATCGTCCCTGCGGAGAGAAACAACGTGAGTCCACACGTTTCCTTTATGCTCCGCGACTTCCTTTGTAACCTTTTTCAGCGATATCGGTTCATCAGTTTGTGAGAACAATCCGTGTGAGCCAAACTTAACTGCTCCTGGACGGTTTGCAAGGTAGCCCATATAGTTTTTCTTGTTTGCGACTATGTCAGCGTTATGTTCAATGGTTTCCTCGATAAACTTTGAAGCGTTCTTCTGCGTAGGACTGCTCTTGTATTCCTCAAAAGCGAAACTGTTTTTGCTGTCAGAGAAATCTTTCAGAAGAGAAGAAATAAGCTCCTGCTGACTTTTTGTCGCAGGAGCTGTTCCGTTATTCTCTTTCACTGTTGCTGCTCCCTCACGGGTAGCGATGTACTTAACGTAGTTGGATAGTTTCTTACTGCTGCCGCTTTTCAGGTAGCGACTCACCACAACTAACCTCGGCATGACTTACTCCTTCTGGAACTCAACTGCATCTTCATAGCTGATGATACCGTTTATGCGGCGTACTTCGTTGACACACATCGCCTGCAACTGTTTCAAGGTTTCATCGTCAATTTCATTTACCGCCGCGAGCATATTAGATATTTTTCCAAGCTCTACCGCGACTTTGAACATTAAACGTGAGAGCCGCTGCTCCGTTCCTGCGATAGTTGATTTCACAGTTTCTGTTATAAGCGGCGACAAATAGTTCACGGATTTTTCTTCGTCGAGGTAACCTATATAGAACGCGATCGCTTTCTCTATGAACTCACTTTGAGACTTGCAGTTGTCGTGTCTGTAATGTGTTCTCACATTTTCTATCGTCTGCGGATAAACCCACAGCGGAAACTTTATTTTGTTGTCAAATGCCATTTTTATGCCTCCGACTCCTGAGATTTTGCCTGTAAACAGGCGTATGCGGTTCTGCGACTCCGAAATCTCAGAATTGTCCTAATTACGACTCCGAAACACAATTGCCGCTTTGTCCCGATATGCGGTCGGCTTCGCCGTCCGCTGTGACCGCCGCGACCACGCGGCTTTATCTTGCTACACAATAGTCACTGCCCCGAAGGCGACCTGCCATCGGAGCTCCTCGGCGGTCTGGGTTTGCGAACGGGTTTACTGTCTGAGGTCAGCTCTATGTACTCGCGGACGTTCTGCGGTACTGTCTTGGCATAAAGTTGCTCCGTAAATTTGTCAATCTCCGCCGCGAGCGAAGTGCTTTTCTGCGCGAGATACATCTCAAGTGCCGACTGCTTTTCCTCACTCATTGATAGGACTATTCTGTCTTTCATGTCAAACACACCTCCATATTTTCTTCCTCACCTTCCTCAATATCTTCTGTCTCGTCCTCAGCGAGCTCTTTAGCTATCGGAGTGAAAAGGCTCTGACCGCGACCTGAAACCGCTCCGTATGAAGTCATACCGCCGCCTTTGGCACTGAGTATGCTCCTGCCGAATTCTTCCATATCCGCCGAAGCAAATGTCTCCGTATTGAAGCCTGTCGGCAGATTGTTGAACAGGTATACCTTGCCGTAAATGCTTGCGTCTGTCGACAGCGGATCGAACTCATACTCCGATAGGCGAGGGATAAGCTGTGCCGTCTGCTCGATGCTTTTGACGTCGCAATGCTCCATTACGGCTTTCAGCTTAACGACCTCGTCGCGGCTAAGCTCAGACAGCTTCAGCGCGAGTTCGTTCAGCACAGGTATCTCACTCCTTTGAATCGTGACAGGGTGGAGCTTCGGGAGAGCTGACCGCGCAGTTATGCATATCATCTTGTTTATCGGACAGCTGAGCCGCTTCTCGAAGACCTCAAGGTCTGCCTTACTGCACGGGAGCGTGAGCCACTCGGAGCTTGCACTGTCGGGTACGCGATTCACACGGTCAGCCGCCAATAGCAGACGGAAGAAACCCGTTTCGGGCTTCGGAAGCTCTATTGTTTCTTCGGGAGCGTTGTACCCGTCGGGCTCAACATAGAAGCCGCCGTACATATATCCCTCACGCCGTTTGCAGACCTCAGCCGCGACTTTGTCTGTATCGAGGTATTCGAGCATCCCGTAATGAGCGTCCTCAAATTCAGGAAGCCATTCGTTGTTGAACGCCAGCTCGGTAAGCTCCTCGTCGTTACAGCACGGGTAGGCGGTCACGCTCGACAGCCCGTATGTCATTTCGAGCAGCTCGGATATTTCTGCTTTCGGGTACTTGGTCATCAGCGCGAACATTATCGCCTCGTCCTCATCATACATTTCGGAAAAACGCTCTGCAAACAGATTCAGCCGCACAAGATCATCAAGCGAACTGATCTGAAATTCGTTGTACACATAGTCCAGCTCAAACATATTCTCTATCTTCACGCTGAACGGATAATCGTTCCTCAGCTTGTCGGCAAGGTCAAGGAGCTCGTAGCTGTTCTTCGGGAAGTCCTCGCTCCATCTCCTGCCTCTGTGCCGTATATTTACCGTCATTGTTTCGCCCCCATTTCAAGTCCTTCATCGCATATTTCTTCTTCCTCCTGTATGACGAGCGCGGAGTAGAGCTGTTGCTCAACGCCCGACAAAACACCGTATGAGGTCATCTCTCCGCTTTTGCGTTCGAGCACCTTGCTTCCGACATCGCACAGATAATTCGTATCCATAATGCTCATGTCAAAGTTATCGGGCAGATATCGACTGAGGTATTCTCCGCCGTATCCACTGTACGTCTTAACGCTCGCGTCAAACTCATAATGGTCGAGTTCATCCAGTGCCGTGAGCGCACCGCCTGCGCCGCGGTAGCAGTTGCTTTCCATGACCGCTTTCAGCTTTATCAGCTCCGCTTTGTCAAGCTCGGCGACCTTTTCCGCGACCTCGTTCAGCTTGGCAATATCATCGACTACCTGTATTTTCGGCAGTGGTGACCTTAACCCGTATACTTCCATGCCTGATACATCACCCTCATAAGGCAGCGGACACCATTGTGCCGTTTCTTCGTCAGCTCCGATAAGTATCTGAAATTCGTTTCTTGGCGGCTTTGCGATGGCTATATTCATATCGGGCGGCTCATAGTCAGCGACTTCACAGTAATAACGCCCGACAAATGTTCCCCTGAACTTCTCCGCAGCAAGCCTGCCTATGGAGCTTTTGTCGAGGTGCGGTATGAGCTCGTCGGGACAGTTTTCAACCTCGGGTATCATATCATTGTCGATAACCACCTCGCCGAGCTCCGCATAGTCCCTGCAGGGATATATCGGATACGCTTCCAGCCCGTATGTTACGAGTATAAGGTCATCAAGGTTGTACTCCTCGTGACCATAGAGGACAGCAGTAAAGCCTGCTGTATAGGCTGGTGTTAACTGTTCAAGCCTCTGTGCGAGCAAGTTCAGCTTGAAGATATCATCGTAAAATCCGCCGTCGCGCATTGCTTTGGGAATACGCTCATCGTCTATTCTCATGTATACATTGTCATAATCATTGTCCGCGCCAAGGCTGTCGAGCATATCGTAAAGCTCCATCGGCTCTTTAGGCAACTGGACTGTCATGCCGTATTTGTCATCGTATTTGTTTCGCAGTCGTACTCTCATTATTATCACTCTCCTTTATCATTCGTTATCAGCGTATATGCCTGAATAAACTCATCATAGTCTATTTCAAGCCCGTAATCAGCGTTGAGGCTCTGTATGAGCTGTTCATCGTCCTGTGCGAAGTGCTCGGCGTAGGCTGCGAAGTCCGTGAGCCTCTCGCCGTCAAAGCAGGACAGATATATGAGCTGTGCCTTAATGGTTTGCTCCTGCAAGCCTGCCTCCGCCAATGCTTCCGCTATTGCCTGACCGTCGGCTTCCATATCGGCGAGCTGTGACTGTTGTTCGGGCGTAAGCTGTGACAAAAAAGCCGCCTTGTCAAGCGTAGGCGGCTCTGAATTAACTATTACAAACAAAACTGCAAGCGGAAGAAGTATCACCGAAACAAGAGCCGCTATTATGCTCCCGACGGCTATGAATATTCTGTTGCGCTTCTCCCTATCTGCCACCGTATCGACAGCGACCATTTTGAGCAGGGCTTTTCCTGCCGTCGCAAGTGCTTCCATTATCTTCCTCCTGCCTTTCCGAAGAGCTTCTCCTTGTATTCGGGAGCGTGTACCTGTAAAAGATACCGCTCGTTTCCGCAGCGGTAAAGGCAAGTGCCGCGCTCGGAATAGTCTATGAGGTCATATTCGGACTTGAGAAGCTGTGTCGCGTCCATAAAATCAGCAGGAGGAGCATTTCCTGCATTGAAGAAGAAATTGTGCGTAGGTATGCTCATAAGGGGCTTCGTGTACTCCTTTCTCCCCGGTAGCAGGAAGTCCTCGATGTTCTGCGAGGCAAGTATGAACGCGGAATTCTTCTTGCGGACACGCTTCATTCCGTTCCTGATGTACTCGATAGCTGTCATATTCGACAGGAAGAGGTAAAGCTCGTCTATCGCCGCGACTGTGTTTCCATTGCCGAGAAGCCTGTCATTCATATATGAGAGTATGTTGAAAAGAAGGGCATTTTTCAGCTGTTTGTTGGTGTCCATGATACCTTTCACGCCGAAGCAGACGAATTCGCCGTCCCGTATATTGGTGTATCCGCTGAAATACTGTGCCTCCGCGCCGTTGCACATACTGTAGATACCGAGGCAGATATTCTGCAATGTCTGAGCGGTATACAGGCTTCTCCTGCTGTTGTCAAAGTCGTTGTATTCCTTTTCTGTCAGCTCATAGAGGTCTGACATTGTGGGATAGTCCGTCGGTGAAAGATTTGAATAATCGGTGCTGTCGTCTATTCCGAAGCGTGAGTATAGCTTTATAAGCATTATTTCGAGCGTATCTATCTCGCTGTCAGTGAAGTCCTTGTACGCCCTGAAAAAGTCTTTCAGGTAGGATATATGCTGACTGAGCCGTGATACTCTGCGGATACAGTCGGATTCATTCTCGCTCCTGTCGGGCTCTCCGCCGAATCTCGGCTCTAACGGGTTTATCATATATTCGCCCGACATCATGTCGATGTATGTGCCGCCGAGATTATTGCACAAGTCCTCGTACTCGCTCTCGGAATCGAGGCAGATGACCGACTTGCCCGATTCGCGCAGATTGCAGAGCAGTAGCTTCATCAGATATGACTTGCCCTGTCCGCTGTTGCCGAGAATGAGCACATTTGAGTTGGTCTTGTCGTCCATCCGCTTGTCGAAGTCAACGATTATATCAGTGCCGAACTTGTCGCGCCCGATGTAGAAGCCATTGGGATCGGTCTTGCCGCTGTAGTTAAGCGGATAGAGGTTTGCCGACGAGCTCGACGGCAGCACTCGCTCGTACAGCGCTCCGAACGCGTTATATCCCGTTGGCAGCACCGACAGGAAGCCCTCTTTCTGCCGCAGGAGCAAGCGGTCTGCCGATATCTTTGAACGGGTAAGCTCCATCTGAACGTCCTCCTGCAGCTCCCTCAGACCTTCCTCTGTTTCAGCCCTGAGCTCAATAAAAACACTTGTGTGCAGAAGGCATATTTTGTTGCGGTCTACCTCCGTCAGCAGAGCATTTATGTCGCTGAGGTTATTCTCTGCTCTGACGACATCCGTCACATCATTGGTCGAGGTCATCATGCGGTTTTTGCGGTTAGCCTGCTGAATTATCCTGCGCTGTTCCATAGGGACGACGAGCCTGTTGTAGATGTGGAGCGCAACTCCGCCCCTGTCTGCAAGATGTGCGAGCAGAGCTGTTTCCTCGGTGTTCGGCGGATATTCGGTCACAGCCCACACGCACTTATGATAATTTCCGCAGATATATCTGTCAGGGAAAAAGCGCAGCGTACCGGGAAGCACCATGTCAAAAAAGTCTTTTACAGCAATCATCTCCTGCTGTTCAGGTGTTAGCTGTTTCTTCTTGAATAAGCCCATCGGCAACCTCCTTTGCATATTCTTCGCCCTCAATATCGGGGAGCCTGTCCGCGTTGGTGCTTGTGCCGAAATACAGCGCAAGCATCCGCTTTATCTCAGGCTTTGTCAGTCTCCGCGCCATGAAGCCGTGGTCGGCGATAGCTTTGCTTATGCGGTTTATGAGGCTGAGCACCTGTTCTTCCTTTTCTCTGCGGAATCGGTATACGAACAGGAACTCCCTCGCCGACGATATTCCCGTCTGTATCTGGTCGAGGAAATCGTGGTCTGCCGCGATCAGTTTCCGCACTGCTTCGTTCTTCTCCTCGGCAAGCCGCCTGCGGAGGTATGCCTTGTTTTCATCGAAGCACTCACAGCTGTCAAGAGCCATTATCTCAAGCTCTGGCACTACACTGAGCACCATTGCGAGGTCGTGCATTTTCTGCTCAATGACCTCTGGCGGAAGAACTGAGATATTTGTCGGCTCGACGTGATAGAACACGAATTCGTATCTGTCGGTTTTTACGCCGTATTTCGTGAACACTTCAAAGCCTATGAGCCTTTGCAGGCTGTTCCTATTTCTCCTTAATTCCATGACTGTCTCCTATCTTCCAATAATACTTCTGCTGTGTCGTGCAGAAGAATCTGAAGGCGTTTACCATATAGTCCATGATGGCTGTGTCCTCTGCCCGAAGCGTCAGAAACGCATAACAGGCGGTCAGAGCCAATGGCACGGGAGTGAACAGCTTCGCAAAAATGAAGGCGGACAATATGACGCCTGTGCAGATAATAATAAAATCCCGAACATTCCAGAACCACAGCTTTACCGCAGCCCTCAGATTGTCGGGATAGATGTATGTTTTCAATTCGTTTCCCTCCATAAAAAACAGTCGGACTTTCGCCCGACTGCTTTTACTCATTTAAGTTCAATTTTGTATTCATCAGAACCTTCACCGTTTATTGCGTAATAAGCGGCGTTTTCTTCGGGCTTGACATAAACAACGAATTCATTTACAACTTTTCTCTTATGAACAGATTTGTAAGCCTTTAATGCGTCCGCAGCAATATTGCTCACATCGATATCCTTACCATTCACCTGAACTATTGTCTTTAATGATGTTTCTGCCTTTGTCTTTTCAGTTGCTTTCTTCGGCATAATAACACCGTCCTTTCTGCTTTCATTATATCATCGGCTTTTCTTGATGTCAAGACATAGCCATATTCCGTTTGTTGAAAAAAGTAAAACTAAATCGAATTGGGCGAAAAAACAGCGGCACCTGATAACAGGTACCGCTGTTTTGGTAATATGGAGGAGAGTTGTGTCACTTGTTAGCGTCCCACTCTTGAAGAACACGCGCGTCATTGGCTGTGACGCCTGCAACTCCATCAACGTCCGCATTGATAAGTCCCTGCGGCATTAGCCCGTACTTGTCGCGGTTACCGATGTGCTGGAGGATAGCCACCGCATCGGCTACTGTGGTTTTTCCGTCAAGGTTTGCATCTCCTACGATGTTGCCATCTATGATAGCCTCTGCTTCACCATAGCTCTTAAACTGTCCGACTATATCTTCGCAGTAATAAATACCGTAATTGTTATTTTGCTCGATATCTGTAAAATGCTGATTGGAAGCTTCAAGCCTGATATACGTCTCAAAATCGGATATTACCTCAACAGGAACATACAGGCGGTATTCGTGGATGGGGTGGATAGTCTTCGTACCGTCAGCCATTTCAACTACCCATTTACCTTCAACAGTTTCTATTCTCCAATCAGACGGATAACCAAATTCATCTGGTGATATCATTTCTAACAGCTGTGTATTCATATTTACATAGAATGTGATATATGGAGCTACTTCGCCTGTGATGAATCTCATATAAGCGCCATAATCGGGCGAACAATAATTATTGCCTGTGTAAAAAGCGGGAGGAGTATTCAGATACTTCTCGAATTTTATGTCATCTTCTACTGTTTCATCACCGAAGCTGCATTCGGTTAGTTTTTCAGTTTGGTAATTCAAAGCTACTTCTTCGTTTGTCATGGACATATAATCATTAAATGTCAGCTTTTCAGCTTCTGCCGCATTTGAAAATGCAGGGATACTCGGCACAGTAATGACGCAGGCTGTCAGGAAAGCAATTATAGTTTTTTTCATAATGATCCCTCCTTTTCGGTATTTATGATTTGACGCAAGTAATCAAAGTTTACATATGGGTAGAATTCTTCTGAGCCTTCAAACTTAACAATAAGCTGATACTCGTGAACAGAGTTTTTGAATTCATAAACCTTCGCATTTATTGATGAAGGCAGACAGTCTTTGTGTTCTGTGGGTTCAAGTTCGATGTCAAAAAGGTGTTCTCCGACCTGCTTATCTGTAGCGTAATAACAGTCCATCGAATAATTCAAGCCATCAATTAATTCGAGATTTTGAAAGCTTTCTTCAAGCATTATATCATATTCAGATTTTGGACTTTCAAGTGGAAATTCGCCGCTTGAACTATTATCAGTAGTAGTTGTATATTCGCTTACAGCTGTTGTTGTGTTCGCATTGGTGTCAGTAGCAGATGTGGTATTTGAAAAAGAGGTAGTTTCGGAAGAAGAAACCGCTGTCGTACTGACCGCTGTCCTCGTCGTGCGAGCCGCAGTCGCTGTCGTGCGGACTGTTGTCACGCTCTGCCGAGCAGAAGCTGTAGTCACCGCAGTAGTTGCGGCAGTCGTCTGCGCGGCTGTAGTTGTCCTCGAAGCGGTGGTGCTCGGAGAAGTGGAAGCGACCGTCGTTTCTGCGGAGGTAGTCTCAGTCTCGACTGTTATGCCCGACTGGCTTGGAGTCGGCTTCTTCGGCGGTTTCATAGCATGAGTGAAGATGCCTATTCCGAGTACCGCAGCTGCTCCAAAAGTGACAACCGATGCCCTTTTTAGGAATAGAACTCTATTCTTTTTCTTTTTGACGTACTCGTCTCGTGCTTCGAGTACCAATTTAGCCATTTCTTCATAATTCTTCATAATGAAAGTTTTCCTTTTCAAGTTCTGATCTCAGTGTTTTCTTCGCATTATAAAGCAGATTATCAATCTGTCGCTTGTTCTTATGTAGTATCTCGCAAACCTCAGAAATACTGAAGCCCTCAATATATGTAAGTACAAGCACTTTTTGATAATCCGATTTGAGTTTACGAATTGCCTTGTACAAAGATATCTTCCGTTCTTCGATCAAAAATCCTTTTTCTATATCGGTTTCAGCCTTTAGCTCCATTAGTTCATCAAGAGGAAGTGTCTTCCTTTTTGAATATTTCCTAATATAACTCAGAGCGGTATTTCTTCCGATAGTATACAGCCAAGTCTTAAAAGACCATGTTTCGCTGTATTTAGGTCTTTTTGTTGCTAGTTTTATGAACGTATCTTGTACACAATCCTCTGCTAAGCTCAAATCATTGGTATAACTGTTAAGGTATAGTAGTAATCCGTCCTTATAGTCACGAATCAATTCTACCATGCCCAAATCATCACCTTCAAGGAAACGGCGGTAGCTACTTGCACCGTTATCCATAAGTGGGAACTCCTTTCAGACAGATACATATATGTCTTTCTATATATTAAACGCTATTAGAAGACTAAAATACTAAGCAAAATAATATATTTTTATTATTTAACTTGTATTATACACTATCCAACCATAAGTGTCAATGCAAAATCGCTTAGTTGCCTGTCAAAAAGATAAAATGTCGTCCCACTGAACGGATTTTTATACCATGTCATTTTTTGCCGACAGCCCGTATAACTCTCGAGCCCATTGACACCGTACTGCTTATGCTCATCATATTGACCTTTACACTTGTGTCGAGTCCGAACATCTGCGCTATGCGAGGCACTTCGGTCGAAGAAAGGCACAGTCCGACTGCGACTATAGGGTGCTCCTGAAATGAGATAAGCCCGACATAAAGGATAGATGTCTGAAGAAAAGCGGTAAGACAGGTCGCTATTATCTGCTTGCACCAGCCAACAAAGCCGTCCGTATAGCCTCGCGGTACGCTGAACATATACAGCGAGCCGACAGCTATCTGACACAGAAGTATCCCACCGCGCTTCACATTCGCCAGTATGACCTTTATGACACAGTATCCGAACAGGATAATGAAAAACAGACTTGAAGGTGAAACATCTGCACTAAGTGAATCAAGCACAGATGTCGCTGCGTCCATTACCGATACGGTGGTATTCTGGAGCATAGCGTTTGTCAGGTCTATCGAAAAGGTATGCTGCAGGGAAGTGCAGAATGAATACAGCCTCTGAGGCACCACCGTGATGAGACTTGCGGCAAAGAAGCCTTTCAGTACGTTGAGGCACGTTCCCTTTATGTTCGCCTGACCGTTCTCGTAGCCTATCGCCGTATCGAAGACTGCGACTATCAGTCCACACACAAAGAGTATCCACCCCAAATGGTGGAACAGCGAAATGAAAGCCGCTATCCACGGGAGGTCGAATATATTTGCGGTCGTTTCGTTTATGACCGTGAACAGGCTTGAAATAGCGTCATAAAGCATGAAATAGAGCCAGTCAAAAGCCATATCAAGTATGAGCTTGACCGCTTCCTCCGTGATAAGGTCAACGGGATCGCTCCTTTCAACGCCCCACCTTATGACGTCCTCTAACCAATCGAACAAGCTATATCACCTCTATCCTGTACAGATTTGAGGAAGTACCGCCGTTGCTGCGCTTTCGCTGCTCAATGATAAGCAGCTTCTTGCCCTCCAGCCGCTTTATCACCTGATTCACAGTCGACCTGTGCATATTCACAGCTTTGGCTATCGTAGTCTGCGAGGGAAAGCACTCTCCCTGCTTGTTTGCTCTGCTGCACAGGTACTGGTATACGTTTATCTCAGTCGACGAGAGCTTCAGCTTATATATCTTCTCTGGCACTATCATTCATATCACCGACCTTTTTTGTCTTAACTTTTGGCTTTGCCTCCTGCACATCGTGGAACTCGTATTCCTCGGCAGGAGGCTCATTCTTTGTCTGCGGATATTTCTGCTCTATCGCACGGAAGAGCCTGTCGCGTTCCATATATGAGACTTCTCTTGCTCCCTTGTCGGGAAGCATATATGCCTCCTCAAATTCAATGCCCCACTTATAGTATAGCTTCAGCGGCGAGATCATGGGGTATGTCCCTGTTTTCATAACGATGAACTGACCCTTTGGCATGGATTTGAGCTCGTCTACGGTCATTAGCGGTCTGCCCATCATCTGCAGCGAGCGCGAATGCTCCTTGCCGCAGGATACCGAGCCGCTCTGCACCGTTCTCTCTCCGAGAGCCTTTGACAGCACCTCGGCACTCTGGCTGTTCGGAGCAAATCCGCCGAATATCGTGAGCTGAGTGTTGTCCGTGATTATCTCCATACCCTCCTTGCTGTATTTCTGCTCAAGCTGTGCGAAGCTCTGTATGATAGCGACTATGGATATCTTTCGGCTTCGTCCTGCGGAGAACATAGCCTCCGCGCCCTCAATTTTCGGGAACGTGCCGAACTCATCAAGGTAGAACATCACTCTGTTTGGCAGCGTTCCGCCGTTCTCGTCGGCAATAGAAAGTATCTCTCGGTACAGCTGCTGTACGAGCAGCGATACCATGAAATATTTCGACTGGTCTTCCTCGGGGAGGATAATGAATATCGCCGATTTTTCAGAGCAGAATCTCTCTGCGTCTATTGCAGTCCCGAAGCACAGCATCTGTTCGAGCTCGCTGTCGAGGAAGCTGTTAAGTCGGGAGAGTGCGGTACTCATGACTGAGAGCATCGCCTGATCCGCCGTATTGAGTGCCGCTCCCGCGAGCCATTTTGCTTTGTGGTCGCTCGGAAGCTTGTCCATGAGCTTGGCAAAATACATCGCATATTTGTCCTTTGAGTTCTTCGGCGCGGACTTGGCGATGAGGTCTTGTATCAGCTTAAAGACCGACACGATATGCCGCTCGTTCTTCTCCCCGAATTCAGCGAGAAGCAGTATTATCGAACTCAGCACACCCTCAGCCGAATCGTAGAAATACGCGTTCTGACCATAGCTCGCGCTGTCGCCTCCGCCGATGTTTATTATGGTTTTCGCAGTTATTTTTGCGTACTTCTCCGCTTTCGCCTTTGCGGAAAGGTTTGTCCTGTCTGCGAGGTAAATATCCATGTACTTGTTCACAAGGTGCAGGATATTGTTCTCGTCAGAGCGTGTAGGATTACGCAAGTCCAAGACGGAGACATTGTAGCCGTAATATTTCCTTGCTATCTCCCCGTAGTTTCGCGCCACATCGCCCTTTGTATCGCTGTTGATGAACGACATTCCGCTTGCACAGCAGAACTCGATGTTCGGGTACAGGAAATACGCGGTCTTGCCTACGCCTGCCGCGCCTATCATCAGCGTATGGACATCGCCCGTATCAATGAGGGCTGTTGTGTTGCCCCGACACCCGATTATCGTTCCCTGTATTTCGGCAGTTCCTTGCCGTTTCGCCATTTCCGTGGCTCGTATGGCAGAAAGAAAAAAGTCCGCCTCGCTTTTCTCAGCATTGACGGTATATCGCCGCATATGACAACGCTCGCTTTTTCGTATCTTTTGCGTGTCTGCATACGACCTCCTTCCCTCAAAGGTTATCAGGACGTATTCATATTTCATTCCTCCTTTATCGCTCCGAGATTGGCGATATACGCCGAGCCGTCGCTGTTTTTGAATAATATATATTAACAGCAGTTAATACTGCTGGGATAGGCTGTCCTCGCCGAGTTCTTCCTGACTGCACGGCGTTATGTACTCGGTTATGATACAAAGTGCCTGTTCATAGCTTCCCGAGGAGGTAACGCGGCTGTACATCTCCTGTGCCTCATCAGCCATGCCGTTTTCTTTAAGCGTCCTTGAAGCCATTCCAAGGATACAGAATATGTTGCCGTCAGCCCCGATTATAGGGCATTTCGGTCTGTTCATTTCTGCCATTAACTCATCTCCATTCCCTCGGACTCAGCTTCACAGCAGTCCGTATTTATGTATTCATCGAGCCTGACATCGTCGCCGAGATAGCTGTAGTCGTCCTTATCGACGAATCTGCTGTTCCATTTGGTGTCAAGTTCAATAGGCTCTTTGCAGATTATCGTTCCCCAGTGATTGACCATTACCGACGGCTTTATTTCGCATATCTCGCCTGTACAGCCATCGTCGTGCCTGACCTCATATACATAGAGGTCTTGAGGGACGGTATCGCGGTCGACCCTCATATTCGTGAAAAGTACGCGCTGTCCGAGCATTTCCACAAGCTCGAAGCTTTCTTCCGCGGCATTGACCTTCATAACTGCATCTCCATGTCAGGTTCTTCGGATACACTTTCTTCCTGAGATATGACATGAAAGCTGTCAACTCCGGGAACGAGGGAAAGCCCTTGACCGTTATCCCACCTAACCATAATACTGCACATATCATCAACGCCTACAACAGTTCCAGTTGTACCGGGCGGTACAGGTCTTGGATCGTCAGGCATATTGTCGCAGCATATCCTTGTCCCTGCTGGGTAACGGCTGCGATAGCTTTGAACTTCATTTTCGCTTGGTATCCTCATATTATACGCCCCCTTGTCTGGCAGGAAACACAGGCTCGATTGCCCAGCCTTTCATAAACCACAGATATATGATTATCCTGCCGGGTTTTTTGGTCTTGATACGCCTCTTGCTGAGCTCCTCGCTTGCTTCCGCGACTGTATTCTCCCACCAGTCGCACAGCTCGTCGAGCTCTGCCTCGGAAAGGCGGCGGTAGCATTCACAGTTGAGCGACAGCATGAGCTTCCCGTCCTTTTCTTCAACGACGGGAAC